>CAIOMK010000026.1 GCA_903859375.1 Candidatus Moraniibacteriota bacterium
CCGGCATGACAGATGGGGCGGGAGAATAGTCACAAGTGAAAAGTCGAAAGTCGAAAGTCGGAGAATAGTCACAAGTGAAAAGTCGAAAGTGAAAAGCGGGGACGGGGACGGGGTGCTGGGTCAATTGCGAAAGACGAAAGGCGAAAGGCGGAGAATAGTCACAAGTGAAAAGTCGAAAGTAGGGATCGAATACGGGGAAAGAGGCAGCGAGGTTTTACGGGGCAGATTCCTCGGCTTCGCTCGGAATGACAACTTCTCACGCTGTCATCCCGACCGAGGTTTACCCACTCTGTCATCCCGACCGAGGTTTTGCGAGTGGAGGGATCTGCCCCCGGGATGAAACAAAGCAGATTCCTTCCCGGCATGCGCCAGGCTTACGGATTTCGCTTGGAATGACAGTCGGGAGGGCTTGGTCATGGACCGCCACGTCGAAGACTCCTCGCGGAGACAGACGGGAACGGGAGCGGGGGAGAATAGTCACAAGTGAAAAGTCGGAGAGTAGTCGAAAGTCGAAAGTCGAAAGTGAAAAGCGGGGACGGGAACGAAGTCATGGATGCCGGGTCGTAGCCCGGCATGACAGATGGGGCGGGAGAATAGTCACAAGTGAAAAGTCGAAAGTCGAAAGTCGAAAGCGGGGACGGGGTCGAAAGAGGGGATGAGAAATGTCCTGATTCTTGCCCGTGTATGGTATACTTTCAATGAACATGTAAACATTTCATCTTATGCGACCCTTCCTTTCCAAGCACACGCCAAAACTGATCGGCGGACTCGTCTTCATCCTCGTCCTCACCGGTATCGTCTGGGCGATTTCGAGCGCTGTCCATTCCTCTTTGCCGGTCCCCGAACTGTCCAGTGCGGACCATACTTCTCCAGCCATCTCCCTTCCCTCTGCCGACACCGTGGCACAACCGACGGCCGATTCCGGATACGACCTCGAACGCAACGGAAGCCAGGGCGTCGATGTCTCTTTGCATTCCAAATCTCCCTTCCGGATACGTCTCCCGAAATCGCTTGATCTTCCGGTCGCCATTGCTCTCCAAGATAATCGGATCATAGGTATCGTCCATAAGGACGGAGCTGCGTTTACGCAATCGGACAAGGCTCAAAACATCGGAACTCCCGAAAACAAGAAACTCCTCGATATCATACAGAAAGACCCGGTCCTCTCCACGTATTCCTCAGGTGACGGTCGGACCATATTCTATACCGGAAAGACCGAGCAGGGAGAAGAGAAACAGTGGCTTTTCAAGCACTGGACCCTCTACGACAAACAGAAAAACAGCATCGAATCCGTCTCATACACCCTGACCGGCGCCGTCGTGACCATCGACGGAAGCGGAGTTGCGAATGTCTTCTTCGACGACGGCACAGGACCGCAGGGCACGTCACCTGACTTCACTATTCCGAAGCCATACTTTTTAGACAAAGATGGCAACAGGACTGATTTGGTTTGGAAATTTGAAAAAGCAACCAAAATTCTTTCAACCTCATTTACTGCCAAAGCTGAGGCGTATCCGATCGCCCTTGACCCAAGCATTTTGAAAACCGACGCGGTGATCGCGACTTTTTCGGGGAAGACGGTTTCGATGGGCTGGCCGTGCGGAGGGACGGTCACCGATATCGACGGCAATACCTATGGGAGCGTTCAGATCGGTACCCAGTGCTGGATGACCTCCAACATGATGACGACCAGATATCCCGACGGCACTTCCATTACACGCGGACCAGTCGGAAGTGGCGGACTGTGGACAGGCGCTGACCTTGGTTTCTACGCCTATCCGCCAGCGGCCGGCAATTTAGCTGAAGAAATTTTGGCCAATATCCAGACTGGTAAACTCGGCTTCGTGTATCAGTGGAGCGCGGCGATGCATGGCTCCGTCACGGCGGGCGTGCAGGGTATCTGTCCCTCCCGCTGGCATGTACCGACGCACGATGAATATACAACCATGGAAAGAGCCATCTGCACTTCAGGCACTTGCGCCACTGATTTTCCGTTTGATACTTCCACGACCGGCTGGCGCGGTACCAATGAAGGTTCAAAGCTTTCACTGGAAACTTCCGGTGGTAACAACTCCTCTGGTTTTACGGGACACCTAGCCGGCTACCGCAACACGGACGGCGCGTTCATCAATCGTGGCACGCACGCCTACCTCTGGTCTTCTTCTCAGAGTGGGTCGACTGCGTGGACTCGGTCTTTTTATTCCGGCTATTCCACGGTCGGTCGGTACTCCTATTCGAAGGCTTACGGCTTTTCGGTGCGGTGCGTCAAGGACTGAAAGCCGCCGAAGGCGGCACTGATCCCTTTCGGTCTTGCTCCCTTTGCTCCCTGTTCCCGCCCCTTCCGTCTTCCTGCCCGCAATGCAAAGCGAAGCGTTGTCAGGCGGGTGCGAGCCCGTCGGGCAGCCTGCCCCGCAAATCCTAGACCGCCATATCGAAGACTCCTCGCGGAGACAGATGGGGAGGGGATACTCGTGGTCGATCAGTCGGTCGACGGACGCACAAAGACGTACTTTCCATTTCCGCCTCATTTATTATGAATCGATATCATGGCAACGTACCAGAATCTCCCCGTGTTCCGCGCGAGTTATGATTTTCTGACAGACTTCTACATCTTTTCCAAAAATCTTCCGAAGGAATACAAATATACCGTTGGGGAGAAGATAAAGGGTGAGGCGTTGGAACTGATACTGAAGATACACAAGGCGAACGCATCCACGGAAAAAAGGAAGCAGGTTATCGAGGAGGCAATCGAACATGTGGAGCGGGTCCGAATACTGTTGAGGCTCCTGAAGGATACCCAAAAAATAGGACTGGAGAAATTTGTAGAGCTTTCCGAAAAAATAGAGTCGGTGAACCGGCAGTTGTCCGGTTGGAGGGGAGTGTCTTGAGAAAGCGTGTTTTTTGTCAAAGCGACGAGATTATAAACAGGATCTCAGACGGCCGGAGTTGCGGATTGCCATGGCTTTCGCGAGCGTGCCGTTTTCAGTTCAATAATCCCCTCGAGAGTCGAAGGATATGACTGTCGAGGATTCGGGACCCAGTCCCATTCCCGCGTATCCCGATGGGGTACGGGGTGAAGAGTAAAAGTGATTATTTTTGCGCTAGCCGGCAACCGCAACACGGACGGCACGTTCAACAATCGTGGCACGAACGCCAACCTCTGGTCTTCTTCTCAGAGTGGGTCGACTGCGTGGAATCGGAATTTGAATTCCGGCAATTCCACGGTCAATCGGAACACCAATACGAAGGCGAACGGCTTTTCGGTGCGGTGCGTCAAGGACTGGAAGCCGCCAGGGGACGAGGCATACCTCGTTCCCGGCGGTCGTATGAATCGAACGCCCCCCAATATGCCAGACACGTTACTGGTCGAGTTGTTCCGGGCGTACTACGACGCACGGAGACACAAACGGAAAACCGAAGGGGCTACGGCATTCGAAACGGACTTCGAGCGGGAAATCTTCACATTGCATCGTGAGATCTCCGAACGGACCTATCGCATCTCCCCGAGTGTCTGTTTCATCGTATTCTCTCCCGTGAAGCGGGAAATCTTTGCCGGGGCATTCCGAGACCGGGTCGTTCATCATCTCATCTTCAATTATCTCAATCCGTTGTGTGAGCGGATTTTCATTTCCGACAGTTATAGCTGTCGGAAAGGGAAAGGGACCTCCTACGGCGTGAAGCGGGCGCAGTATTTCGTACGGTCCTGTTCGGGGAACTATCAGCGGGAATGTCACGTGTTGAGACTGGATATCCTTGGATATTTCATGTCGATAGACAAGAATATACTATTCAATCAGATCCGCCGGCTCGTTGAAAAATATTCGTCACGTATTCCTATCGATAGAGACCTGTTTCTCTGGTTGATCAGGCAGGTTGTGTTCAATGATCCGACGGAAGGGAAGATCGTGAAGGGGAGTCGGTCGGACTGGGTCGGCCTTCCGAAGTCGAAGAGCCTGTTCTTTTCCGGAAAGGACCGCGGTCTGCCGATCGGCAATCTCACATCGCAGCTGTTCGCCAATCTGTATCTTGACGGATTCGACCATTTTGTCATGGGATCGCTCGGAAAAGGGGACCGGTATGGTCGGTACGTCGACGATATCCTCATCGTATCGGAGGATAAGGTGAAGCTGATCGCTCTGATTTCGTCATTGGACCGGCATCTGTGGAAAAATCTCGGACTGCGTCTGCACCCGAGAAAAATACATCTCCAGTCATATCGGAAAGGGTTTTCGTTCCTAGGAAGATATATCATGCCATATCGGACGTATCTCAAGAAATCGACCAAGGGGAATGTCGTGAGAAAAATCAGTAAGCGTGCCAATGAATATAGGATGATCGGAACCCCGACGATGGCACAAGATGTCCGGATTGAGGCATGCTGGCATTCATACGAAGGCGTGTTCCTGAGCTGCAACGCGCGCAGGGTCCGAAACCGCATCGCGGATGTATTCATTGAAATGCTTGAAGCCGATGGCGTAGCAAAGGGCAAATCTTTTCAAGGGGGATGGAGAACAAGATTGTCTTTGTGATCCCTCGGAGGCCGTGGCAATCCAGTCACAGTCGTTCGCAAACGACGTGACCAGGAAGACATGGATGCCGGGTCGTAGCCCGGCATGACAG
>CAIOMK010000027.1 GCA_903859375.1 Candidatus Moraniibacteriota bacterium
CCCGGCGCGCGACGATTTCGCCGTCACGTCGACGCGTGAGGCGCAGCAGACTCTGGGTGACGTCGTCGGGACGATCTCGATCCTGCTTGTGGCACTCACCTCGATTTCGCTTGTGGTGGGTGGGGTCGGTATCATGAACGTCATGTACGTCTCGGTCGCCGAGCGGACCGGCGAGATCGGTCTCCGCAAGGCGCTCGGTGCGAAATCTTCCGATATCCTTTCACAATTCCTCGTCGAGGCGCTTATCATCACCGGTCTCGGTGGGGCGATAGGTATCCTGCTCGGCGTCGGTTTCTCCTGGCTCGCCTCGTTTTTCCTGAGCCGGGCCGGATTCGCGGTCGCGCTCGTTTTGTCACCGCAGTCACTTCTTCTCGGCGCGACGTTCTCGATAGCGACCGGATTATTGTTCGGTATTTCTCCCGCTGTCCGGGCAGCCAAACTTTCCCCGATGGAAGCAATCCGAAAGGAATAGGGCTCTCCGATATTGACGGATGTCCGATCTGATATTATCTTAATGGTGCAGATCCCCTTTTCTTTAATAAAGATGACAAGGAAAGATGTCTATGTGCACTGAAAATGTACTGTATTCGAATTGCTATCATCCTATGCACCGTTTTTTGGCGGCGCTTCTTTCGAAGGCTACGAGAATTCAGGAAAAAGCCTATCTCGATGCGAGACGCGAACTTCTACGGGAGAAAATGTCCCACATCGAGGTTATCTCGTCACGAATAAGAATGGACACTCTACAAGGCAGCCGGTCTGATATCGTTTCAAAACAGGACGATTTATTCTTGGTTTTGTTGGAAGATGTCCGGGAACGGGAACAGCGGTACGAAAACCTTCTTACCGAAGTCCCTCTGGATTCAGCCGAAAGAGAGCGATGGTACAGGGGAAAGGCGACAGACTTCCGCATTCTTGGGAGATTTGTCGATGAGCTTATATTTCGTGCGAACGATCTCACGTTCCAATATTACGAAGTTGAGCCTGTGTAGCCGATCCTTACAGTATCCCGGGAGCATGCGTGCTCCTCGGGATTTTTTTCTTTCGGCAGACACATTTTCTTCCACGGTGGCTGTCAGGAAGAAGACGGGAAAATTGCCTCTTGTCCGCACCGTATTCATGCTTCCCCTTGATTGGAAACGCACCTCCTGGTACTCTGATTGCGTAGCCTGATATATCCATTTACCGTCATGATTTTCCATTTCACCGTTTTTTTCTGGTCGATAGCCTTTTTTCTCGGCATGCAACTCGTCGCGGCACGGACGTATGATTCGTTTTGGACGGGCTATTTGTTTTCTGTCGCCCTGTTGGCCGTATTGTCCCTGGTGTCCGCCAAGAAAATCACAAAGCACCTCCGAAACAGCTTTATCCCGTTGTTGCTTTCATTCTCAGCCCCGTCGCTCCTGGCCCTGATCGACGATCATCGTGAGAAGACCATCTTTTCCATCCTGGCCTCGGTCATGTATTATGTCGCGTTCCTCGCGCTCTATCGGATCCGATTCGCACCCAAGGACAAGACTGCCCGGTCGTTCCTCTCGATCGCG
>CAIOMK010000028.1 GCA_903859375.1 Candidatus Moraniibacteriota bacterium
ATTTCGCTCCCGGCGACCGGCAGGACCCACCTGAGCCGTTCTTCTTGTATCGTTTCCGACATATGGATTGACATATTTGGCTGGGATGAGGGATGACCCCAGAGCCTAGCAAAAACCGCCATATGTGTGTACACATTACCTACAGACATTGACAATATCAATTATTTTCGGTATCGTACACTGTTCGAATACAGTGCCTTCACAATTAACAGATCGACCGCCGTCACAGGGCCGATTCACATCTCCGACAATCTTCAATAGGACAGCTATGACCAAACAAAGGGCGAAGTTATCGGCACCGTTCATAGCGGCGACCCTCTGGGAAGGAAGAAACTCCCATATAGCCTCTCGCTTTTTGAAAACGGTATGGAAACAGGCCGGTGAAAAACTGCTCTACATACCGCTTCCCAGAGAGCGAGAAGAAAACCGTTTTTATATACCGGAGCCGTTTCAGAGAGAATACCTCTTTCTCCATATACCCGAGCGGTATAGGAAAGACGGCGGAGCAACCGTCATCTGTGGATTCGAAGGGAAGAAACTGCGATCCTACCTTCCGGAACGTCCGACCATGCCGTGGCATATAACCGGATGGCTCCTCGCAAAAGGTACGGCATTCACTGTCACGGCCTTTCCGGATTCGGGCACCGTCCGTATCACCGAACGGTCGATACTGAGGACAGGAATGGACACCGTCCACATAGAGGAAGACCGACTCTACGATGGCCCCATCATCAGTCTTCCTTATGCTATGGAGACCTATCGTGAAGCCGCGAATATGGCCTTCATAAAAGCGGAGCACCCCGATCCGGGCAATCGGATCATGCATTACCACCGCTTCAAAGAAACAGAAAACGCTTCGATCGATTGATCGAAGCGTTTTTCATACCCGCTCCCCACTTTTCACTTTTCACTTTCTTTCTATTCCTTTGTCACACGGAGCACTTCCTCGATGGTCGTGATGCCGGTGACCGCCTTGCCGAACCCGTCGATAGACATGAGGAGCGTGCCGTTTTCTTTCGCTTTGTCCTCGATTTCCTCGGAGGTGGCGGATTGCGCGACGAGTTTCTGTATATCGAGATCCATATCGAGCACCTCGTAGATGCCGATCCGACCGCGGTATCCCTCTCCTCCGCACTGGTCGCATCCGGCAGGGTGATAGAACGTGAAATCACAGATCGAAGTGGACTTGGTTTTCTTCCGTCCATCAAACTCTCCGGAATTCAGATAGGCAAGGACCTCGTCGAGATCGATGCTTTTGCCGAGCGATTCCGCTTCCTTTGCATCCAATTGAAACGGCTTGCGACATTCGGGACAGAGTTTCCTCACAAGCCGCTGGGCGACGATGACGTTGGTCGTCGAAGCGATGAGGAACGGTTCGGCACCCATGTCGAGCATACGGGGAAGTGTGGCTGCAGCGCTGTTGGTATGCAGGGTCGAGAGGACGAGGTGTCCCGTCATCGCCGCATGCAACGCTATCTCGAGCGTTTCCTGGTCGCGGATCTCACCGACCATGAGTATGTCCGGATCCTGACGCAGGAGCGACCGGAGCGCCGCCGCGAACGTCATGCCGACTTTCGGATTGATCTGGGTCTGATTCACGCGCGGCATCCGGTATTCGACCGGATCCTCGACGGTCGAGATATTCACCTCGGGCGTGTTCAGGATATCCATTATGGTATACAGGGTCGTCGTCTTGCCGGAACCCGTCGGACCGGTGACGAGGATGATACCGTTCGGTTTCTTTATCTCACGATGAACCGCTTCGAGTGCACGTCCCGAGAGTCCCATTTTCTCGAGTGTCAGTCCTTTCGAGGATTCGTCGAGGATACGCATGACGATCTTCTCCCCGTCGAAGACCGGAAGTATGCTGACACGGAAAGATATCTTGTACCCTTCTTTTTCAAGTTTGAACCGTCCGTCCTGCGGTTGCCGGTGTTCGTCGAGCTTGAGATTCGAGAGTACCTTGATGCGGGCCACGATACCGGTCGCCGCATCGTGCGGAAGTGTCATGGCATCGTGCAGGACACCGTCGATACGGTACCGCACGAGGACCTCGGTCTCGGACGGCTCGATATGTATATCGGATGCGGATTGCAGGATCGCGTGCTTGAGAAGCGTATCCACGATCCGGACCACCGGCAGATCGCTCGCCATCTTCTCGAGACTTTTGCTGTCCTCTTCTTGGACCTCGGCGGTCACGGTCATGAGGTCGCCGAATTCGGCGATCAGACTCTTCTCATAGTGTTTCAAAGACTCCTGGATGCTTTCCTTGGTCGTCAGACACGGGATGATCTTGAATCCGCTCTTCTTCTTGATGAAGTCGATCGTCTGCAAATCCTCCGGCGCGAGCATCGCCACTTTCAGGTTCTTGCCCTGCCGTTCGAATGCGACGATGTTGTATTTCCGGGCGATCGGCTCCGGAACGATCTGCAATATATCAAGCGGAATGGTTTCCTTGGTCAGGTCCACGAACGGGATGCCGAGCACATAGGCATAGACCTTCTGGAGCCCGGACTCGTCGATGAGACCCGCTTCAAGCAACATCGGTCCGAGTTCGCGTTTCCCTTGTTCCGCCTCGATGAATATCTTGTCGAGCGGTGCCGGAGGAATCAGGTTCGAGTCTGCCAAAAAAAGTTTCAGTTGTTCATTCGTGACGCGCATAGTCTATTTCTTTTGTCTGTTTCATCCGATTCCAGTATACCACGAGTCGCGGTGTCGTTTCCCTGCCAACCGCCGTTTAGAGTCCCGGCACGACTTCGCGGTAATTCAGGTTGCATCCGGCGCGGGTCCCGCCTGACGGATAGAGGCAGTCGACCGCCTTTCCACAGTCGTTCTTGACCCTCCATGACAATTCGCTTTGACAGTGAAGTTCCGGATGACAGCTGAACGAGCAGAATGCCTTGCAAAGCGCTTGTTGGGAGCCGTTGTTCACACCATTGCAATTCCATGTCCAGTCAGGCTTGCCATAAGTGGAACCGGTGTCGGAATAATCAGCCACCACGCCGTCGGAACAAAACGGGGCGAAGGGAGGATTCGTTTTGACACGGGTGACGCTGTTCGTATCGGAATGCGGAGGTGTCTGGCAACTACCGGTCGCTATTCTCGGCGCGCTGCATCCGGGAGAGGGCGCTCCCCCATACAATCCGGCGCATATCCATGTGAACAGGAACGTGCCGTCGGTCGTCCTCGTTACCGGACCAGGATCGCCTGCCGTGCACAATGTCAGAGATGCCTCGTTCACGACCGGAGCCGAAGCCCCGCAGGCTCCGTTCACCGGACACGGGACGATGGTACAGGCCTGGGAATCGGGACCGACGCAAGCCGCTCCCCCATTCGACACAGCTGGACTGTCGCAGACACGGGATTGTACACCGGGCCCGCACGCGGCGGAGCAGGTACTCCACCCGCCCCAGCCACCGTTGATCGGCGTCGGATCAGGAAGAGGATTCCCTGCACTGTCGCACCCCCATGCCCACGACGTGATCAAACAGCCATCCGTTGCATCGACGACGCCTCCCATGCCGAGCATGATGCCACCGACGACCGGTCCGAGCACGACGACGGTGGCGACCACGACGACGACGGAGACGATCGCTTTCACGACCCCTCCGGCGGCGGCCAACTTCGGCCACAAAGAGGCTCCGAGTATGACAAGTATATATCCGTAGACGTCGGCTGTTTTTTTCGGTTTCATAGTGTTCATTACTTCAGGAAAAAGATGGCGACCTCGCTCACGATCAGAAATACCGTGAAGAGACCGATCATCGGCACGTCTTTATATTCGCCCTGCAGATCCTTTCTCGAGAAAAAAACTGAGAGAAAGATTGCGACGGAAACAGCGAGGTTTATCAGGACCTGCCAGAGTATCCCGGCACCGCCGATCGCACGTATGACGGCCTGAGACACGGCCAGAATTATCGCGATACCCACTATCGATACGACCCATTTCCGAGTCATCCAAAACCCGTATGCGAGAACACCGTTCATACCGGCCGCACCAAAAAAAATAAGGGCATTCGGGAGAGACCGGCCGAGTGCGAAATGAAGGCTCGAATAGATATCGAAAAGCGCGATACCTCCGAACAACACGCCAAGCACACGACACGGGATCAAAACTCTCAAAAAAACACCCTGTGCGTTTGATTCTGCCATATCGTTTTGGTTGTTCGAAAAAAGATACTTATAGTATCAGTATACCTTATCTTTGCAGGTTCCGCACGAAAAAACGCTACCGATGGACACGACGAGGATTGCGATCGATCTGTCTTCTAGTATGCGATATCCCGCGTCGTCGCACCGTCCCACTGCGTCGCCCGCTCCCCGTTCGGGAAGAGCACTCCCGCGAACCCGTTGATACTGCTGACAACGATTGGCAATCCGGACTGTACGGATTCGATGGCATACAGATTGCCGACCAGATGACCATAGAGATCCGCACCGGAGGAAATCCATCGGTTACTCGTCGGATTGACGATGAATGCCGCACCGAGATTCTTGTAGGTGCGTATCATATCCGGGTAATGCGCTTCAAGACAGATAAGTGTCCCGAATGGTACTCCGGCGTTACGTTGTCCGAGATACATAAGATTCACACCTCCGGCCGTGTACGAGTTCGAAGGCCTGAAGAAAGCGCTGTTTTTCACATCGGGATCGTCTTTCAGGAAATCATACAGGGACGGGTGCCAGGCATATGGCCAATACTCCCCCAGTATGATCAGCTTGTTCTTGTCATACCGGTTCAAGATATCACCGCCGGCATTGAAAAGCGCCGCTTCATTGTAATGGATGCCGTCACGCACGATATGAAACGTTCCGAGTACGAAGGCAGCCTTCGCATGTATGTTTTTGATAACCATCGATGCCTCCTCTCCGGTATATGGATCGTTCCCCTCCTTGACGAACAGCTCTTCCGGCAACACCAGGAGATCGGTCGGGATGTCAGCCACGTTCGCCAGGAACTTTTGCATGCCGAACGGAGAAACATCTTTCACAGAAACGGCGGTCACGCGCAGATGCCGTCCGTACGACGAGGACACGGAGGCATTCTGTCGCAGGAAATATCCCGACAACAGGAATGCTCCGGAAAAAAAGAGAGTGAAGGAAACGATCACGGACAGTGTGCGTTTCCACGCGGAAGGCCGGACTTGCCCGCCTGCTATCGACGGCCATATTCCCAAGACGACCATGAGAATGGACGTGTTCGATGCGAGGACGAACAGTTCGAGCGTCATCACTCCGCCGTACTTCGCGAGGCCGACGAACGGGCTCGCTCCCAAGACGGTCCCGACGGTCACCAGATAGGTCGGAAGAAACGAGTATTTCGCCTCGATGATATCGAACAGGCAGTACAGTATCGCGATACCGATCAACCTTGCGTATCGACTCGTGGGAAACGTACGATTGACTATCCACGAGAAGAAAGCGAGGCCGAGAAAAAGGAGTATCGAAGTGCTCCAATTGAGCGGTTCCGCCGTATAGTAGACCGTCCCGACAAGCAGTATCGATCGAAAAACGAATGTTCCGGCAAGCAGTTTCCAAAAACGCTTTTCCGTATAGAGAAAATAAAAGAAAGGCACCAAAAAGATGAAACCGACCGGATAGAAACAGGGTGAAGACAAAGACAGTATTCCAAGCAGGGAAGAAACGATGGAGAATATCATCCTCGTATGATTGGTGTGTGCGTATACGGAGGCAAGACGACGTCATCCACACGCTCCGATACTACGGCCTCGTTCCTCATGGCGATGTCGGATCGGGAACGACTAGTTTGACGACGGCGGGACTTCGCGAAAGTTCAGGTTGCAGGCACGGGTACCGGGGCCAGTACAGTCGACCGTCCTACCAGCCACCGGAGTGCTACAATCGTTTTTAATTTTCCACGACATCTCACTTTGACAATGAGCGGGCTTTGAAGCCTCACATTGATTCGTGCATGATGCATTACAAGTCGCATCACTTCCACCGTTTACACCAAAACAAGTCCATGTATAGTCAACAGGTGGTAGATCCGTAGGCGCACGATACGTAAACACTTGAGAAACACTTGATGGCCTTAAAGGATCAAAAACGACACAGAGGGGAGCTGTCGGCCTTATACTGACCGTAAAATTTACCCCGCCGTTTGGAGGCGATTGACAGACACCGTTCGCTATTCTCAACGCACTACACGATGCGTTCGTCCCCCCGTTCAATCCAGAGCAGGTCCACGTCCATCTGTAGTCCGCCAACGGTAGAGCGGACGGAGTCGAAGAGCTGGGCACGTACGACAATGAATTGTACCCGCCCTTGCAGGGAACCCCACCCCCTTCGAGCGTTGAGTAGGAATGTTTATAGCTCTCCGCAGTCCCGCACTGTGCATCGATCTTTCTCAACGAGGAACAACCCGTGACCCATGCTCCGGCATTCGTGGCGCAGTTCCAGGTGAACGGTCCGGCTGGATCGTTATTCGAGACGCCGGAAGGCGTACCGACACTACACAGTCCGGATGAAGGTGCCACATAGTTCGGAGCAGGAGAACCACACGACGGCGCTCTAACCGAGGCGGAGCATCCGATAGAAGCATTGCCGTTAGAGCAGGACCACGTATACGGGCCGTATGTGGGACGAGACACTCCGGAAGGAGAGCCTACAGTACAAAGTCCTGATGTGGGCGCTTCCGGAAAGCTTCCTCCGTTCGAACCACCGCACGACAGAGGAATCACCGTCACATCCACGCCAGAGGAACGGGAATTCCACCCTCCAAGTTGATCACCGCCGGCACAGGTGTAACACCAACTTTGTGAGGAGGAAGGATAATACGTACCAGTACCGCATCCGCAGTTGCCACAATAAGAGACAGTCACCGGAGACCCCTGGATGATAGTATCCGCCGAAGAACAGGTTGTCACCCATGCGACCTGGGCCGACGCCTCACCGGTCGGGAGGATGAACCACGTGAGTAACACGACAAAAACCGCCCATGACGACGACACGACTGCTTGTTTATATTTCATATTTTGTTTGGCTGAGACGAACCGTTCAAGTCTAACCCTCTCCAGACAACTCTAAGTATACCACGATTCTTTGGAAAAGTTCACCAAGATACTCGTTCTAATGGCCACGCGACAGTGCTTCTCCGACAAACTGCATGATATTGACGTTCAGCAGGATCGTTACGAGCAATCCAATAATGATCCATGGAGAAAAAGGCATGTTCCGATGCATATGAAGGGACTCGATCCCTTTCGAAGCCAGCATTGCCCGAAGCATGGTGGCTTGCTCTTCATCAAGACCTTCCGCTTTCACGGAACCGAGCTTCTTCAGGAATTCCTTGGGGAAAAGTTCCGTATCCTTCGGTTGTATGAGAGGAGTGGAACCGACTTGGATTTCATCGAGACCCTGCAGATCCACCTCACGATCGGCGATATACTTTCGTACGATTGCGGCTACGAACATCCATACGGACATGCCGGCAAGGGACGTCTCTACCAGCCCGAAACTCCACGATTCGCGGAAGTTGAAGACGTACCGGATGATAAGCAACATCACCGCCAATCGAAGGACCACCGTGCCTATAACGGCGACATTGGTCCGAGTCCAAAGATTCCGATATTGTCCGGTCACGAAAAATTCTTTCACCTTCGGAAAAAATTTCGTGAAAAACGGATCTCCTTGATACAGAAGCACTCCGAGATGAACAAAGGAACGCATGATCAATACCGCGTAGGCACAGATAAAGATGTTCGCCAGGAGCGTAATCGAAGGGAAATATGGCACATAGCTCTTCCAGTAGAATTGCAGAGGTAACAGGAACGCAAATACAGTGAACAGCTTCGCATCACCGGCCGGCCAAAACCGAACGATCCAAAACAGATATCCTACAGCCAACGAGATACATGCATTGATCAGGACATCGCCGAAATATGGGAACGTAATCAATCCGCCTACCAGGCCCGCCACATACAAAAGTAAGCCGACTCCGAAGCCCCTGATGATGATGATATTCGGTATCTTCTTGCGCGAGATATCCTCGACGATAATGAAAACACTGATGACAGCGACCAAGGAAACAAACAGATAATCAAGTATGGTAAGGTTCATTCCCGTATCTTTTTGATTATCTCGTCCTTGTCGACGAACACGGGACTCAGCTCCGCGACGGAATAATACCTCCCCCATCCGTATATTCCGGTGCAGATGTCATCAAGGGAACATTTCGTGCAACACTCTGTTTTTTCGCTTTTCCATTCATTCTGCGTGACCTTGCCCTTGTCGTCCAGAAAATACACCGTGCGCACTTCTTCCTTGACTATCTTCCTCGTCTCCGTCGATACGTGTTCGAAACCGGACAGATAACACAGAGGCACACGCTCCACTCGGAATGTTTTTCCTTCCGCAGCCAGATGAGTCAACGAACGGTGCAGCTCCAATTCAAAGTCATGCAACCTCGGAATAACATCCGGATTTTCGGAAGCACGATTCATGAACGGATCCAGATTGTTGAACACGAAGTGCCTGATGAACGGATACTCGCGCGTCAGCCACCTGACCGTCTCGGACAGGTGACCGGCGTTGAGTTTGCTTATGGCGATATTTGCATCAACGGTCATGATATCCAGTTTTTTCAGATTATCGAGGGTTCCGATAATATTCTTCAAAGAGTCGGGGTTCTTCGAAATCGCTTCCTGTATGGCCGGCTGACAGGAATACACCGAGACATGCAGGTGTCGAAGCCCGGCGTCCCGAAGAGACTTCGCATATCCGAAATCCGCCATCTTCTGTCCGTTGGTGATGATACGCGGAAAGACACCGGTTTCGTTCGCATATGCAATCAACTCTGCCAGATGCTCATACAGGGTCGGCTCCCCTCCGGTGATGATGACACCCTCCCCGCCCTCCTTTTGTATCTCATCGATTTTCCGTTTCGCCATAGCCAACGAGAGCTTCTTTTCCGTCGGAGGGTTGGAACAGATGATGCATTGCTGATTACACTGCCTTGTCACCTGTATATATCCTAATTTTGCCATACGGTTTCAGATCAATGATTCAACGTTTGACAGGCACGAATTCACCCCATCCGAAACGGCTCGTATAGGCATCATACACGCCATCACAGATACCGTCATATACACATTCACGACACCGGAGTCCCTTACTCTTTCCGGCGACGGCCAGAGAATCCGGGGCGCGCTCATCCTGTTCCGAAACCCTCTTTTCCTTGAATCCGATATTCCCGACGAGTGGAGAGGAACAGCACCATGGAAGATCGATGATGGAGACGCACTCCCCTCCGGCGTCGGGAAGGAACCATTCCGGATTCCTTCGCCTGATGCCGTCGATTCTTTTCGCGACATCCGAATATCGTGGCATAAGTGCCGGAAAAAGCTTCGCCCTGTTTCCCCACCAGATCGGCTGAACAACGCTCAATACGATTACATCGATGGAATACCCTCTCATGTATTTCAGGAAGTCGCCTATGAACGGACAATTTGTTTTGTTCACAACATGATTCACGACAATACGAAACGACTGTTCCTGTTTGAGATCGGAAAGGTTTTTCAGGCCATCCGTGGTTTCGGCGAAACTGTCTTTCCTCCTCGTCAAAGTCTCATGAAGCTCCTTCGTGTGACCGTGCACCGAAACGATGAATTCCGTCACCCCGCTTCCGATCAGCGTCTTGCAATAGTCGCGATCGGCGTACCGCCGGCCATTACTGATGACTGCGATATCCCTGAATCCGACTTTCTTGGCATATGCGACATATTTCGGCAGATCGGGATTCAGCGTCGGCTCACCCCTGCCGAAACTCACCTTCCTCATATGCCCGTGAGTATCCATGTCACGATACATGCGCCCTTCCGAGATAAGGCGCCTCACCGAATCATACAGACCGGGGATATTGGACTCCATACAGAAAATACAGGCATTGTTACATGCATATCCGACACTCACATGCAGGGTCTCGATGTCTTCCTTACTCATATTCCGGTCTCAGGAGTCAGTATTGAGAATCCCTTTTTCCTCACGTCTTCGATCCATGCACCTTCACACTCTTTCATCAGCGAGCATCCCTTGCATCGCAGGCTTTTCACGAAATACCGGTTCTGTATATGGAAATCCGTGAATGCCTCGAGAGTGAAATCCGTATCCATCCTGAAAACAGGAGTCGGCTTCCATCTCTTCGAAGCGGATCCGAGACAGTGCGGAGTCACTCTTCCATGCAGTTCTTGCTTCGCGATCAACTCATCCAAGTCGGCACAAAAACCGTTCATGAAACAGTATCGGCATCGTTCCCCCTTACATGACATCGGTTTCCCGCTCTCCACGAGACAGCCAAATCCAGACGCCATACCGCGTACCTCATCATGGATCTTGATCGGGTTCTGGATGAGATCCTCGAACCCTTCCAGATATTGCGCCGGCAACCGGTTCGTCCAAATAAAGAGATTCTTGTTTTTCGAAAGTGAAAACGCGTCACGTAAATACGTGTGGGCCTTCTCCGGATCGAAGAACAACTCGTCCCGATTTTTCCACGCATCCCCGAACGGGATCGGGTAGAGCAAATCGAATTCGCTCACGCCAAGCCGTATGTAAAATTGAAGAGTCGCCTTGAGCGTCTTGTAGTTTATCTTGTTGATGACAATATCCACGCTCACGATGAATCCCTGTTTCTGAGCGTTGAGCAATCCGGCAAGCGCCTGCCTGTAGCTCCCCTTGATTCCTCCCATCCTCTCGAAGTCCTCCTTAATATGGCTGTGAAGCGAAAGCGTCACCTCGTCGAGTCCGGCCGCCCTCAGATCCTTCGCGAACTTCTCGTACGCAAGCATCCGGCCATTGGTGATGATCTGTACATGATCGTACCCGAGCGTCTTCGCCTTCACGATAATCTCGCAAAGTTTCGGATGCACGGTCGGATCGCCTCCCGAGAGGACCACTCGTTTCGCGCCGCTTGCCAACCCCTTCTTCAGGTCGGCCACGATCGTTTCTATCGGGAATATCGAACCGTTCTGGTTCTCACGGTCGAGACAAAACAGGCACCGGTTATTGCACGCGCGGGTAATCCGCACCCAGTGCCGTTTCCGTTTGGCTGCAGCATCTTTCACTTCGTCCCTGCTGATTTCTTTTTCCATAAAACAATTCTCTCCATAATATCAGCGCCTCTTATTTTTTCTCAACGACGGGCTTCATTATTTTGAACCCGCCGGCACGGACATCCTCGATCCATGCGCCATCACATTTGGAAAAATATATACATTCTTTGCATCGCAAACTTTTGACAAAATGCCTGTGTCGCATATAAAAGTCAGTGAACGCTTCAAGAGCGAACCCTTCATTCTTTCGAAGCGTCGCGCCCTTTCCCGAAATCGGTGTCTTGATGCATCGTGGAACTTCCCTCCTTTTCAGTATCCGACCGCTCATAACCCATTCGAGGTCGTTGCAATAATCCTGGAAATAACAGAGTTTGCAACGGGGGCCTTTACAGGAAATTTTTTCGGCTCCGCTGACATATGCCGACAATTCCGGGTACCTTCCCAAAATATTGTCCTCGAACTTCCTTGGTTCGCCGATGTACTGTTCAAAATTCTCCAGATAATACTCCGGGATTTTGTTGGTCTCGATATGTACACCTTCGGGTATCGGAAGCGAGAATACTTTCTGAAAATATGCATATGCCTCTTCTGGCGGAGAAAGAGGGTATCCGTCGGTCTTCCACGACGATCCGAATGGCTGCACCTGAAAAAGATGGATGTCCCTTACCCCGAGTGAGATAAAAAAACGAACGGTTTCACTGAGTGTTTTGTAATTTATCCTGTTTACGACGATATTTATGGAAAACCGTATACCATACTTCCGAACGTTCAAAAGCCCCTTGAGCGATTGCACATAACTGCCCTCAACACCTGCAATCTTTTCAAAATCTTCCTTGATGTGGCTGTGCAAGGAAAAAACGATGTCGTCGAGACCCGCTTCTTTGAGCGTGATGACGAGATTCTCGTTCGCGAGCATCCGACCGTTGCTGATTATCCTGACAGCTTCGTATCCGCATCGCTTGGCTTCCCTGACAATGTCGGGCAAATCGGGGTGGATAGTCGGTTCCCCACCGGTGATGATCAGCATCCGGGATTCAGCAACCGAATCCCGCTTGAGAAGTCTGATGAAGTTGAGAATCTCGCCGGTCGGGATCAGCTCGTCTTTCTTCCGTTCACGACCGCTGTAGCAAAAAAAGCATTTGTTATTACACAGACGCGTGACGCAGACTATAAATCGGTCTATCCCGTCTTTTCCGGTCGAAGCTCGCATCTTATTTTAGTATTTTGACCGGTTTAAACTCATCCCAACCGAATGCCTTGGGATATTCCTTCCACGGGCCTTCGCAGATGGCATCGTACCGACATATCCCACACGCCGGCCCTTTCGTCTTGTCCTCGTTGATGCGCATCTTCTTATAATCCTCGATGACGTTCACCTGATCGAATATCTTGATATCCGGCATGACCGTTTCAGAGATACTGCTTTCATACCCCCGCAGGAAACAGAACGGGACCCCTTCGGTCATGATTCTCGTATCGAGCATCCTGCCGATATCGATCGCCTTCTTCAAATACGGTGCGACCATCTCCATCCGCGGTACCACCGAGTCAAAGTTGATTCCCGCCGCGCCCACCGCGTGCACGAATGCGAATTGTATCTGATCGACGCGGAGCCCTATCAGCACCTTCGCAATATCCGGCAGGTGCCGATAGTTCGACTTCGTGATAACCGTGTTCGTGATCACTTTCTGTCCCATCTTCTTGAGCGTGCGGATGCCCACGACGATCTGCCGGTAGCTCTTCGCACCCGTAAGGTAATCATGCAGTTCCGCCGTATGACCATGGAGCGCCAAGGCGAACTCGTTCGCGCCGGCTTCGATCATATCCTTGCAGAACTGCTCATACACGAACATGCGTCCGTTGGACTGTATCTGGATCGTCTTGAATCCGGCCTTCTTGGCCTCGGCGACCAACTCGACCAAGTCTTTCCGTATGGTCGGTTCCCCGCCGGTAAAGACGATCGTATCACACCCCTTTTTCGCCTTCCGGATGATCTCCTTCAATTCCGCGGTACTCTTGTTCCCGAACTTCTTTTTCTCCGGGCCCTGCACACAGAACAGGCAACTATTGTTACAGAGGAAACCCGTCTTGATATCGGCTTTTTTCATATACATGCGAGACACGCTCATTAATCATTTTCCCCTTCTCTGCCATATTGACATCTTTTCCGCCCCTTTGTCACAGGAATCTCGGAAGGATATCATACAA
>CAIOMK010000029.1 GCA_903859375.1 Candidatus Moraniibacteriota bacterium
ATCGAGATCGACTTGCTCGACCCCTATCGGTCGTCCATACAAATCATCCGGACTCCGACTGACTTTTTTCTGCATGACCACCGTCTGCTGGATATCCTCATGACGATGGAAACGCAGGTGCCGATTCTCGTCCAGATTCTTCTGCCTGAGCGATACCGACGAATCGAACGATCCGGCGACATAACCGCCGTCCCTTTCCGCAACAACAGCCCAGTCATCAGTCAGGACGCCGACTGATTCCCCGGACAGGAGAAGCCAATCGACGAGATTGAGCAACGTCGTCGTTTTTCCTGCAGCGGAACCACCGGTAAGCAGCAGCCCTTTGCCGCCGGCCAACAGAACGCTTGCGTGCGCCGGGACATAGCCGCGGGATTCCATAAAGAGACTCGCATATCCGCTTATCGTCGACTTGAACATACCGAACGAGGAAGCGAACACCAATGCCCTGTCCATCGTATCCGAGACATACCCGTAATGCTTGTAGGGAAGCTCGAACCCCAGACGGCCGTAATCGCGCACAAACGTAAGGTGCGGCGCATTGTCATACGGGAGACATAACCCGAATTTCTCCCTGAGAAGCGGCTCGAACCCCGGGTTGTCATAACTGACATTCATCCCGAAGCCGAGAGCGGGAAAGTTTATCCCGTGCTTCTCAAACACGTCAACACCGACAGCTTTTCGGAAAAGATCCTCGAACCGCTCCCGCGGAAGCAGCTCCCATGCGATTTCTTTCTCTCCGATTTTCATTTCTCATCTCCTTTCGATTCAGATTCAATTGACGTCGATACAGCAAGAGCCGTTTCGATGTTTCGGACAACTGTCCTGGTTTTGAGCGGATCCCCGCGCAACGCGACTGCCGCCACCTGAGCGCAATGACCGCAGGTATCACAGTCCTCATCCCGGCAACCGTTCGGTTTCTGCTCCCGCCAATAATCGAGATACCCGTCAAGGCTCCGATTATCGATGGACGGCATGAACCGCAAATGGTCACGGAACTCGCTGACATCAGCCGATTTGAAATCGGCTTTTTTCAGCTCCCTCGGAAAGTCATACGTCCCTTCGTGCCTGTTCCACGGAGCCATGATTTCAGCCAGATTGCCGTCGTAGTACTCGCGCACATACGATTGCAGCGTCCGGATAATCCATGGCGTCGTCTGTTTTCTGTCGCACAGTTTGAACATGCTGTATCCGAGACCGGAATATACGCGAAGGTCTTCCGGCCTGATGAACGATGCGCTCACGATCTGACGTCTGTCACTCGCGAAACTGCGGGTGCAATGCAGGCGGCAATAGCTATCGCACGAAGCGCCTCCACCGGTGAGGTGACTCAGGGTATCGTTGTGATACGCCGTAAGCGCACAATGGTGGAGACAAGGGTCGTTCGCAAGCAATACCGGCTCGACATTCACGTTTCCGTGCATGCTGATATTTTCCAGAGCCCTGAAGTTTTTCAGCAAGGTCTTCGACAGACAGACATATCGAACGCCCAGCTTCGAAATTTCTTTCAGTCGGGCGAGACAATCGATTTCCATGAGCACGGATGCGAATAACTCGATTCCAGGAACTTCGTTCGCAACCACTTCCAGCAGGAACGGATTTCCGATCGTCACGACCTCAACGCCGTTTGCGGCGAGACTGCGTACATGCGACACGAAATCATTCCGGTACCGCTTGTCGAATTCCCGGTTTCCGTGGGACGTTCCATTGAGGAGATAATTGAACTTGATCCCCCATCCCCTGAGCGTTTCCACCTGACGGAAGATATTCTCAAGAGTTATGACGGGAGCCTTGTTCGTTTTTCTTCCCTGCGGATAACCATCTTCCGCTCTTCCGTAGACCATGGCGATACGGTCTTTGTATTCGCCATAAGCTCGGATCAGCTCGTCATCGCCGTTAAACGGGACTTCGAAGACAATCCTCTGTTTGGACAAGTCCATGATTCAACTCCTTTCGAAGCTAAGTTGATGAATTTTCAACGTACTGGTCGCAATTCGCGACCGCTAACCATATCACGGATTCTCCAATCTTTCAAGAGGACAGGGTAATGTGTACACACATATGGCGGTTTTTGCTAGGCTCTGGGGTCATCCCTCATCCCAGCCAAATATGTCAATCCATATGTCGGAAACGATACAAGAAGAACGGCTCAGGTGGGTCCTGCCGGTCGCCGGGAGCGAAA
>CAIOMK010000030.1 GCA_903859375.1 Candidatus Moraniibacteriota bacterium
ATGTTGCCGACATATTTCTTCTTATGAGAAAGGATGACTTTGATTCTCTTCTTGGGCACGAAGGAGCGGACGATCGACACCGCGAAAATAATCACGTAGAGGAGCGCGATGATCTTGATCGTATCGAAAATGAAAAAATTGACTGTGCCGGCAAGAAGCGTTTCCGGAGCAATCCGAAAGACGGAATAGGTCAGCCAGTCGGCCAGGAGTTGGATCGGATAGTACATGCGGGTACAGGGTGATCAATGGATCACTTCAGATGGTCGCGGAGGTCGATGACCTCGTCGATACGGATGCGTGCCACGAAGTCGGGGACGTGCGAGACGAAGATCATCGCGCCCTTGTACTCGTCGAGCGCGTCGGCGATGACGGGGATGTGACGGAAGTTGATGTGGTTCGTCGGTTCATCGAGGATGAGCAGGTTCGGCTGGCGCAGATAGAGCTGTGCGAACATCAGGAGTCCCTTCTGGCCCTCTGAGAGCGTCGCGACGGAGTGTTGGAGCAGTTCTGCAGGGATGAGGAATTTGGCCGCAGCTTTGAAAACGTCCTCTTTGACGCCGATGTCCATCGCCGATTCGAGTTCCTCGAAGGCGGTCTTGTCAAAGTCGAGTGTCGAGAAGTCCTGACGGTAGTAGCCGACCTTGGCGCCGGGGGCGATGTCGACGAGATCAGTGTTGCCGGACACGAGTGCTTCGAGGAGCGTGCTCTTGCCAATGCCGTTCGGACCGGAAATCAAAAGGTGCGTGTCTTTCTTCAGTGTCAGATTGATGGGGGACACCTTGGGCCCGTCCGGCGTCATGACAGAAACTTGTTTGATGGTGATGATCGGACCGACGATTTCGGTCGAAGGGATATGGAACGGGGGAAGTGTTTTGTCTTCGCGTTTGACGTCTACCTTGTTGTCCTCGAGGTCTTGTGCCATGTCGCGCATACGCTTCGCAACGGAACGGAGTTTGCCACCCTTGTTCGCGAACACGTTCGCCTGGTCTTTCTTTTCTTTGATGGTCATCTCGAGACGAGCGTTCTCGCGCTGTTCCTTGGCGATACGTCTGCCGATTTCCTCGACCACGTCGTAGTAGTCTCCGGAATACTGTTCCATCTTGTGCGTGTGGACGTCGAGGTAGAGGACGCCGTCGGTGAACGAGTTGAGGAAGTCGGCATCGTGTGAGATGACGATGAGTGTCTTGTGATAGGCCATGAGGAAGGCGGTGAGGTGCGCGATGCCCTCGTCGTCGAGATTGTTCGTCGGCTCATCGAGCAGGAGGACATCCGGATCCTTGATGAGGGCGGACGCGAGCAGAAGTCTGGCCTGTTGCCCACCGGAAAATTCGCGGAGTTTGCGATCCATCTTCGGGACGGGGAGATTGACCACGTCCATCACTTCCTGAAGTTTCATGGGCAGTTCCCATTCTTTGCCGGGGAAACCATCTGAGAAGAAGGTCTCAATCGATTCGTCGAGGCGTTCGCGTGGGATGACCTGCCGACCGATGGCGACGGTTGCCTCCGGATCGAGCGAGACACGACCGCTATCCGGCTTGTTCTCGCCCATAATGAGGCCGAAAAGCGAACTCTTGCCGGCGCCGTTCTGGCCCATCAAAGCAATTTTGGTGCCACCGCGTACGGAAAAATTGACCGCGTCGAGGACGGGTTTGTTGTGTCGATATTCGAATGAGACCTCGCTGAAGCGGAGGACGATATTGTCTTTGGCCATGAGAAACAAAAAATGCCGTTCTTGAAGGAAAATACGGCTTCATTGCTAGTATGGCCTATTACTGGGAATTTGTCGAGTCTCACCATTATATCCGCGCTTGACAAAAATGAGATTATGCCGTATGATTCACCGTTCGTCAAGATTCATAATAGTCTTGGGAGCAATTGTTGTTTTTACAAACCAGACAAAAAGAGGAGAATATTTATGGGAGCAATTTTAGGCGGTTATGGTTGGATCGGGATTCTTATAATCCTGATGGTTGCGACTATTTTTGGCTACAAGTACGTCTTACGGATTTTCGGGGTCGTTATCATACCTGAAGATTCGATAGGCATCGTGACCAAAAAGTTCGTGCTATTCGGTAAAAATAAGACATTGCCCGACGGTGCTATCGTCGCTATGGAAGGTGAGGCCGGTCTGCAGGCTGATACGCTTGCGCCGGGAATTCATTTCTTTCTGTGGCCGTGGCAGTACGCAGTCAAACAGGAAAAATTCACGACGATTGAGCAGGGGATGATCGGTATCGTTGAGGCAAGTGACGGACAGCCTCTGAGAGGCGGTCGTATCCTTTGTAAAAGAATCGAGTGCGATTCATTCCAGAATGCGCGTCAATTTCTTCAGAATGGTGGTGAGCGTGGACCTCAGATTACGATAATTCCTCCAGGAACATATCGTATCAACACCGACGTGTTTTCGGTTGAAACGGTCAAGGTGACCGAAATTGCCGACAATATGGTAGGTGTGGTAACGACGAGAGAAGGCGCCCCACTCAAGACCGGTGACATTGCCGGCAGGGAAATCGACGGGCACAACTCGTTCCAGGATGCCCAGACGTTCATCGACAACGGTGGATGCAAAGGTATGCAGGAACAAGTCATCCTTTCGGGACGGTACTTCATCAATCCGCGTTTCGCGACCGTCGAGATAAAAGACATGAGCATCGTGCCGATCGCACATGCCGGTGTCATCATCTCGTATGTCGGTGCGCCCGGAAAAGATGTTACCGGTGACGACTTCAAGCACGGTAACCTGGTAATGGCCGGAGAAAAGGGCGTTCAAGTCGAACCGCTCGATCCTGGTAAGTATCCGGTCAACCCGTTGACGCACAAGGTGGAGAGCGTCTCGACGGCAAACATCGTCCTGAACTGGGCAGACAACAAATCGGAAGCACACAAGCTGGATGAGAACCTCAGCAGTATCACGGTGAGAACATCGGATGGTTACACGTTCAACCTGGACGTGAGTCAGATCATTCATATTCCTCGTAAGGATGCTCCTAAGGTAATCGCCCGATTCGGGAGTGTGGGAAATCTGGTCACGCAGGTCCTTGAGCCGACTATCGGAAACTATTTCCGAAATGCCGCTCAAAAATCCGACGTTATCGATTTCCTCAAGAATCGTCAGGAACGCCAGGAAGAGGCAAAGACTGCCATCTTCGCTGTTCTTAAGGAATACAACGTGGTCGCCGTGGATACGCTTATCGGTGATATCACGCCTCCGGCAGAGCTGATGAAAACACTTACGAACCGCAAGTTGGCGGAGCAGGAGCAAATCACGTTTGAAACGCAGAAAACTGCCGAGGACACGAGAAAAGAACTCGAGCAGGCAAGAGCGCTCGCCAATACGCAGGCACGTGTCGTGGATGCCGAACGGAACGTCCAGATCGAGGCCTTCAACGCCCAGTCTTTGGTGAAAAAAGCTGAAGGTGAAGCAGGCGCTAAAACAATCAATGCGAAGGCGGATGCGGAAGTGTTGGTCACGGTCGGTGATGCGAAAGGCAAGAGTATCAGATCGATCGGTATCGCCGAAGTCGAAGTCATCCGGAAAAAAACGGAAGCCGTCGGTCAGGGCAACTATGCCAGTATCGAGATTGCCAAGTCGCTTTCCACAAGCGGAACCAAGTGGGTTCCTGAAATACAGGTCTTCGGTGGCAGTGAGGGCTCGGGAGGGACAAACGGACTTTTGGATGTCCTTCTTGGAAACATCGCGTACGACAATCTCAAAAAAAATGCAGCCGTCGAAACACCGGTCGCAGAGGTTCCAAAGACTGCTGAAAAGACAGCCGTAGCGATTATCAAAAAGCCAGATTCCGAAACCGGAATGAACGACTGAGTCTCCAAAACAAGCAAACCCCGGCATCATATGCGATGCCGGTTTTTTTATTGCCGAATGCCATTCTTTTTTGTAAACGTGTTCTCTGGTCAATATTTTATCTTCTATCAGCCGTTTTCTGAGTATTGACAAATAGCATAAAAAGGACTATAATAAAAAATCGCAGTTTAAAAAATGATTCGGTTTTTGCCAACGGAAAAAATGGGAGAATAGAATGAGAGAGTTTAGTTCTGCTGAGTGGTGGATGATGGGTCTCGTCGGACCCGTCGTCATCCTGTTCCTATCGATATCGACGATGGCCGCGTTCGTATATAGCGTGACGTTCATTTATGAACGGAAAGAGGCAGTCAGGAATTGGCTCGCTGTTCGGAAACGAAAGAAGGAAAGTCTGGAAAAATTACGATATGAACTTTCTGATTTCGCATCGACAAGCGAAGAGAAGGAAAGGCAGTACCTCGCACGCGAAATACTGAATCTCGTCGCATACGCCGACGAGAAGAAGCTGTCACCGGAACAAGCTTCGATCCTTTCCACAATCCGGAACGGATATGTCGGGAGCATCGATCCGAAATATTTTGACTGAGGTTGTCATAGAATAACCGCCACACCTCATAAGGGGAGTGGCGGCTTTTTTCTGTCCGATTGTACGCGCGACGATTACTTGAGTCCGAGAGACGCGAGAAATTCGGTTTTCTCCTTTCCTGAAATATTGCGGGAGGAGCCGGTTCCGAGACTTCCGATCGTGATATTCATGATGCGGACGCGCTTGAGTGCGATGACCGTGCCACCGACCGCGGAGAGCATGCGACGGATCTGATGTTTACGTCCTTCCGTGATGGTCATCGAAATGACATTCGGACCCTTTTTGACGATTCGGCACGGCTTGGTCGGCCCGTCCTCGATGACAAGTCCGCGCTCCATGGATTCGATCATGTCGTTTCGGAGGCGCTCCTGTACGGTCACGAGATATTCCTTTTCATGATCGAAGCGGGGAGAGAGCAGTCGCTCCGTGATGCGACCGTCGTCGGTCAGGATGATAAGTCCTTCGGAATCCTTGTCGAGACGGCCGATCGGATAGATACCCAACGTCGGCATGACGTCGGCGATGGACTTATCCTTGTGATTCGGGAGGGAGTGGGTGAGGATGCCTCGTTTTTTGTTGTAGGCGATATATCGATATGCCTTGGGCTTATGACCGCTGACGACGACTTCGTCACCCTGGAGGACACGATCCGTCAGGACGGCCTTGCGGTTGTTGATGGTGACTTTGCCCTTCACGATGAGTTCCTCGGCGTTGCGGCGCGTCGCAACACCGGTAAGCGCGAGGTACCGGTTGATGCGGACAGGGTAGGGGATGGTATCCTTCTTCTTCTGGGGATACGCTTTGATGGGTTCTGGTGATTCGGTCATTTCGGTTGGACGTTATTTCTCTACCACGACGGTCTCATCGAGCTCGTCGAGATCGCGGGTCTTCTTTATAGTGAGTGATACCGATTCCTTGTCCGGCACTTTCGCGGCGTCGATAGCCTGGCGTGCCGAAACGGGTAGAACGGGGAGAATCCCCTTGAGTGCCGTACCATTAATCTTCCTTATTTCGTCCCATTTGTCAAGGGGCTCAAGTATCTCTTTGAGCGTATTTTCGTCATATTTCCATGTCCGACGGACTGATTTTCCGACGATGCCGGACGATCCGAACACACGATCTACCTGCTTTTCGTCCATATAACTGAGCAGTTTCTCTTGGAGCTCTGCAAAGTGCGATTTGTCGGATTTCATCTTGTCGCGGAGTATCAGGACTTCCTCGATGGCGGTCTGCGCGTCGTCGTCTTCGATCGTTTTTTCTTCGAGGAACTTGTGTTTGAAGAACGGGCACAGTCGTTGGAATCCACAGTAGTCACAAAGAGCCGTCAGTGTCGGTTCGAACTCGGCGGCCTCGATATGCGAGATGACCTCGAGAAACTGTGCGTCGAGATTGTCGAGCTGTTCACGGGTGCGCGTCGAGGAGAGTTTCACTCCGTGACGGAGATAATAGAGGCTCACAGTGATGCGATCGAGGTGTTCGGTCTCCTTGGGATAGCGGGCAAGGAACGCGCGCAGATAGATGGAGAGCTGGAGGTCGTTGTCCACTTTCTCCTGTGACGGCATTTTGCGCGCGGTCTTGTAGTCGATGATTTCAAATCCGTCCGGAGTCGCGTCGATGCGGTCGATGGTGCCGGCGATGATGTGTCTGCCGGTCGCATCGTCGCCGATCTCGATCGCGAACCTACTCTCCAGGTCCACTATGGTGAACTCATTCGGATCGTTCTTCGCGTAATAGTCCGAAATGATTTTCACGCCCTGTGAGAACGCCGTGCGTTCGGCTATCTCGTCGTCGTAGAGGTCGCTGTTCCATATCTGTGAGAACTGATTGAGCGCGGCATCGAGAGACGGCTGTACCGGTCCGGGAGTATGTATGTAGCGAAGCACCGAATGGACTATCGTCCCGAACACCTGTTCGCGGGACTTCGGTTCCCTGATGCGGTCGATATACTGGAACCGGTACTTGAGCGGACAGTTCTTGTATGAGTCGAGACCGGAATAGGAGATGCGCATAAGCAGGTGACACTTAACATGGAACAGAGAACAGGGATCAGGAGTCTTTCAAAAGAGATGAGCAGTTACTTGCCTCCTCTATTGTAGCAGAGAACAGCCCTGTGCGTCGTACGTAATATGTTTGACAGTATATTATATTCGTGTCCTTATATACAAATTTACGATTCAGCAGGGGAGGGGCGATTTATGAATTTGAAGATATCCGGTCGGTCTTTCGTATTTCGAATCGATATATGGAGGCATATCAGTCGTGACGAGGTATCTTGTGCTTGTTGTCCTTTATGTCGGAAAGGGATTACTGTGTGTGTATTCAAATATATTTGGCTTTATGTATGCTATTTTAATATAAATAGTACGTCGCCTAATGTAACTTATGCGACATACTATGTTAAAACTACGGAAGTATGGAGAAGTGTGTGCGTGATATGCCATTCGGCGATTCGGAGTGGCACTTCTGCCCCATATTCTTCCCCCCGTGTGTCCTACGATCATATATACGTATCCCCTTTCAATCATGAATCCGAAATGCTGTCGTCTCTGTCTGTGCGATTCTCTCGTTTGTGGTATTTCGGAAACGGTCAGTCAACCACTTCGTGTGATATATACATGGTCTGATGTTCGTCTTCTTTGTGTCATCGCTGGGACGATGCGCTAGGATCGTTTGTACGATCTGAGTGGCACCTGATGTACACCTGACGCGGTTCGAATTATACATTTTTACTTTTGTAATTTTTGAAGAGGTGTCCTCCCCTATATTTTTCAAAAATAACAGCAGGGCAGTATGGGTAAAATAATTATCGTGAAATGGACGGCATGTGGTGGTACCTGATGTACCCTTCGTATGAATCGAATTTTTAATTTTATAATTATATAATTTTTTACTGACCAGGCAGTAAGGGCGTCAGCGGAAATGCGAAATGAGCGATATGAAGTGGCACCTGATGTACACCTGATACTGCTCAATTTTTACATTTTTACTGTTGTAATTTTTGAAGGGCAGTACTCCCCTCTTTATTATAAAAAAGAAGGGTGATGTTTCAGCTAAAATTATTCGGCAGTGCAGAACTTGTATGAAGCCGGTTTGTTATTTGAACAGTCTCGGAAAAGAATTGCCTCCGGCTTTGAATTTCGACGGTATCGGTCGGGGTCCGGCGCCGTGTCCTGAAATGGACGGAGAAATCGGATCCTGTCGTGAAGATTGGGACGTTTTTCTATTCAATCCCGATACGAACGACTTTCCGAAATAATTGTCGACAGCAGCCGTCCTCCGGGCGATAAATGAGGACCCGAACCGCTTCGGTTTTGAAGCGGTCGATGTCGATCCGGCCTGAGGGGACTGCTCGGGTGATTTTTTGTTCGAATCGAACTCATAGAGTTCTTTGACGTATTCCCGTTTATAATGACCGGTCGACTTGAGTGTCTTCTCCGCGGCATGTATCGTCTCCTTGCGGTTCAGGGCACCTGATTTCCTCATGTCCTCGAGTGTCTTGATAAAATCACCCTCGGTATAACCGAAACGGTCTTTCGATTTTGAGACGGTTCCCCCACCGGCCTGGTATATTTCCTTGCCGAGCGCCTGTCGTTCCGAATGTCGGTTGAACACGCTTTTCAACTCCGGATGTTCCTTGAGAAACGCATCCGCGACACGGTATTCCTTGCCACCGGTCCCGAGTTTTTTGACCGTGTCCCGGCTCATGAGCGTCTGGTCCATCTTGGGCCTTTTCCCGAACAGGTATGATGCCATAAAACGTCTCGTGTGAAATACGGAACACGGCGTCGGACATTATCCGAAGATCTTCCTCATGAGCGAATGCTTTTCGGTCTGAGTTCCCGGTTCGGTCGTGTCGGTATTCCTGATGTCTTCAGTTTTCATCTCATGAACGGACCCGGGATCCTTTTCTTGTTCCTGTTCCTTTTTCGCTTCCGGCTTTTCGGGATACGTGAAATATTTCGGATCGCGGTTTTCGGTCAGCAGGGCATCGGCAATACGTTCCACACTCCCCTTCGAGACATGCGAATTTCCGGCGTATAATTCACCGAACACCGCCCTGAGGCTGTCGGTATCGATTTCTCCATGCGCGTTGAGATGTCCGGACAAGGCCTCGAAAAAATCCCGTTGGCGGACGCGGTCGAGGAGGACGGACGCGACTTTCGGATTTTTCATGAGCTCCTCCATCGCCGGACTCGTATCGAATTTTTGTGATGCACTCCCCTTGAAATATTCCCTTCCGAACATGACGGTATTTTTCATATCAGTTCTTGTTGTATATTATCATCTGATTTACCGACGTGGCACTCTTGTTTCCGAGGCTGCCGACAAGCGACCTCGAAGTATCCAGGTACATGTTCGCACCGAAATACGGATCATGGACGACATAGCGACCCTTGTTGTCTTTGGTGTGGATGACGACATAGTGACCGCCGCCGGAAGACCGTTTGATATAGACGATGACCGGATTGTCGTTTTTCAGTTCTTCATCGATCGTCTTCCAGTCGATATTCCCGTGCGCGATGGAAGAAGACCGTTTGATCGTTTCGGACGACCAGGCATCGGGCCAGATGATGAGGTCGCGATCGAACAGGCTGTTCTTGTTGGCGAGTGTTCCCGGAGTCACGGTGGCACCGAGCTTGGTGAAGGACATGGCGATCGAGGCGACGGCGCATCCCCAGTCGGCCATTTTTGAATTGGTTTTCCCGATATCTTCCGAGGCCCATCTGGAATCCCTTTGTGAATAATACCAGGACGTGGATGCCCAATATTTTTGGTCAGGCTTGTCATAGGAAGAAATGCTCGCGAACACTTCGGAGAGGTTTGCGGAGGCGCTGAAATCAAGCAGTTCGGACTTCTGCTCTTTCACCTTGACCAGCAGGTCCTCGTACTTCGCCTGTTCCGTCTGTGTTTTTTGGAGCAGTACCGCCTTACTTTTTTGTGTGATGACGAGCTCGGCATTCTGAGCCCCGAGAGAAGTTTTGAGCATATCGGCCTCTGTCTTTTTCCCGGTGAGTGTCTGCTTGTCCCCCTCCAAAGCTTTTTTGACGGAGGCCATATCGCGAAGGATGACGACGACACGATTATTGGTTTCCGACATCCAATCTTCCCGCTTCATAAGGAAATCAAAATCACTTCCGCTCGATGCGAGTAGGATGTTCGATCCGTCATCAACACTCGAAGAATATTCCTGTATGAGTTGGGACAAAGTCCTCCGCTCGTGAGCCATGACGCTCTCCTTTTCGCTGATTTTTGCCTGCGTGTCGTCGATCTTTGCCGTCAGGTCGCGTAATTGCGATTCAGCTGAGACGATCTGATCCTTGAGCAATTTTGATTTGTTCGTCAGTGTGGTTATCTGATTGGTCAATGTCGTGCCTTGGGCTATCTTCATGTCGACGATCTTCTGATAGGCTTTCGCTTTGGCGCTGAGCTGGTCGCATGTATCCTGTTGGTCGGGTGTCAGTAGTTCGTTATTGCACTCATCGGCACGAGCCTGTCTCGCCAAAAACAGCCCGGAGCAGATGCATCCGGTCATTAAGACGACAAAAGAAAAAGATTTCATTCGTAAAGTCTTCACGACGGCATTATAGCACGGATTGGGAGTCCGGATAAGGGGGTCGGAGTCAATTCATGAAATCACGGTCGTGATCCAGACGTGCACGCCATGCCATGAAATTGGTATACAAAAAGAAAATCGTCACGGTGACAAGAAGCCCGACACGCCGTTCATGTTCGATGACGACATACTGTACGAAGAGATAGGTGGCCGGGAAGGCGACGAGCGGAAACAGGACGTCGGCAGTCTTGTTCCGGATATTCTCTTTGATTCGCTCCTGTACCTCGAAAAATTCCCAGATGATGGCCAAGATAAGGGTCGCGATAAATCCGAAAACGGCAGGAACAGCTATAACGACGGTCAGCAAGGCCGTTACTGCGCCGAAAAGGAAGTGCGGAATCGACCAATAATCAATCGAGTGTCTCATTTTGAGAAAACGAACGATGTCGGAGCGTTTCATAATACGTTTTGTGCTTCGATTATCCGTGACAAGGTGGCGTCCTTGCCGATGACCCAGGCGATGTCCTGCGGTGGCGGCGACTGTTTCGCTCCGGAGAGGGCGACCCGAAGAGGCCACAAGAAGTCTCCTCGTTTCTCGCCGGCCGCTTCAAGCAGGATTTCCCCGAGGCGTTCCCGGGTCCATTCGGAGTCGGAAAGTCCCGCAAGCAGTATTCTCGCTTTTTCAAGTGATTCCGCGGTCATTTCCCTGTCGTTCCCCTTCCATGGAAGGAGGCTCGGATCGATGACAGGCTCGGCAAAGAAAAACGGGTGTTCGTCGCCGATCGCCGAAAGGACGGAGAGTCGCTCTTGACCGATAAGGGCGACGCGTCCGATGTAGTCGGCGGTTTTGCGATCTTCTGATGCCGAGAGGAAAAACGGTTTTTCACGAAGAAACGGTGTGACTCGCGTCGCAAGCTCTCCGATCGGCAGGACCTTTATGTATTGGGCGTTCAGCCAGTCGAGTTTGCGCGTATCAAAAACGGCTCCCGATCGATTCACCTGTGAGAAATCGAAGGCTTCGGACAATTCGGGAAGCGTGAAAACTTCTTTCGTGCTCCCCTGCCCCGGATTCCATCCGAGGAGTGCGACGAAATTGATGAGTGCTTCGGGCAGATACCCTTTTGCGAGGTAGTCTTCGACGGCGACGTCGCCCTGCCGTTTGGAAAGCTTGCTTTTGTCCGGATTGAGCAGCAGCGGGAGGTGTGCGAATTCCGGCACCTGCCAATCGAACGCCTCGTAGAGGAGGACGTGTTTCGGCGTGCTCGGGAGCCACTCCTCGCCTCGGATGACATGTGTGATTTCCATCAGACGATCGTCGACGACACTCGCGAGATGATAGGTCGGATAGCCGTCGGTTTTCACGAGGATCTGGTCATCGATATTGCGTGCGTTTATGGTGACATCGCCCCGTACGAGATCATGGAAGACGATATCGTCACGGTCTTCCGGCACATCGAGGCGGATGACTGACGGTTCACCGGCGGCAATGCGACGGGACACTTCCTCGTCCGACAGGGACAGGCAGAGTTTGTCATATTTCGGCGCTTCGTGATCGGCGGTCTGCTTCTCTCGCAAAAGGTCGAGCCGTTCACGGGAGCAGAAACATCGGTATGCCTTTTTGGATTCGATCAGTTTTTCCGCATAACCGGCATACAATTTCAGACGCTCGGACTGGATGTACGGACCGTATGTGCCCACTTCCGAGACCCCTGGGTATGTTTCGGAGTGCCGGGATGCGACGCGTTCTGGGGTGTTCGGATCGTCTCGAAGGAAGACTCCCTCATCCGGAATGACGCCTATTCCCTCGAGGCTCCGGACAAGTCCTTCGAGCGCGCCTTCCACGAAACGGCCCTGGTCGGTATCCTCGATGCGGAGAATGAACGTGCCTCCGTTTTTGCGGGCGAACAGGAAATTGTAGAGCGCCGTCCGAAGACCGCCGACATGGAGCATTCCTGTCGGGGAAGGTGCGAATCGTACTCGGATCGGTCGGTCGGTCATAGGGAAGTCTCTAAAGTTCGTAACGTTTGAAAAAATTCATAAAGCCGTGTAAGCCATGACTTTATGGACTTTCGACTTTTGACTATCGACTATTGCTTATCCTATCAGAAAGGCAGAGAAAAGGGAAAATTACGGTCGCAGTCCATATCCTTTGCATTCTTTTCGGCTGGATAGCAAGACGAAAAAGCCATTCCAGTCCGATTGAACGGATCCATTCCGGGGCTCGTTTCCGTTTGCCGGTAAGGAAATCGAATGACCCACCAACACCCATGGCGAGTCGTACCACGCTGTCCGTATGCCGAAGCGACTCGAGGAAGTATTCCTGTTCGGGAGCTCCGAAATTGCACAGCACCATATCCGCGTCACGGATGCCGTCCGGCAGGGAGAATGAGATGGGATTGAGATCGGCTCCGCATATACGCAGACGGGGAAACGATGTACGGAGTATCGTGCGTATTTCATTGAACGAAGAAAGCCCGTCTTTCCGTATGGCGAGATACACGGTTGACTCCTGTCCATTTGCCGTTGCCAGTATCGTTTTCAGGAAGTCCGCTCCCGGATAGCGGGTCAGGTGGCATCCGGAAAGCAATCCGGCGATGGCGATGCCGGTCCCATCGGCTATGCGGATATCCGCCGAGAGCAATGATGAAAGGAATGTCTCACTCCGTTTCGCTAGGACTGCGAATTCAGGGTTCACCGTGGCGATACGGTGAAACGAGGTTCCCAAAAGATACTTCCGCACTACCGCATCCAGTTCGGCTTTGGAGCGCTTGTCTATGGTGATACCGAGAATCCTGCACGTGTCTGTCTTGCGCATAGCTTCTGTGGTGACGTCCGTCGAAAGGGATATGACCGTTTATCCCGACGGTGTTACTCTTGTTGATCGTTGTCCGTCGAATGCTGATCATACCGACCCAGTGGAAATTCATCCATCGACAGATATTGACGTTTCGCGCCGGCGCCGATGCTTTCCAGGAGCAGGATCGATGATACGGGTTCCGCAAGCGAAACGGTCTGTGGGAACATGGCAAGCTTCTCTTCGGGAAGTAAGGGGAACTCGGCCCGCTTGACCTGGGCGAGCGTCACACGGGGACGGAACCGTTTGCCGTCGACTTTTTTTCCTGCCAGATCACGCTCCAGCGCATTGCGAAGGGCGAGCAGTTGAGGACTCTCTTCCCCGACCAGTTGGATCATTTTCGTCGGTCCTTCCGCCGGTGCGAGCTCGATCGTGTCGAACATCAGATCGAACGGCTCGAACTCGGCACAGACCGCTTCAGCTTTTTCGGCGATCTCGACCGCGTGTTCGTCCGTCACGAATCCGAGAAAAAGCACCGTTACGAAAAGATTCTCCGGACGGGTCGGAAACATCGGCAGACTCCCCCACTTGGAAATGCCCTGTGCCAGGCGTGTACTCAATTTTCCGGACAAAGGTATCCCGAGATAGAGCTTTCGTTCGTTCATAGTGTGGATATCGATATGGGTCCAGAGTAACAGGAAATCATCAATGACGGCAAGGAAGCGAGCCCCCGCACGTTCCGACACCCTCCTTATTTCCGTCCGTCACGTCCTTTGATCCACGTGCTCCCATCTTGATTCATGATGATTGGAATATCGCGAAACGAAAGATTTTTCGTCGTCATATCAACGGTCATTGAGACAAGCAACCCGTTTTTTGTATTCTCGTCCCCATATTGGTCGAAGATGAAATTGCCGAGGGAATAATATATCGTTTTGTCATTGTACGTTTCCGTCTCCTGTACGATATGTGGATGAGAGCCGATGATCGCATCGCATCCCGCCTCGATGAACGAATGCGCGAGCGTGCGGATGTCGTCTTGGACCGGCAGATATTCCAAGCCCCAGTGGGCATAGAGAATAACGATATCCGCTTCGCCACGCGCCTTCGTGATATCCGCAAACGCTTTCTCTTTCCCTTTGTATGCGAACGCATCGTAGTTCACGAACGCGATTTTCGTATCCGATATCGTCCGTATGGATATGCGGTCATCGGAAGTCGGATCACCGAAAAAAGTGACGCCGGCTTGGCTGAGATATTGTTTCGTTTCCGCGATACCGGGTGTCCCCTGATTGGATATGTGGTTGTTGCCGAGATTGACCGGGCCGATTTTTTCCGTGGCGAGCGTCGTGGCCCACCTCGGATCGAATGTGAAGTGATAGTTTTCACTTGACCCGATCTCGGAGCCGATACTCGTCGATACGGCATTGGTGATCGGGCCCTCGAGATTGGCCACTGTCATGTCGTGAGCCAGGATTTCGGTACGTACGCCGTTGAAGACGAACCCATTCCCCTTCTTCGCGGTCATCTCCCGTATCCACCGATCGAACATCATGTCACCCCCGAATAGGATGCGGAATGTGCCGGCATCCCGCGAGACGGTCTGTTCTGAGACGACGCGTCTTGATGCGGCTTCGGAAGCCGACGACCGGACATACCACAAAAACATGACCAGGCCGATGGCAACCAGTCCCCCGAACACCGATATGATGATATGACGTGTCCTCATCCCGCTTCGCCTCAATGAATCAGCCGATCTCCGGATATGAATGCGTATGTGAGATACAAAAAGGCGAGATTCTCGATCATGAGGATCGGGATACCGACCAGGAAATACCACTTGCGTATCTTGTGGTGTAGCAAAAACATGCCGGCATATATGCCGAAACTGCCAAATGCCGCGGCCATGAAAAATAGTATACCTTCGGGAATCCTTTGCGTGCCGTCTTTCCGTGAACGTTCCTTGTCGATAAACATAGTCGTTATCGCGACGATATTCGTGGCGATAAAGAAGGTGATGAAGATGAGTAATGCTGCGTTTCCCATGGCGTTTTCGTATTCATGATCAAAAACAGTCGTCTGATGTATCCGTCTCGCGTCACCATCCTAGCATTTACCGCACATATGCTCAATCGACATACCACGAACCGCGACGGTGTCAATATCGCTACATTGTCATTAAAACTGTACAATGAAGCCATGAAACGGAATATGATTTATTTTTGCGATATCGCGCCGGTTCTGCCTATCCCGCTGGGAAACAGGCAGGTGTTTTCCTATCTTTCGGAGTCGGAGATCAAAAGGGGCGCACTTGTATGGATACCGTTCGGACCACGTACCGTAAAGGGAGTCATCTTGGCGTGTGCCGAAATCACGCGTGCCGAACATCCGAGTGGCAGATTCAAATTCGTGAAGTCGGTCATACGGGAGGCGTTCCTCACCGACGGACAGGTGTCTCTCGCCGAATCCGTTTCCAAGGAATGTCTTACCCCTCTCGGCAAGACCTTTCGTCATTTTCTTCCGGCAGTCGTCAAAGAGCGCCAGAAAGATGCGATGGCCGATCCGATGGAAAAACCCCCGTTCCGAATGACGGATGACGAGAAGGAAGCCGTCGCCGTACTTACCGGGCCGTCCGATGGACGACCGTATTTTTTGGAGGCGGATATCGGACAATCACTTCGCATCGTGATCGGTGCAAAGCGGACGCTCGGTCAGAAATCCCAGGTACTGGTTCTCGTTCCTGAAATTATTTCCATACCGTACGTGGAGCGTACGTTGCGAGAACGGTTCGGTTCGGATTCCGTCGCGTCTTTGCATAGCGGACTCGGTTCCGGTGCGTTTTTCTCGGCATGGGAGCGGATACGAAGTGGAGAGGCGAACGTCATCGTCGGGACGAGACAGGCTCTTTTCGCGCCGTTTCAGAATCTCGCACTCATTGCCATGCTCGAGGAGGCGGAAACGGTCGGCTACAAACAATGGGACATGAGTCCGCGCTATGACGCCCGACATGTGGCATCCACGCTCGCCTCACTTCATACCGCACACATCTTGTTCGCCGGTTCGGTACAGGGTCTCGATACCGGATTGCGTGAACGGCTCGGAGAGGTCCGTGTCCTGAGGATAGGAGAAAGTGAGCCTCTTCCGACACCACCGATCACGATGGTCGATATGCGGAAAGAACGATGGAAGAAAAACTATTCCCTGTTTTCCGAAGATCTCCGAAGCGCCATCACCGATGCCCGCAGGAACGGCCGACATGTCATTCTGATAGCGAATCGTGGTGGACTCGACTCATTTTCAGTCTGTGTCTCGTGCAAGGAAGTGCCACGCTGTCCGGAATGCGATCGGGCGCTCCGTTCGACACGGGAAGGAAGTTTCCGCTGTCCGGCCTGTCCTTATAAGACGAAAACATTTCCCCGATGCGCGAAATGTGGATCACTCGAGTTCAAAAACATCGGATCCGGTACCGAAAAGATCGAACGCGAGGCGGCTCGTGCGTTTGGAAACGCGTCGCTGTTCCGTATCGACGAATCCTCATTCAGAAAGTCAGATCGGGAAAAGGCATACGATGCGGTGATTTCTTCCGGGATTGTCGTGGGGACCCCGTCCCTTCTCAATATCGGTAAGTTGCCTGATAGCCCGCTTATTGCTATCATGGATGCAGATAATTTCCTTTCATTTCCTGACTTTCAGGCAGATGAACGGTTCCTGAGGATCGTCGCCAAAGCACTTTCCATCGCCGGGGCGGGCGGACGGGTCATCATCCAGACATTTCATCCGGAACGGGAGATGCTTATGCATATCTCGGACCAATCCGTCATCACATTGATGGAGAAAACATCCAGGGACCGGGAAGTTCTCCGATACCCCCCATATTTTAGGATTTTCCGCATCGCTTTCCGAGATCGGGTCGAGGCGGAATCGATCCGCTTGGCGGACGAGGCATACACCCTCCTTTCGGCGCAGGGTGTCGCGGATGCGAATATCCGCATTTCTCCCCCGATGAAACCGCTTTCTCCGAAAGCCCGCGGGCGATATGAACGGATTATCCTTGTCACCGGACCCCGGGATGAGCCTTTTCCGGAATCGTTACAATCCATATTACTCGGCATGTCCAAATCATGGGCATTCGATCCGGATCCCTTGTCCATGCTCGGATAACCGATATTACCCTCTCCAGAATTTTTCCTGTTTATGTTCAATATCATCACATTTGACAATGACGATGCCGCCGTCTTGAGAAAGAAGGCTTCCCGTATCGCCGATCCGACCTCGCCCGAGATGATCGCGCTCGTTCCGAAAATGATCGAGGCGATGAGACTCGCCGACGGCACCGGACTTGCCGCTCCGCAGGTCGGTCTTTCAATCCGCCTATTTGTCATCGAGACGGGCGGTCGTGTCACAGTCGTGTTCAACCCGGTCATCATCGAATATTCCGAGGAAAAGACCGTTTCCGAAGAGGGTTGCCTCAGTGTGCCGAACGAGTACTTTCCCATCGAGCGTTTCACCCGCATCAGGATGGAATATCAGGATATCGAAGGAAAGAAACATATAATAGACGCAGATGGGTTTCTTTCGACCGTGCTCCAACATGAGTACGATCATCTCGATGGAGTACTTATCATAGACCGTTTCACTCTGCAACATTCACCCGATCGCCTATGACATTCGACATTACGCCGAAACAGGAACCGATACCCCCGATCGACACGGCCGAGGCGCAGGCAGCTGGCAGGATATCTCGTCCGGCGACACCGGACATCCGGGTCGTTTTCATGGGGACGCCCGAATTTTCGAAAGACATACTCGAGGGGTTGCTCGACTGCGATTACCATATCGTCGCGTGTTACACGAGGCCGGACAAGCCTGTCGGACGAAAACAGGAATTGACGCTTTCTCCCGTGAAACGGCTTTCCATAGAGCGGAATATTCCCGTTGAACAGCCGATCAGATTCGATGTGGCAGCGATCGATCAGCTCCGTTCATATCATCCGGACCTCGTCGTCGTCGCCGCGTATGGCAGACTGCTCCCGGAACATGCGCTTTCCGTTCCGAAATTCGGATGCCTGAACGTCCATACGTCCCTTCTCCCCCGTTGGCGCGGTGCTTCGCCAGTCCAAAACGCATTGCTTGCCGGCGATACCGGTACCGGAGTTACCATAATCCATATGGACGCCGGAATGGACACCGGACCGATACTCGCACAGGAAGCGTTTCATATACGCGATAACGATACCCGAGATTCCCTCCTTTCACGCATGACGGAGGATGGGATTCGGCTTCTGGTAGACAGTATCCCGCGATGGGTCGAGCATCGGATTATTCCCCTTGAACAGGACGGCTCTCAGGCCACACTCTGCCAGCTTATAGAACGCGAAGACGGGCATATCTTTTGGAGCGAATCGGCCGAGTCTGTTTTGAACCGGTATCGGGCGCTTCATCCGTGGCCCGGCATTTTCACCTTTTGGAATCGTACGGAAGGCCTCCTCCGCCTCAAATTGGTCCGCATCTCGATCCAGAAGTCAGATCCGTCCACCAGTCATTCTTTCGGAGAAGTATTTCAATCGGGTGAGAAGATCGCTGTTCAGACCGGAGTGGGCTTGGTGTTCATCGAAGAGGTTCAGCCGGAAGGCAAAAATGTCATGCCTATACGTGATTTTCTGAACGGCCGGCCGGATTTTATCGGTGCCATACTTACCTGACCGATCGCATCCTCCCTGAAAAGTGGTATACTGTCGTCAATGATTGAAACGTTTCATTCATAATGTAAAACGAACAGGAAAACTATGAGACAACAGATTCTTTCCAGACAGGATGTGACAGCCGTAGTCGTCGGTTTCAGTCTTATCGTTGTAGTGAGCTCGTTTTTTCTTCTGAGGGGTTCTTTTGAGGATTCCAAGAAAACGCAATCTGCATCAGACCAAAGCGGTACCGCAAAAAAGGTACTGCTCCCATTCGTGGCCGTCCTCGATCTCCGGACGCTTCTGGTAACGGATGCCGCCGCCATACGAGTGGTGGATCTTAGGACTGATTCCGATTTTCGTCTCGCTCATGTGGTCGGTTCGGTTTTAGCCACTTCTCCCGACGCCGTTTCTGCCGTCAGTCTCCCGTCCGGAGGAACGCTCGTTCTCATTCCTTCCGGAAACGACGATATCAATCAGGCCGTTCAAGAGGATCTCTCCAAAGGTGAGCGGAAGTTCGCGTTTCTGAAAAACGGTCTCTCCGACTGGGTGTCCGCAGGTGGAACCATCGTTACCGAGCCGAATTTTTCATCGGCAATCGACCGCTCGAAAGTCACCTTCATCAAGCCTGTCGCCTGGAACGATATGATTGCGAAGAAGGACATACGGTACCGCATTCTCGATGTCCGACCTTCATTCGAATCATCCAAATCTGCCATAGTCGGAGCCTTGAATATTCCCTTTGATGAACTTGAAAACCGTCGCGCCGAGTTGCCGATAGCCAGCAATATAGCCCTGTGCGCAGGCAACACCGACGACGCGTACCGTGGGGCGATACGGCTTTTCGACCTTGGTTTCTTTTCGGTAAAGACTCTCGATGGGGCATGTTCCGATATCGCGGTGAAATAGTTTCCGAATCACGACCGCATCTTCATCTTATGGAATTCGTACGTGGATACTCGAAAAAAGACGACGGGTCGATGTATCTGTCCGCGAACGGGTTCGATCCGGAGAACGTCTCGAACAGACGACGTTTTTTCAGTACGGAAGGACATGACGGGATGCCGGTCATCGCGGCCGGCCTGATACATGGCACGGCGATATCCGTCGTCGACTTGAAATCGCCGGTATACATCAGCGAGACAGACGCGCTTGTCACGGACAAGCCCGGTATCCTGCTATCGCTTACCGGAGCCGACTGTTTCCCTGTTTTTTTCGAGGATCCGTATGCCGGGAACATCGGTATCTGTCATGCAGGGTGGCGAGGTATCCTCGGTGGTATCGTGCCGGGAACAGCCGAGGCTCTCCATACGCTCGGTTCGGATACGAAGCATATCGCCGTTCATATCGGGTCGGGAATCTGTGCCGATCATTTTGAAATCGGACCGGATGTCGTCCCCTTCTTCGAGTCGTACAAAGAAGCGATTCATCATATCGGCACGGGTGATGACAAGAAAATTCTCGTCGATCTGAAACGGATTATACGACGCCAGCTTACTGATACCGGCATCACCGAGGACCATATTTCGGATGCGAATGAATGCACTTATTGCCTGGAGGAAACATACTATTCGTTTCGGCGGGACCATCCGGACACGCCGCAGACACAAGTCGCCTATATCGGAATGAGGGCATGAAAAAACCACGGACACCCGTGGTTTTTCAGAAGATGGCGTTCTTATTTTTCCACAATCGCGAGTACGTCTTTGGTGGCGACGATGACATGGTCGATACCGTCGACTTTGACGTCCGCACCACCGTAGCGGGTGTAAATGACGGTCTGCCCCTTCTTCACCTTGATCTTCTCACTGTCTCCGACAGCGATCACCTTGCCTTGCTGCGGCCGTTCTTCCGAGGCGTTTTCCGGAAGATAGATTCCGGCCGATGTCTTTTTCTCCGGCTTTTCCGGAGAGATGAGGATGTATTCCCCGAGCGGTTTTACGTTCGTTGTCGACATATGTATTCGGTATTTTCTGATTATTTCCCGATCAGCTTCAGCATAAGTTCGATCGCCTTGTCTTTTTGGGGATCATTACCGGCTTTGATATCGTCAATCGTTATGCCGACTTCCGTATCGGGAGAGATGCCTTTTTCATTGATCTGATTCCCATTCGGGGTGAGCCAGCGGGCGATGGTGACTTTGACCGACATGTCCGCGCCGACGGGAATGAGTTCCTGAACGGATCCTTTGCCATATGACTTCTTGCCGACAAGCGAGACATTTGTCCGGTCCTCACGAAGCGCTCCCGCGAGTATTTCCGATGCGCTCGCGCTTCCCTCATCGATAAGTACGATGGTCGGTATATCGGACAACACGTCGCCGCCGAGCGTATTTTCAGCTTTCTTTTCGCCCTTGCCGTTCTCTTCCCAGACGACCGTCTTGCCGGATGGGATCATGAGACTGGCCATGGATACCGCCGCGTCGAGGAGCCCTCCCGGATTGCTCCGTAGATCGAGGATGATGCCTTTCGGAGGTTTCGTTTTCAGTTGGGATACGGCGACATGGAATTCGCTGTCCGTGTCGTCACCGAATTTGCTGACCCGCAAGACGGCGATACCGTCGTCACGGACATCAAGTTTCACGCTCTTCACATTGATGACATCGCGGATAACGGGAATTTCGCGTGATTCCAATTCACCGCTCCGATAGATGGTCAGTTTCACTTCCGTTCCTTTCTGTCCGCGTATCTTGCCTACAGCCTGTTCAAGCGCCATTCCTGTCGTCTTTTCGCCGTCTATTTTGAGCACCTTGTCGTTCGGACGAAGACCCGCTTTCTCTGCCGGGGTTCCGTCGAGTGGCGCGATAACGGTCAGGATGTCGTCCCGCATGCCCATTTCGGCACCGATCCCCTGGAACTTCCCGGACATATCTTCATTGAAAGACTTCTGTTCTTCCGGATCAAAAAATGTCGTATACGGATCTCCGGTCGCCGCAAGCATTCCCTTGATTGATCCGTAGAAAAGCTTTTTCGCATCAAGATTCCCCCGGTCGACATATTTATCCTTGAGAATATTCCAGACTTTCCAGAACAGGGAGAAATCGATCGTGTTTTCTTGGTTGGCCGTGTTGGAAAAAACCGCCGAGCTCGGAGAAAGGACTGATGAGGCATTCGAACCTGTCCCGATTGATCCCCGGTCCAGACCGAACAGATAAGAACCATACATGGCGGCACACACGAAAAACACACCGAGCACTTTGGTGACGAGACGGCGGTTGCTTCGTTCCATGTTCGCCGGGTCCGGCGTCGGTTCGGAAGTATTGACTGCTTCTCCAGGTGTCGTTTGTTCTTCGTTCATCATTCGTGTTTTGGAAGTGGTTTACCGAAATATTTCCAAAAATACTTCATTGCGCTCGATATATGATACCATGTCAGCCGATTCAGTAGAAGGGAACGGAGGAAGCTGCCGCTCGCACTCCCCTTTCCGTGATAATGGTAGACGGGAATGGATGGAACATGCATGACCTTCCATCCGGCATCCCAAAATCGGCGACACCAGTCGACATCCTCCATATACATGAAAAATCTCGTATCCATGGATCCGATTTCCTCGGCCGCGGACCGGCGTACGAACATCGCCGAGCCCATGATCCAATCGACCGTCCGTGGGTCCTTCCGGTCATAGTCCTTCATGAGGAACCAATCGAGATGCCTCCGACCGAACGGAAGCTTTCCCAACATGGTTCGACGATAGAGAATCGTCCAGGGTCGATAGAAGCGGAAACAGGATACCTGCTCGCTCCCGTTGAAATTTATCTGTCTCGGTCCGATAACGCCGATATGTGGATCGGACTCCATGAACCGGATCAAGGAAGGAACCGTCTCTTCGGTCAGGATGATATCGTGATTAATAAGAAAGAGGAATTCCCCTTTTGATTCCTCGAGTGAGCGATTGAGTAGTACACGGAATCCGACATTGCGTTCATAGGGAAAAAACCGTGCCTGTGGAAATTCTTCCATTACGAGTCGGGTGGCCTCTTCGGTGTCACTGTCAACGACGAGCACCTCGAAATCCTCCTTTCCTGCGAAGCGAAAAACCGACTCGAGGCAGAGACGGAGCAATTCCGGGTTGCGATAACTGTTGATGGCGATGGAAATTTTCGGTCGCATGTGTTTGGATTCATCTGATTCTGATACCGTCTCTTCAAGATTTCGGGAGAGTGCTATGGCTTTCATCCACCATCCCCCTGGGAAAGGCTATCGCACTTGTGGCTCCCGGGCAAGCGGATGAACCCGCCTTGTCTCTCTGAATCGTCAGTCGGTCCGATCCGAAACGGACATATAACACGAAATCATCATTCCGGCGCTCGCGCCCCAGTCGAAGGATTCGAGCCTGATTTTTCCGGCCGTACCCGCCTTGCGAGCGGCTGTCTTGTCGACGAGGAGCATCCGCAACGAATCTGCGCAGGCGGAGACGTCCATCGGATCGAAGTACGTCACCGCTTCTCCCCCGACCTCGCGAAATGGCGGGATATCCGAAGCGACGACCGGAGTGCCGGCGGCAAACGCTTCGAGAAGTGGTATGCCGAATCCTTCATATCGTGACGGAAAAGCAAGTATCGACGCAAGACGATAGAGTGCAGGCATATCTTCTTGCTGCACATACCCCGGAAAGACAATCGAATCTTCAAGTCCGTCTTCCGACTTGATAGCATCGTCAATCGCGGTATCATAGTGCCTGCCTCCATGACCGCCGACCAAGACGAGTTTGAGGTTGGGAAACTCTTTTCGTATTTTGGCGAATGCTCCGATCAGGGTCGGTATATTTTTTCGCGGTTGCATCGTGCCGACGGACAGAATGAAAGATTCCGGAAGTCCGTTCCGTGATTGTGCGAGGGCAAGCATCTCCGTTGTCGGTTCGACGAGAAACGACGGGTCGACCGCGTTGTGTATGACGGTTATCCTGTCTTTGGAAACACCATACGAAGAGATGATCTCATCACGGGTGAACGCCGATGGAACGACGATCATTTCCGAGCGTCTCATGGTATGCGGTATGAAGAAAGAGAGAAACAACCGATCTGCCACCCCGATGTATTCCGGGAACATCCTGAAGGAGATGTCATGAATATGAGTGACGACTTTGGTTCTTCGGGGAACGAATGACGGAAGGATATATTGCGTATGGAACACGTCCACCGATCGTTTCGATAGGAATAGGGGCACGGAAAAAAAATTCCATTCGTATCGGTTTCGGGCCCGAAGCACGACGATTTCCGCGTTCTCCGGAAGCCGTCCGTCTTTCCCGAGCAACGTCAATATACGGTCGGTCGATTCCGAGTCGGCCTTGTCGGTCAAGAGCAGGTATCGGTTGACGGTATCGGCCGTGAGCACTTCGCGGGTGAGATTCCGAAATACCGCTTCGTCTCCGGTGCGGTTTTGTCCGATAAGGCGTATGTCTATGGCGATTGTGATCATAACGTTTCGGAAAATTCAGAAACATGCGCCAGATACGATCCGGCGATGCCGAGTAATGCCCAGAAAAATCCGAGAAGAATGCCGGAATTGAAGAGGTCGAATACGATTAGCCCACCGAATGCCGAAAGGAGAAACAACGGGAATGTCCCTTTGTGGCGGGAGAAATCACGAACCGCCCCGGTGACGAGCATGCACAGGAATCCGATCCAACCGATAATGCCGAGAAGCCCGCTTCCAAGCCAAATTTCGAGAAACACATCACTGGCGTTGAGACCCGCTCCGCGTGCGTCGATTCCGAGAGCCCGTGTCACACTTCCCCAACCGATGCCGAGTACAGGGTGTTCCCGACCGAGTGATACGGATCGTTCATATATTTGTTTGCGTATGGATATGTTCGGATCGTTACGATTGATTTCGGTGACGAATCGTCCCGTCGATTTTTCCGTATCGATTTCATCGAGATCGATGTGTCGACAACCGAGCGATGCAAGGTCTTCCACTGTGGCGACATACGCCGGCAACGCTGTTTCCCGTTCACAAGAGACCGTTATGGTCTGTAGTCCGGAGCCGATACTCCCCGCACGGCCGAACAGGTCGAAGGTAGTCAGCGGGATGGCTACGACGAGACAGATGGCCATGATACTGCCGGCCACGATACTCGCGGTCATGGTACCTGCGACCTGTCGTCGTTTCACGGCAAGCGGGAGGGCGACGGCAATGAGTACCGTGACGACCGTACCGAGCCATGCACTCCGACTGACCGACAAGACAAGCGCGACCAGGTTCATGGACAAGATGAAGAAGAGAGCGAGCGACCGCTTCATTCGGAAAAGTTCGCGTACCGATTCCGTCCGTGTCGCGATCATATACCACGCCGATATGAGTACCGCGATGGATACGATAAGGAACATACCGAGCCAGTCCGGCTCCGCGAAAAAAGCGTTCGGTCGTCCCGGCATCACCTCGAGCAACCCGTTTCCATATATGAAATACAGGTTCTGACCTATGGCTGCGACGACGGAAAGAAATGAGGAGACGATAAAAAAAGGAAGGATTCGTCCGACATCTTCCGAAGAGCGGATATAGATACGGAACAACGCATACAGCGCATAGTACGTGAAAAGAATGACTGAAAGCCGGAGTGATGCTCCCGGAGCGGATGCGTTGACGACGGCGAAGAGAGACCCGATCGGAATCAGGAGCAACAACGCGTCGACCAGATGTGGCTTTGGAATGGCAGGGAGCGACCGGCGCATCAGAAATCGGATACCGAGTCCGACAATTATCGACATCATCAGGAATTGATACGGGCGGATCCCCGTTCCAAAGGACGACGGCGCAAGATTGACTGTCTCGAGTGGCAATACGGATACGAGCAGAAGGAACACCCATCCCGGCCGATATGCCGCTGCGAGCGAGACGATCAGGAAGAAAAAGAGGAAATCGGAAATGCGAAGAGGAACATAGCCCGCATATGCAAGCAACGGCAGTATGATCGAGAGTCCGCTTCCCACATACAAGAGCGTCTTCGCGATGGTCGACATCGCAATCTTCGGAAAAAGGGCGCGGATATGCATATGACCGTTGAAAATGATGTCGTGATTAAGAGGTGATCGATATGTGCTTCGCGGCATCCTCCTTCAAGAGGACATAGTCCGAGACGATTTCCGTGTAGAGAGTTTCGGCGAACGAGTCCCAGGAGAATGCCTTGATCCGTTCCTTCCCCCGTTCGACAAGTGTTTCACGGAAAGAGGCATCATCGATCAGCCGCTCCAATCCGACGGCGATTGCGGCTATATCTTTCGTTTCTACCAGGAGCGCGGCTCCGCCCGTTATTTCGGGTACCGAGCCTGCCGTCTGACCGGCAAGAACCGGTGTCCCGACGGCGAAAGCTTCGACTATCGGCAACCCGAATCCTTCGTATAGTGATGGAAAAGCGAAAAAGAGCGCGCCGCGATACAGTGCCGGCAGATTTTCCTCCGGAACGAATCCAAGAAGCTTCACGCACTCCCCAAGCCCGAGTTTCTCGATGATGCCGGAGACATCGGTCGCCAGCCGGTTGTGTCTGTCATGCACCCGTCCCGAGATGACGAGAGTCGGGATATCTGTGCGATCACTTCGCAACATCGCATACGCTCGCAACAGACGCTCTGTGTTCTTGCGCACTTCGAGGCCTCCTCCGTGGTAGATATAACCGGTCGTCAACCCGTATTCGCTGTTCAGATACGTGGCTTCCTGCAAGGAAAGAGATTTTCTGAACAAAGGGGCGCAATCTGGATAGGCGACCGCTATGTGAGCCTCGTCTATGCCAAGATTGAGTACGAGGTCGCGTTTCGTCGTTTCCGAAACCGCAAAAATCCGGTCTGCGGCGGCGATCGCACCCGTGATGAGGTTCGAGTGAATCTGATTCATGAGCGTCCCCCGATAGGTCGGGAACAGAATCGGTACGATATCATGCACGATCATGATATGCCGGATGCCGGATTTCTTTGGGAAAACGGTCGCCGATTGGGATAGGCTCACGAATGCGTCACAGCCGTCCTCCGATGCCTTGGAAGAGAGCATCCGTTCCCAAAGAATCTTTCTCGGTACGTCGTCCCGGGTCCACTTCGGAAGAAATATGTGTTTCTCGAAATTCCCCGAAAACATCGCGGTGTCGGCGTATTCCTCAAGATACAGTATGAATCGGTGCCGTGCGGAGTCCGGCATGCGCGACAAAGCACAGAGCGTCTGTTCCGTCACCACCCCGATTCCGGTCCCGGGTTTCCGCAGAAATGAGGCGTCTATGCCTATGATCATACACTCAGTATATCCCGAAAGGATGAAAAAGGAAATTCGAAAAGTAAAGGGAGAGAGGCACGACCACGCGAAATGGTTTGGTTATTTTCCCGGGCATGGAGGTACTATTATTCGCATGATGATTGATTTATTCCCGCTTTTTCGTTACAATGCGTTTGAATCTCATAACACTATCCTATGGCTGAAATAGCCGTCAATCATTCCGGGAAGGACAAATCGGTCTGCGTCATCGGCCTCGGGTACGTCGGATTACCGATCGCCATGCGTGCGGTAGAGCGTGGGTATACCGTTTTCGGACTCGACCTCGACGAACGCAAAATCGCACTTATCAATGACGGCAAGTCCCCTATAGAGGACGCCGGGATTTCCGAGGAACTTCCGAGGTATCCGTTTACCGCAACCACCGATCCCTCCATCATTTCCGAGGCGGACATCATCCTCATCTGCGTGCCGACGCCCGTCGACGATCTGCATATGCCAGATCTTGGTCCGGTCAAAGGCGCGACCGACTTCATCGCGAAGCATGCGAAAAAAGGCGCCTTGGTAGTCCTCGAATCGACAGTCAATCCGGGCGTATCCGAAGAGATCGTCAAACCGATTCTCGAAAGCGCCGGTTTTGTCGTCGGTAAAGATATGTTTCTCGCCCATTGTCCCGAGCGCATCAATCCCGGTGACAAGAAATGGTCGGTCAAGAACATCCCCCGTGTCGTCGGTGCGACCGATTCCATCGGACTGGAACGGGCAGCCGCCTTTTATCGGAGCATCGTTGACGGTGAAATCCGCCCGATGAAGTCCATCCGCGAGGCGGAAGCCGTCAAGATCGTCGAGAATTCTTTCCGCGATATCAATATCGCATTTGTGAACGAGCTTGCGAAGTCTTTCGACCAGCTCGGTATCGATGTAAAAGATGTCATCAGAGGAGCGGCCACCAAGCCGTTCGCATTCATGGCGCATTATCCTTCCTGCGGTGTCGGCGGTCACTGTATCCCGGTAGACCCGTACTACCTTATCGAACGTGCCAAGTTGTCCGGATTCGATCACCGATTCCTCAAGATCGCACGCGAGATCAATAATTCGATGCCCGCATATACCGTCGAACTCCTGCAAGACGCGCTCAATTCGATCAGTCTGCCGTTGCAGGGAACCAAAGTTGGCGTCCTGGGCCTTGCTTACAAGCCGAACGTCGACGACATGCGCGAATCCCCCGCCGAAGACGTCATCTTGGCGCTCGAACAGCATAGTGCCGATGTCGCGACGTTCGACCCACATGTACTGCGACTTTCGACGACGAAGACGCTCACCGAGATACTGGAGCGTTCCGATGCGCTCATCCTGACGACCGCCCACAAGGAATTCATTGAATCGATCACGCCGGAGCTGCTCAAAGAGCATGGGATACGCGTCTTGATCGATGGACAGAACGCCTTCGACCGTGAGGCGATCACCGCTGCGGGAATCATTTACAAGGGCATAGGCCGATAACTATACGCTATGTTTTCTTTGCTCCGTCTCACTATCTGGATAGCGGGCATCATCACGGTAGCGACATTCGCGTTGGGGTATTTCGGATTCGCAATCAATACCGGCTATTTTGTCGAGCAAAAAGACCAGTGTGCGACCATTATTTCCGAATGCCGTGATACGTTCATTCAGAAAGGAACGGAGGGTGTCATTTCGAAGTGTCAGTGGAACTGTATCGATCTGCGTATGCTGGTCAGAAAAAAATAACTTGTCCCAATTTTACGAAACGCTATGAAACTGATCGTGAACATCCCCGCTTTCAACGAGGAGGAAAAGATAGGTGAGACCATCCGTCGGATACCCCGTTCTTTCAAAGGTGTGGATGAGGTCGTCATACAGGTCGTCGATGACGGTTCGAAAGACGGCACGGGTAAAATGGCCACCGAAGCGGGCGTCACGCTTCTTCGCACGCATAGGACGAATCGAGGCATCGGCAAGACATTCCGTACCGCCGTCGAATTCGCGCTCGAGAACGGCGCGGATATCATGGTGAATATCGACGCCGACGGCCAGTTCGATCCGAACGATATCGACAAGCTTATCGCGCCTATTCTTGCCGGTGACGCGGATATCGTGAGTGCCGACCGTTTCGACCATCTCAAGGCCAAGAACATCCCGTTCCTCAAAGACGTACTGAACCGTCTCGCCTCAAAAATCATCGGTGGATTCATGAACGCCCGGATCAAGGATCTTACCTGTGGGTTCCGTGCCTATGACCGCGAGTCGCTTCTCCGACTCAACCTCCCCGGCGCGTTCACCTATACGCAGGAAGTCATTATCGATGCACTCGGCAAAGACCTGAAAGTCCGATGGGTTCCTGTCGAAGTCACCTATTTCGAAGGACGGAAATCCAGAGTCGTCAAAAGCGTATACAAATACGTGAACAACAGCGCCAAGCTTATCTTGAAGGCGGTACGCGACGTGCGACCGGTCAAGTTTTTCGGTGCTCCGGGATTATTCCTGCTTTTGGTTGGCTTTATCGGCTTCCTCGGCTTCCTGATACAGTATATCGCCAGCGGATTCAAGATTTCGCCCTACCTCAACTACCTCATATTGGGGAGTATTTCCTTCATCATCGGTTCACAACTGCTCATCTTCGCGTTCATAGCCGATATGATCAAGTCGAACCGGAATCTGATCGAGGAGCAGACCTATGCGATAAAGAAAGAGCGTTATCGGAAGTAATATGAGGATACTTTTGATTTCACGAGCCTTCCCACCCGTTATCGGAGGTATCGAAAACCACAACCGAGATCTGGCTCTCTGGCTCGCGAAAAAAACCGACTGCACGCTTATCGCGAACCATCGCGGAAAAAGTTTTCTCCCGTTGTTTCTTCCATACGCCTTTATCAAGGCATTGTTTCTGATGCGTACACACGATGTACTCCTTCTTGGTGACGGCGTCCTTGCCCCGCTTGCGGCAGCGGTATCCCTGATCTATCCGCACAGGAAAACCGCCTGCGTGGTACATGGGCTCGATATCGCGTTCGGTACGAAACAGGGATTCTTATCGCGCGTCTACAAATCCGTAAACCTCCCGTCATTGCGCCGTCTCGATCGCATCTTCGCCGTTTCCGAGCATACCAGTCACGTTGCAATCGATGCCGGAGTGGATCCCGAACGCATCACGATTATACAGAACGGGATCGATCCGTTGGAATTGGTCGTCCCTCGAGATCGGGCCGCCCTCGATACTCTGCTCGGTGTCGAAACCGCACACCAGTTCGTTATCGTACGCATCGGCCGATATGTGAAACACAAAGGTGTCGAGTGGTTCATCAGGAATGTGGTACCCAGACTTTCCGATGATGTCCTCTTCGTCGCCGCGGGCGGTGTCGTCGCCGGAAAGACCGCCGGTGATGACGATTACTTCCCCGCGTGCGAACAGGCAGTCCGAGATCTCGCCCTCGAAGGGAAAGTGAAGCTCCTCACGAATCTTCCCCGCGCAGACATCCTGACGCTGCTCAATTCATCCGACCTTGCCGTCTCACCGAATATTCCCGTTCCCGGAACGATGGAAGGATTCGGGATCAACGTCATCGAAGCGAACAGTTGCGGACTCCCTGTCATCGCGTCCGATCTCGAAGGACTTTCCGAAGCGGTCCACGACGGTGAAAACGGACGACTCGTACGTCCTTCTGATGCCGATGCGTATGTCGAGGCCATCCGTCTGTATTCGGATGATCGACGACAACTCAAAATCGACGGCGAAAAAGCGGCTGCGTTCGTTTCATCCCATTTCCTCTGGGACACGCTTTCCGATCGATACAAAGATGTCCTCGAAGCGGAACTCACCCGTTAGCATATCCGTTTTTTTGGATTTCTTCGTTTCGTCGGGTATACTGTCCATATGATATTCATTTCATTTCTTTCAGTCACACTCGCCATTCTCTTTTCCGGATTTCTGCTTCTTCGTGGCATATTCGGTGCGCGTATGCCACTCTCGTCGCTCGAACGACTCGTGATGTCGTTCACCCTCGGAATCGGTTCCCTTGATTTCTCGATGATCGCGCTCGGAAAAGCCGGTATTCTCCTTTCCGCGAGAAACATAAATATCGCCATCTTCGCGGTACCGCTCGTGGCTGTGCTCCTCCGTCTCGCCTATGACCGGTTTTTTCCTTCACAATGGAAGCCGGCGATACGGACCAACGCAAAACCGGACAACGTCCGTTTTTCTCCGACCGAACGCAAACTGTTCCTGCTCCTTATCGGACTCACATTGTTTCTGAAAACTATTTTTCTCTTGGGTACGGGGTTGCCGACTGCTACAGACCTCGGTCATCATATGTATTGGTCCAAGGTCATTTCCGATACCGGACGTCTGCCTGATTATTCGAAGAGTGAGATCGTCGACACGACCGACGGGCACACAGCGCTTTCCGAACCGACGCCGATTTCCGATTTCATCATCGGGGAACACCTCCCCTTCGCCGCAATCGCGAAGATTTCCGGCGTCTCTTTCTTCTCAGCCTTTCCGGTCTCATTCCTGCTCCTCGTGAATATCTTCTCCATTATCGCGCTCTTCCTCCTGACGATCCGATTTGCCGCGCTGTTGTTTCCGAAAACCGGAATCTCAGCCGTTTCAGTCGGGCTCGCCGTCCTGTTTTTCGCAGGCCCGTTATTCGCGCTCTCCTCACCGGAAGCGAAATTCGTTTCCGGTGGCGTCATCGGCAACCTGTTCGGCAATCTCATCATACCGCTCGCGATCCTCGCCTTTTTCCGCGCATTCGTCGAAGAAGATTCACGTTTCCTCGGACTCGGCATCCTTCTTACACTCGTACTTGCCTATACCCATCATCTGTCGACATTCGTTCTCGCTTTCATTCTCTTCGGTATAGCCCTTTCCCTCGTCGCAGTCTCGTTCCGGAACATTCCCGGACTGTTCGCCCGCATCGGGAAGCTGTTTCTTTCACCATATGTGATACTGACCATCCTGTTTGTCTGCGCATTCTTTTTCCTTGTCGCCAAGCCGACCTATATCGAGACACAGGCCCTCGGCACCGTCGTCGGGACCCCGTCGAAAACGACCCGGACCGGCTTGTCGTTCGCTCAGACGTCCGGTTCCGCTGGGACGGCACGAATGGCGATCGGCCTTGTGGCACTCCTTATCGCATCGTCGCTCCGTTCCGTCCGTCGATCTCCGGCATTTCCATTTCTCCTCGGGTGGTCTGGTGCCCTACTCATCATGGCGCTCCGACCGGGATGGGTATTCCTCAATATTCCATCGAACCGCATCGGCACCTATCTCTCCTTCCCTTTTTCTATCCTTGCCGGTCTGTTCCTCGCTTCGTTCCCTATCCTATTCCGCAATCCTGCCAAACATCCGTCGGGCGTCTTTCTCCCCGGAAACATATTCCTGTTCGCCTCACTCGTCTTATTCTCCTTCTCGGCATGGGACGGGTCACAGGACAACCAATCCTCCCTTCCGAGCGCCGGAAAGGCACAGGAGGCGCTCGAAGTCTTTCACGCGTCGCGGTATCTCGCCGATCGGTCCAAGCCGTCGGATCTCTTGCTCAAAGACCACAATTATCTTTCCGCCGACTCATGGATGAAACTGTTTTTCATGCGCGATTATGCCTACCCGCTTTCCCGCGGATATTTCAAACGGTATGAGGATGAGACGAATCCCCGCGAACAGTGTACGCTTCGAATGATCTCGGTCCCGAACCTTGCCGATGGTCGCGCCTGTTTCGATGACCTGCATGTGAATCTTATCGCCGTCAATCCCGCATATGACTCCGCCCAGTTTGAGAAATCCCGTGACTTCTCCCGTATCTACGCAGGAACAACAATACAAATCTATGAGCGCAACCGCTAAGCATCCCGAAAAACCAGCTTCACCTCAGTTGAAGCCCAAGAAACGCACTTCCGGAGAAGCGATATCCGTGTTTGTCGTCCTTGTGCTGTTCGTCGTCGCCTCAGGTGTCCTATTCTCGAATGTCGATCGGAACATCGACCCGAACATCGACAAGAACTGGTGGACACTCGCATTCGAGTCACGGGAGACGGAGAATTCTGATTTCACCGTGGAAAATCATTCTTCGACCACACGATTCACCTATACCGTCACCCGGGACAACGCCGTACTGAAGACCGGCGTGATTTCGATTGCCAAAGGTGCGCTTCGGACCGTATACCCCGCACTTCCGGCCAGCCCCGGACGGACGACTGTGTCGGTTGTCGGTGATGACGGCTCCAAGAAGGACATTTACCGGGAACGGTAAAAAGTTGCAGACATCAACAACGAGAAAATATAACGAAAAAGCCTTTTAATGGGCTTTTTTCTGTATATATCCTGAAATACGAATATTGACAATAATTTAATTATGATATATAATATATAGTCAATTTGAAATGTTATTTTACAAAACAACCAAACGGAGCAACCGTGAAATACAATCCAATCGCGCTCATATCTATCCTGTTCGCATTCGGTTTGACCGGAGGTGACGCATTACTTATTCCGGTCGATGATCATTATTATCACCGGGAGCGTGTACTCATAGTCCCCGAACAGCAATGTTATCCTCCTCCTGTACGGGAACGGGTGATATTTGTCCCACCTTTTCGGTATGTTCCCGTGATGCCACGGCCGATGTCGTTCCCACGATACAACGACGGCCACAGGAGACATGGAAGATACGGCAGATACTGATATCCGGATTCCATATATACGCCTTACTTTCGAGTAAGGCGTGTTTTTTTATCGTCGTCATACGGAGGCCGATATCCGAAACGCGTGTTTTCCAAATGGCTCAAAATACGGTATGATATAAGGTAGATATCGCCGGATAATACACATTATACCGATTTATGCTCGAAGAAAAGAACGTCCTCCTCGTCACCCGGCCACTGTGTCTCCCGTGGGACGAAGCATCCAAGAATTTCGCCTATTTTCTCGCCAAATCCATATCTGGTCCGTCATTGTCCGTCCTCACTCACGGCATCATACGCGGTCTGCCCGAATCGGTCACACAAAAGCAGATATATTCGTCCGGCCGATTCGATTCTCCGGCCAAAATACGCCTTTTTTTCTCGCTTCTTTTTTCGCGTGGATCATACGACATCACTCACTATCTTTTCACGCCCACAAAGGTGAGTTCGTCTTTGTTCAAGACGATACTCCATCCGACGAAAGGCAAAACCATCCAGACCGTCGCCACATTGCGGGAAGATCTCTATGCGACCGAGGATCTTCGAAGTATTTTTTTTGCAGACCGCATCATCACCTATTCCGACACCTCGAAGAAGCGTCTCGATGAGATCGGATTCACGAATGTCAAGCGGATCTATCCGGGAATCGACCTCGAACTTTATCAGTCCAAACCGAAAGACCCGTCGCTCATGGCATGGTTCAAATTTACGGAAGAGGATTTCATCGTCATCTATCCGGGAGAATACGTACGCCTCGGTGCGACAGACATGCTTGCGGACGGCCTGATCGCCCATTATCGGGAACAGCCGGAATCAAAACTGCGTTTCATGTGGGCATGCCGTATCAAGAACGAGGCGGATGCGAGAAAAAAGGAAGAGGTGCGCAAGAAGTTCGCCGATGCTGGAATGGAAGACCGTTTCCTTTTTTCGGATACCTTTGCCGATATGCCGAAGCTGTACAACCTGGCGGACGTCATCGCGTTCCCGGTCGGCGACATGAAAGGAAAGTTCGACGTCCCGCTTATCATCATCGAGGCATATGCCTGTGGCAAGCCGGTCATTCTTTCCGATATTCCCCTCTTCCATGAGTTTTCGAATGCGGATATTTCGGCGACCGTTCCGCGCGGAGACGGCAAAGCCTTCTTCTCGGTCGTAGACGAATTGGCTCATGACAAAAATCGCGTGGAGACGATGGGAAAGGCCGCCCGTGCCTATGTCGAAAAGGAGTTCGACCTGCTCGTGACCGCGAAACAGTACACGGAAGTCTACCGAAGTCTCGAGTAATCCCCTCTCAGACGGTCCGGTTCACATAATCCGCAACGCAAACGTATGAACACAGAAAAACCGATCCACATCGCGACGATTTCAATCCTCGTGAAGGAGCGCGAGACGCATGCCGGAATAGTGAACGAGATTCTCTCCCGGCACGGCGACCGCATCATCGCGCGTCTCGGTGTGAATCTCGGTCGTGCCGGCGTACGCACATACAGCGGACTTATCGAAATCGTCATCGAAGGGTCAAACGAAGAAATCAAATCGCTCTCCGACGAGCTCGATGCCCTCTATGGCATCGTCGCCAAGACAAACATTTTGGATTGACCCGCCCGCTCATCCGTTCAATCTGTTTTTATTGTGAATGCAGACACACTGCACCGTGCCGATATCATAGAGCAGTCACTCGTTGATACGGTCCGAAAAGCTCTGAGTACCGATCTCGTCAGTTTGTTTGTCGTAGGCAGTTACGCGAACTATGACATCGTTGAAGGATACAGCGACTATGACGTGCTCGCTTTCGTCGATACCCCCGACCCGGCAGGCTCACAAATCGATTTCGCAGTCCTTTCGAAAAAGTACGCAGTCGAAATCAAATGCACGGTTCGTCCGTTGTCCGATTTTAAAAACAGGATCCTCGACAACGACCGTGCAACGAGATTCGTCGGCAATCTCACGTTGCTCGACTTGAAACTTCACGCCCGGCTACTGTACGGAAAAGATATAGTCTCATTGATACCGGACGTCCGGGACTTGCTCACAAGAGATCTTCAATCCGAATTACAGGCAGAATATACGCATGCCCTCGACGTAGACAAAGAGAAGAACATCTTTGTCCGTGAACCGAGGGACTGGTGCAACTATGTCATCAACATGTGTGGCGCCCTTTTACTTGCCGTAGGAATATCGGCGCGAAAGGATACCTATCCGGAGCTGATTTCACGTCATCATCCGGAGTTCGGAGGTGTACCGTATCTCAAGGAAGCGTTGCAGTTGAGGTCGACGATGAGTGTGCTTCATGTGAGCGACACAGAGCGGGATAATTTCAAAAATGTCCTTGCCCTTTTCTTGGATGAATATAGAAGGTATACTTTTAAATGAGCCTTTTCGGCATTCCTCAACCTCATAATGACGACCTTATGACGAACGACCAGCGATTCACAAAGAAAGGCGACTTCAAGAGCGAGATGAAGACCGACCGGATGAAAGTACCGGTCGTGTTTCATATCCAAGACGATCTCCTGCCGGCCGAAGGCACACTCGCCCAGCTCGAAAGCGTCGCAAGCAACGACGGCCTGTTCCGCCATATCGCCGCGATGGCCGATGTCCACTCCAAGCCGGGACGCAAGAACGCGACCGGCACGACGGTAGCCTCGGAAAAATTCATACTCCCGCAGGTGAACGATACCGATCCGGCATGCGGTATGCGTCTCGTACGGACGAACCTGACCGAGGATGATCTTTCCTCGGAGGACATCGATACGCTCTTCGCCGCGCTCGTCGACCGTGTCCCGACCAAGGCCCTCGTCGGCACAGTACTCCCCTACCGTGTCATCGTGGACATCTGTCGCAAAGGCGTGGGTGCCGCCGTCGAATACCTCGGGATCGAGACGAAATACGAGCGGGAAAATTCTCTTGACCGTGGAAACTTTTTTGGAGAAGAGGTTTCCAAAAAGAAAATCTATGAAGTCATACCACGACTGTTTCTCTTCTTCGCGAAATTCCGATTGGGCATACTCGGAGCCGCCGGCAACCACTTCCTCGACCTGATGAAGGTCACCGACCTGCCGGACCCGGTGCTTGCGGAAAAGCTCGGGATCAGGAAAGGACAGTATGTCTTCATGATTCACTGCGGTTCCGGCATCCTCGGTCAATACACGATGTACATGTACACCGCCAAGAAGCGTGAGCATCTTTCGCAGGCGTTCATGGCGTGGCTCGGACGGATGACGTTTTTCACGTCACGCAGACATGTCATCGACGCCATCGCAACGAAAATCAAAGACTTCGATTTCGGCACCAAAGAAGAGCTCTTCACCTTCGACGGCGACGGCGAGGACGGGCGCATATATATGGAGGCACGCAACGCCTGCTCAAACTTTGCCCATGCGAATCGCGCCATCATCGCGCACAATGTGTCGCAAACGATCAAGGAAGTCCTCGGGCGTGATCCGGGCTTCGAGCTCGTCTATGATATGCCACACATCCTGGTTTCCGAGGAGGAACACTACGGCAAGAGCGCATGGATCCACCGCAACGGCACGAGCCGTGCCTACGGGCCGACCCGCATGGCAGGCCATCCCGTTTTCAGCGAGACAGGCGAACCGGCTTTCATCCCGACTTCGATGTCGACAGACGGCTATCTCTGTGTCGGTACGGATGGCAACGAATCGACGTTCTTCTCCTGCAACCACGGTGCCGGCAAACCCAAAGTCGCCGCCGAATCGGTCGTCCCGACCAGTCGCGAAGAGCTCGACAAAAAACTCGAGGCAAGAGGTGTCCGTCTCTATAACGGTCGCTCATCCAAAGTCATCGAACAGGATTCCGCCCATTACAAGAACGCCGATGCCGTCATCGCGAGCGTCAAGGAGAACAATATCGTCAAACCCGTCGCCAAACTCCAGCCGGTCGCGGTGATCATGTACTAAACGATTTGCATAATAAACAACGACCCACTCTCTGCTGAGAGGGGTCGTTTTTGTATCTTACGAAATATACCCGCCGGCCCATTCCGCATACAACCGATCCAGCCGGAGTTTCAATGCGACGATCACGTGTATCCTTGAATAATCGATCATGCCGGTTCTTCGGGAATATTCTTCCGCGAGTCTCATCTCCTTCGCGATGGAGTTCTTCGTCTGCGCGATCTTGGTAGGCCGGTAATTTCCGCCTCCTAATGAAAACAGTCTGCTGACCGCCTTTTGATTCAGGAATGCCATATTCGTCTCCGTTGACCTGTTATTGACGTAAAGAAACTATAATCGAACCTCATGACACTAGCGAACGATGAGGAATATGTCAATCATCAGACGTTGTGATGCCGAGCGCGACGAAGAGAAACAGCAATCCGAAGTTGGAGTCCCAGAGGAAGTGATCGAGAAGAAGGCTTGGCAGAAAGACAAGGAATGTTCCGGCAAGGGTCGGGACATTTTTCTTTCGTAGCCACGGGAGCGCGAGTGAACCAAAGAAACAGAGTGACAAGACGAGACCCGGTATGCCGAGTTCGGAACAGATGAGCAGTGGCACGTCATGTGCCGGCTGGATATCCCAGAGAGGTTGTTCCGGTCGCAGTCGTATCAATTCCGCCGTCATATTCCCAACGCCGACTCCGAGAAGCGGATGGACACAGATGATCCCGAGTGCGTCACGATAAGTCGTCATCCGGTCGGTCACTGACCGTTCCTGTCCGACTGTCGCCTGATCGAATCGAGGGAACACTGCCTCACGCAAGATGAAGGAAAATATAACACTGGAAAGCACGACGACACTTATCGTCGCGTACAGACGCATCCTGATGTGTCTCCCGCCACTGATAATCGTTTGTGCCATCAGGAAGGCGAATCCGATAGCGAACCCGGCCCATGCCGATCTGGAAAACGACAAGATGAGTCCGAGCAGAATAACCGGGACCACTCCGACCGTCACGACCCTTTCAATCGTCTGTTCGGCACCGCGTGTCATCGACATGATCCGATGGGCCACCAAGAGCAATCCGACCGCAAGGAACAGCCCATATATATTCGGGTGAGGAAAGGTCCCATATGCGCGGAGGAACCGTCCGGTATCGTTTTTCAATACCGATGTCCCCGCTTGCCAGGATTCATACGCGCTCGTCCCGAGCAAAGACGAGCGGAAACTCTCCTGCATCAGAAACTGCCCTATGCCTATACCGGCCTGTATGACGACGGCAAGGAGCAACACCGATATGACCTGTCTCAACTTTCCACGACGCACCATATCCCGAGTCATGACAAACGCATCCGCAACGAGAAGAATCTTACAAAACGAATACATGGCCAGCATCGCATCCTGCGCCCACAGAAGAGACAGACCCGACCACAATACGAACAGGAGCAAAAATGCATCAGTTTTTCTTTCCCGCCACAACGTCTCCATCCTGATGCCGATCGATATGTTCTGTATTTCTTTTTCTCGCGAGATCGCCACGATCAGTATCGCGATGGCCAGCACCAGTGATGAAGCATATATTCCGATCGTCCCATACTGCCATTTTTCACCACCGATCATCGGCTCACGCAACAAATACACCGTCTGAAACGGCAGAATGAAGAGAAAAAACAGGAATAGTGAATCAGAAATTTTCCGCATGGATATCTCGTATTATTGCCCATTATAGCACTTTCTGGTACTCTAACGATAGGTTTGTAAGGGTTTCTGTAGGCTTATTGGAGACAATCGGTCCCGCTCGTCTTCATTTCCTGGGATTCCTGTTCCATTCGCGCCTCGTGCCGTATCCGGTATATGCATGGGAGCGTCGCACCTTCTTTCGGTTATTGAACGATATGTTGATAATCACCTTCTCCGGTACGGACGGGTCCGGGAAATCCACCCAGCTCGACCTTCTCCGGAAACATTTTGAAAGGATAGGCAAGAACGTCGCATATTTCCATGCGATAGAGTTTTCGCTGGCCAACAGGCTGAGCCGTGCAATCAAAGGGACAAAAACATTCACCCCGGGTCACGAGAAGGCATCGACGACCGCATCCCCGTTCCTGATACTTCTGAGAAAGACGTTCCTTCTGATTGATCTTATCCGCTTCCGACTCTTTCTGCACGTCCTCCGCCAAGATGGCATCGATGTCCTCGTCTCGGACCGATACTTTTACGATTCGGTCGTCAACATCGAGTTCCTTGCCGGCTCCACCGGGAGAGAACGGTCGTTCCAGTTTTTCGACGAATTCATCCCTTCCCCGAACTGGTCATTCTTTCTCGATGTCGAACCGGATGTCATCGCGTCCCGTGAGCGGGTTCCGGAACAGGGAATAGAATACCTGACCCGTAAACACTCTCTCTTCCAATCCGACGTGAAGCGTTGGGATCTCATCGTCATCGACGGCAACGGCGACCCCGAAGACATCAGCAGGCATATCTGGAAACGCATAGAAAAAACCTCCTGATATGTATCCGGTCCGAGAGATATTTTCTCATATTTTCATAAGACGAACACATCGATGAAACACTTTTCCCGTGCCCTCTTGTGGCTCACCGTTTCCGAAATAATTTTCAACGCCTCGGGGTATCTCATCCATTCCGTACTCGGACGATTGCTCGGACCGGCAGAGTACGGCCGATACGGTCTCATCGTGAATCTCACGACCACCGTCATCATCCTCATCGGCAACGGCATTCCGACGGCAATGTCGAAATATCTCAGTGAGATATTCGAGACGCATCCCGAGAACATCCTCGGCATCAAACGCAAAACGGTTCTCCTACAGACGATCGTCATGTCGGTGGTCACGCTCTTGTTTTTCCTGCTCGCACCCGCGGTCGCATCACTCCTCGGCGATCCGACCCTCACCCCGCTGTTCCAGCTCTCATCGCTCATCATCCCCGCTTTCGCCGCCGCGTCGTTTTATTTCTCGTATTTCACCGGCCTTCATTTTTTCCGGCTTCAGGCCGCACTCAAAACGACTCGCGCGATCACACGGATGGTTTTCATCATCCTGCTCGCCTGGTTTTTCGGCGTAAAGGGCGCCGTCGCCGGCTATATCGTCTCCCCGCTCGTCGTGTTCGGCGTCGCGCTCCTGCTCGATTTCATCTGGACCAAGAAATATTTCCCAGCCGTCGCGGAAAAAATATCTACGGCCTTTCCCGCCAAAAAACTTCTCGACTACGCCTGGCCACTCACGTTGTTCCTGCTTTTTTATCAGCTTATCACCTCACTCGATCTGTTCCTCGTGAAAGCGCTTCTGCGTGACGACCACCTGACCGGTCTCTATAATGCCGTCATCACCGTCGGCAATATCCCGTATTATCTCTTCTACGCGCTCACCATCATCTTGTTGCCGGCGATATCCAAGACATCGGCGAACCGCGACGAGGCCGAGACCAGGTCCCTCGTCAACAAATCTTTGCGACTGCTCGCACTCATCTTATTCCCCATCGTCACATTGCTGTCGGTTTATGCCGGGCCGGTCATCAACCTGTTCTACGGCACCGCCTATGCCGATGCAACCGCTTCCATGGGAGTCTTCGCGATAGGCAACGGATTCCTGACCGCCTTCTACGTCCTCGCATTCGCCGTCAGCGGAGCGGGACTGGTCCGGATCCCCATGTACGTCGCCGGCGTCGGCCTCGTCGCCTCGGGGGCGCTCAATGCGTTCCTTATTCCCCTCTATGGAATCGTCGGCTCGGCGATCGCCACATCGGTTGTCGCGTTCATGCTCATGGTCGGCATCCTTATCTTCACCGACCGACATTTCAAGGTCCGCATTCCTTTGAAATTATGGCTTGTCTCATTCGGCTCCTCCCTTATACTGATACTTTTTGCCGGACTGCTTCCGCAAGGCAGTATTTCTTTCATGGTATGTGGTGGAGTCCTGTTCCTGCTTCATTTCGGAATACTCCGAGTCTTCGGCGTTCTCGACAATGCCGATTTCGCCCCACTACTCCGTTTCATTCCCGGTCGCGCATGACATCGGCGGATGGTACCCGACAGAACTCTCCAGACAAAAGAAAGCCCCCTCTAGCCGTTATGGCCGGAGGGGGTTTTGTTGTTGATATCAGTTCATGTTCATGGGACGATCATTGAACAGTTCGAAGCTATGCACGCGTTCAAACCGTTCCTGACCCTCCGGAATATGAAGATATCCGATAGACTCGACAGTGAGCATCGTGGCGTCGTCCTGTCCGTCATCAAGTTCGGGACAAGACTTGCCTTTTTTCTTCATCGCGCGATACCAGGGATTCGAGTTCACCCGGTCAGCGACATACATTCTCGCCTGATCGGACAGCCAGTTCGATTCCATTTCCTCGCCGAGGAGTGATTTGTTCGCCCGTTTCTTCAGGGACTTCAATTCATTCCTGAACTTCGGTTTCGTAAAATCTTCGAACTGACAGAGCAGGCTGTCTATGCACATCTGCATCGCGTTCGAATACCGGAAGTCGTCCTCGAAGTATTCATCCGCTTCCCCTTCATCGGTGATTCCAATCATGAACGCGATGAGGTCATCGATCCCCTCGGACTTGTCATCATCCAAAAAGAGCTCATGTTCTTCATTAACATCATAGAACAACAGGTTCAGGATGTCCCCGATATAAAACTTTCTCTTGCTCATTGTGAAGGTTCCGGTTTCGTTCCCGCAAACGCCGCGGTGGGCTCAGCCGTCTCTTTCAACGTCAGTGTAGCGCATATTCCCACAAAAATGCAATGTGACGCGGTTATCGTCCGCGGACGACCATGACGGTCATTTCCGGATTAGTTGCTCGATGGAAAATCTTCCATAGATGCCAAAGTCTGGGGCGCTGTATGTTTCAGCGACCGATTTCGTGAGTTTTCCCTTGCTCTTCGCATTTCCGATGAGGACGATCGGTTCGCTTCCGGTCAACTGCTTTTTTTTGGACAACGGCTTGAGGGCGACACCCTTTTGTGCCGTGAAATACTCGATCGATTTCAGATATTTGAAGATATAGGTCTGCTTGCCTTTCAGAAGCACCGTCTCGCCGGACTGGAAATGGCTTGTAATGTATTCCGCTATGCCCTCGACTTCCCCAAGGGTGATTTCGGTCGAGGTCGATCCACTGACCAGAGTCTTCCCGGAATGATCGAGGAAGGCCGTCCATACGGCCATACTATTCGTACACAGGACGATTGCGAGTATCGAGAGCGTCGCTATGAGCATCTGCTTCCGATATGTACCCGCGAATACGGAAAGTGCCTCTATCCACAATCCGAGCAGTATGAACGGGACGAACATCGACGCCAGATAAAACCGCAAGGAGATCTCATTGGCAAGCGGTATGAACAGAATGAAATTTATCAGGGCATACATGCCGGTCAGCTGGAGAAAAAGCTTCACCTGTCCGTCCGTCGATTTTCTGATTGCGCGTATCCACAGCCACGCGCCACCGACTGAAAACAAGACGGAAAGGAATAGTCCCACCAGAAACGGCAACTTTCCCGACAGGCCTTTCGCCTTTTGATAAGTCGAGATGACCATGTCGGTCCCACATTCGTCATCGTTGCCGATTCCGGAAATGATGAATGCGTCGGCCTGTGCCTGACATACGGCATCGGTCGCCAGATCTCCGAGAAGGGTCTTCCCGTTCGCCGTCTTCGTCGTCGTGGCTCCGAAGAATGCCTTTACGTTCGCACCGTTCGTCTGTGCCAGATCGATGACCTGTCCGATATTGAGCGCGAACGCCACGGCAAAGACGATCGCCGCCGGACGCCACAATGAAGGAGTCTTTCTGCCGATGAACATGAAAAAGAGTAGCGCGGTTATCGGCATGACAACCAGAAGTACGGTGTGGAGCTGTACGCCGATGCCGAGCGCCACGCCGGCGACCAGAGCCCACCGCAACTTCTTCACGGTCTTCGCGTCCGCAATCGCGAGCAGCGCGTAGAGGAACAGTATCGAATACAACGGCGCCGAATTCGGATTCCATGCGAAGCGAGCATACTTTATCGCGAAAACGCTCACACTTAGGCCGGCGGTCAGCAGGAGTGCCGTACGAGCCTGAAACGCCCTACGCATCAATAGAAACAGGAGCGGGATGGTCAGTATGGACGCGAACAGGTCCGGATAGGCCATCTTGTCAGGGCTGTTTCCGAACACTTTCGCGGAAACGATCTGCAGATAATAAAATGCACCACCGAGCTTGAACGTCGTGCCTCCTGCCTTCGGACCGAGCAACGGCCATGCCACATTGCCATCAACCACATGACTCACCAATGACGCGTCACGGGACTGATCCGCGTTGAACCGGAGCCAATCATGGAACTGATAGGTCCTGAGGAATATCCCGACCGATATGATGCCGAACAGGATGAGTGCGACTGTATTGATTCTTATCTTCATATGTTTTCATTATCGGGCACTATTCGCCATAACCGTATATACGTATGTTTTCTGACCTATTTTCTCATACTCCGTATTATTTTCCGAATCCAATTCATTGTTCACGTAAAATACGGGGGCACCGGAACGCGAAAACGTCCCGATATCCGTATCATCCACCCATATGAGGTTTTTTCCTTGTTCCGCAATCAGATAGGACAACGGCTGAAATGAATAATCCATGATTTTGTAATCCCCTCCCAGGTAGATGTCTGTCTGTCCGCCAGAATGGTCAATCAGATATTTCACTATCGGTTCGATCTCGCCCAAGACGACCGAATGCGAATAGATACGTTTCTGAGCCTGCAGTTCTTCGATGATGGACGAGTATGCCTTGGCATTCGACGCCAGTAAAATCAAGAAAACGAGAGAGACAATCGCCCACCCCCATTTTTTATGGAGCCCGATCGCATATTCGGTCAGGAAACCGAGAAACATGAACGGCACGAAAAATGCGAAGCTGAAATATCTGAGTTCAAGCTTCTCTCCGACGATAGGCAACATGATCAACAGTGACAATCCGAGATATGAAACGACGAACCTGATCCACATTCGTTTATCACGGTCTTTCTCCCGCAGGAAGCGGTATGCGAGCATCACGTACCCGAATATCGAGAATGCGAGTCCGGCGAACAGCGATGGCATGAATATCCGACTCTTGAAATCTTTCAACGTCCTTCCGAATAACAAGGAGTCATAATAGTATGCACAGCTGTCCTGTCCGAATGACGAAATCATATACGAGTTCGCTTCGATATGACAGCCGATATCGTTTATCGGTCCATATCCGCGATTGACAGACGCTTGCCCATCGACCGCCTCGCTCTGTGCAAAATAGTTCAGGAATATTCCCATATTAGCGAAACCCGTCTCCGCCTCACTCCGTATCTGTCCGATGTTCAACGCTGCCGCAATGACGCACACGACGAGCAATCGTTTCCATACGCCTCTTTGCCGGACCAACATATGAACGGATACGAGCAGAAAGAACGATGAGAACAATATGAGCAGTATGACATGCAGCTGGATTCCCACACCGAGTGCCGTCCCCAGAAGGACAACCCATCGCCATCGAGCCTGTTCACCCTTGATTTTGAATTCATACAGGGAAAGCAGAAACAACAGGACAAAGAACGGTATGAGGTTCGAATTCCATGCGAAACGCGAAAAGCGGACAGCGAAGAATGAGACGGCATACAGGCCCGTCAGAGCAAGTGATACGCTGTCATCAAAGAGCTTCTTAAAAAAGAAAAATAGGAGCGGGATGGACAGGATACCGAAAAAAACATCAGGATACGCCATAGCCTCGGCTTTCATACCGAATATTTTCGCCGAAAGTATCTGGAAATAATAATATATCGGGCCCACTTTGAAATGCGTTCCGTTGTCGGTCGAATAGTTTCCCATCGCCGGCCCGAGGAGCGGCCACACCGCACCGTTCTCGACGACGCCTTGAACCAGGCTCGCATCTCGGGACTGATCGCCCTTGAACTCGAGCCAGTCGTGGAAATGGTATGTGCGCAGGAAGAGTCCGACTGCCAATATCGAAAACAATGCCGTCAGAAGAGCAACTTTTTTTGATATCCGCAGGCCATGTATAACGTATTCGTTCATAGTTGTGGGTATCATTTCCTATTCTTGTTTCACTGTCTGATATATATACAGGCTTTCACCACTCCAGCGATTCAGAACGTCCTTCTGATCTGTCGTTTTTGCACAGCCCATAAAGAACGTCCGGGCATCCTCCGGAACATTACCATACGAATCATTCGCCCTCATCACTGTAACTCCCCGTTTATCCGCCAAATATATTACCGAATTGAGTGCAGACGACAACCGCCTGTCTTTGGACACATACACGCTTTCCCTGTCCGAATGGGCGGAAATAAAATTCACGAGAGGCTCGATTTCACCAAGCGTCGTCGCGCCGGAACAGGTTGCGTTCTGCGCCGAAAGTACCGCGGACTTTCCTCCGACGACGGTCAGATTGAAGAAGGCAATCAATATGAACAAAATGACGACAAACACAATCGCATTCACACGGTTCCAACTCTCGAATATTGATTTTACAAGCAATCCGAACAAGACATACGGCACAAAAAAGATGAAACTGAAATATCTCAGGTCGGCGATGGAACCGTCACTCAAAGGGTACATGACGATGAACCCGAGTCCGCAATATAAAGCGAACAATCGGAGGAAATATGACTTTCTTTCTGTGTTTTCTTTCCAGACATTCCGAGCCAACAAGACATATCCGGCAGTGGACAAAACGAGACCGAGGAGCAGAAGAGCAGCATCGCTCGCACTATGAGGATTCCTTACGTGGATATCACTGAAGTCTCCTGAAAGAATTTTGGCATAATCATGGGTGCAGTTGCTGAGCCCGAACGACGATCCATATGATGACAGATACAGGAAATTCGCCTCGATATGACAGCTCACGTCGTTTCCCAGCTTGTTCAGGATACCTCCACTGGCAGGATTTATCGAGGCGTCTGTGTTGGAAAAAAATCCAAAGAAGGCTTTGGTATTGCCGAAATCCGTCATCGACTCGTTCACTATCTGACTCCCGTTCAATAACAAGAATATCGAAAGGACAATCGCCCATTCTTTCCATATGACAGGGTCCTTCCTCATCGAAAAGAAAAAGACGAAAAAAACCACACCTGAGAAAAGGATCATCGTTATGGCATGCAGTTGGAAACCAACCCCCCATGCGATTCCGAGCAATATCGCCCACAACCACGGACGTTTCTCTTTCTCCCCTATGAATTTCAGGAGGGAATACAGGAAGAGCAGGACAAAAAACGGGATCGGGTTGCTGCTCCATGCGAATCGTGAATAACTGATGAGATATGCCGATATCGAATAGAGGCCCGTAAGACCCAATGATAGGTTCCTATCGAAATACATCCTCATGAAGAGAAAGAATAGAGGGAGTGAAAGTATGGAGAAGAACACGTCCGGATATGCCAACGTATCCGGATAATTCCCAAACACTTTTGCCGATACGATCTGGAAATAATAATAGATTGGTCCCACATGGAAGGACTCTGCCTCAGTGGCTCCCGAATGGCTCAAAAAAGGTCCGAGGAGAGGCCATGAGGATTCTCCGGAGATGACTTGGTCTACACGGATCGCATCCCTACTCTGATCGTCTCTGAATTGCAGCCAATCGTGAAAATTGTAGGTACGAAGAAAAACACCGACTGCCATGATGGCGAGCAGAATCCATATATGCCTCGAAACAGGCCACATCTTCCTCCACGAAAATGGCGTCATATCTTCGAACGTTTATCGGATCCGATATATACCCACCTGCCCGACGTCCCGATGGTCGATGAAGGTCATCCCGCCGATTTCCCGATTACCGCCATCCCCGAGTATCGACCCCACATAGAATGCAGAAGCACCGGAAGGGACGCCTCCGATATCGATGCCTCGTTTTAGGGTCAACCCCTTTTCAGCAGACAGATATATGAGTGTCTTGTTGTATGGGGAATAGTATTTGGTTCCGCCGAACAGGTATGCCGTCTGTCCGGAAGAATTTTCGACGATAAAATCGGCAAGCAGTTGAGCCGCATCCAAAACGAGATATCCGGAATCCGCGCGCGTCTTGTCCGCCAACGAAAGAGCCTCGGTACGGATGGACGAGAGGTTTGTTCCGATAAGGATGGCGAACAGTGCAATCGTTATCGCAAGATATTTCCTCGGATAGTTCCGCTTCAGGTATCCGATCAACAGGCCGATGAAGACGAACGGCAGAAACGTCATGTGGATGAAATAGCGCATCGGTGCCAGATCGATGATCGGCAACATGACCAGAAATGACATCACGGAATACAGGAGGACGACTCCGGTGAAGTATTTTTTCGTCTTTTCCTGTTCCTTCCACGTCATATATACGAGCATCCCATACCCGAAGACCGAAAAACAGAGGCTCGCGAATATTCCAAGCCGGGCGGATTTACTGCTCGGCAGACGCAATGCGGAATTCGGTTTCATATTTCTCGCCTTCGAGTAGAGAAAATCGCAGTTCTCCTTGTTGCCGAGAGACGAGGAAATAAGAGAATTCGCCTGCGCCGTACACGCGATATCGAGCACCGTATTCCTCAGGAACCGGCTTCCCCCGCTATTGTCAGACTTGTCCGAAAACGATGCGAGGAAGACTTTCGTATTCGCGTAATCGGTTCGCTGTTCATGAATAATCTGACCGGTATTCGCCGCGACGACGAGTACGGCTACCACCGCCCACCGACTCCATGTCTTCCGACTTTTTATCATCAGGAACAGGAACGACACTCCGGCTGTTCCCAGCATGGTCAGGAGCAGTATCGCGTGCAATTGGGAGCCTATCCCGATTGAAATACCCAAAAGGATGATCCATATCCATCGAGTCTTTTCTTTCGCAAGAAGAAACTCCCAAAGTGAAATCAGGAACAGTATCACGAAGAACGGAATCGGGTTCGGATTCCATGCGAACCGTGAATACTCGATCGCATAATACGATATGCCGTACAGTCCCGTCAGGGACAATGCGACTTTTTTATCGAAATACCGCTTCAGGAACACGTAGAGGAGCGGGATGGACAGAAGATTGAAGAACAGGTCCGGATACGCCAGCTTGTCGGGACCGATTCCGAATATCTTTACCGAAACGATCTGAAAATAATAGTATGCCGGACCGAGGAGGAATCCGGTATTCCCCATCGACGATCCGAGCAGCGGCCAAGGGGCGTTGTTTTTCACCACGTTCTCCACGAGGAATGCGTCCCGAGCCTGATCGTTCCCGAAATGAAGCCAATCGTGGAAATTATATGTCCGAAAAAAGACGGCGAGCACGAAGAGAGCTACGATCATAAAATAAAACGTCCGTTCCGACCGGATAATCCGGCAGATTCGTTCCTTCATCATTTTTTCATTAATGTATATATCATGATCCTCCCGAACCGTTCATATCCGAGAATGGCGTTGCCATCTACCTTGTCCCCGATCATATACGGCCTCGATTTGATACCGTCTATGTAGAAAAATCGTGTCCCACTTACGAAGGGTTCCTTGTTTCCCGGACGTACCACAACAGACCCCGATCGTTTGGCGATATAATCGAACGGTTTGAGAAATCGTTTCAGATACATCGTCGATCCATCGATATGGACGGTCCCAAGAGAATCGGTATTCGCGATGAGAAAGGCGACCATCGATTCGGCTTCGCCCAATATGCTGTCGTCGACGGAACTTGCGCTTTTGTCCACATACGGCCGTGCCGAAACTATCAGCACAGACACATTCACAAAGAGGAACATCACCATGACAAGTACGTCGGCGGCACCCAGTCGTATCGCTTTCATTTTTTTCCCAGCGCATGTGTCCAACCAGAGTCCGAGCAAAATGAACGGGATGAAAAACAGGATACTGAAATAACGGACTTCTATCTGGGAAGCCACCGGAACGAGCACGATGAACGAAATGAAATTATAGAAAAGTATCAATCCGAGGAACGTGCGTTTCTCTTCGCGCGGTTCCTTTCTCAGGGCTCGTATGGCGAGAACGTATCCGCCGATTGAGAACAACAATGTCGCAATCATCTCCGCAATGAACAAAACGCCATTTACTGTGGCTCCCGCCGGAACCAACCGGTTTATTTTGAAACTCTTGGCAATATTGAACATTCCTCCGCATTCCTGTACGTTTATCGCGGAAAATATGATATGAGTGTTCGCCTGCATCTGACACGATGTGATGAGCGATATGTTCCGCAGCAACGTATTCCCCTGCACGCTTGATTCACTGCCGGCACCCCTAAATAACTGACTGCTATTGGCGCCACCGGTACGTAGCTCGTACGAGATCTGGCCGTAATTCATCAGGAGAAAGAAAGAGAGCACCACTACGAAAATCTGCCACGTAAGATTTTTTTTCACGAGCAGGTACACGCACATTCCGACGGCTGTCAGAGGCATGATCAAAAACAGCAGGGTATGCAATTGGATGCCGACGCCCATACCGACACCGACCGATATGGCCGAACGATATTTTCCCGCTTTTCCATTGTCCGCAAGGCCGAGGAGTCCGTAGAGGAACAGGAGCGTGAAAAAAGGGATAGTATTAGGATTTGATGCGAACCGCGAAATCTGAATCGCGAAAAGCGACACACTCAGCAATGCGCTCAGGAAAAGTGACATTCGTACGGAAAAATATTTCCGCAGGAAGAGAAACAGCATCGGAATCGAGAGAATCGAAAAAATCAAATCAAAATAGGCGATCTTGTCAGGAGCGTTTCCGAAAACGAGGGCCGACACATATTCGGCCTGATAGTAGAGCGGGCCGAGATAGAACTGTGTATTCCCCGCCTGCGGACCGAGCGCTGGAAGAGGCGCCTTGCCCGTGATGGCGTCGCTGATATAAGTCGCATCACGCGCCTCGTCGGGGCTGAATCGGAGCCAGTCATGAAACTGGTATGTACGGCAGAATACGCCCACGATCATGATGGCGAGCAATACCCAGAAATATTTCGGAACCGCCCTGATCCGCGAAACGATAGCTTTATTCGTCATAGGAAACAACACTTTATTTGGACTCTATCGTTATCGAATCGACCAGGGCCGCCTGGTGCTTTTTCTTCGCCGTCGAGATCTGCACCGCTTTTCCCGCATCATCACGTATCGAGAATGGGACATCGTTTTCTCCGGGCTTAAGAGTACTCGTGACGACATACTCCCGCAGATCGCCGTCAAGGGTACCCGCGGACTGCACATCGTTTTGGATCGAGAATTTCAGACCGGACGAAGCCCCTTTCAACGAAACATGTATCGTCACCGTCTTGGCGACCGTATCCATATTGAAGATTTTGAGCCCCGCGCCGTCGCCGATCTCGCGGTATTGCTTTTTGTCATCACCTGCGAACTGAGTCGAGATCTGATCGTTCTTCAATCCGAGCGAGAAATAATATCCGGTCGGAACCTTCTGTGCGATTTCGTAGGCGATCAGAGAGTCGTCCTCATACCGGTTTGCATAAGCGATATATTTCTCGATGAACGACTGTGCGAGCCGTTGCATGGCCTCGTCGGCATACGTCTTGCTGATGGTGACATATCTCACATGATGATAATTCAGGATGTCGGTCGCCTGCGACCAATCAAACCCCTTCAGGATATCGGTCATGTCCTTCTTGTCCGGATCGTTTCCTTTTGGAATCGTATACAGCAGTTGCTTGATGATCGGCGTCTCCTGTTGCATGTCGAACTGACCGCTGATCTTGCGTGCAAGTGGCATGCCGTTGAGCACTGGCTTCTTATGCACGGTATCGGTCAGCATCGCGTAACTGGCGAACTCGTAATTCGTCGAACCGGGTATCTCGATGAGTGAGTACGACTCGGTATCTTTCGCGATTCGGTCGTAAAACGGCGAATAGGCAACCATCATGGTCGACATCGGCGCCACCCAGAACTCGAACAGGATCACCACTGAAAACAAGGCGGTGTACACGTTTTTTTTCAGCGTATATTTTGTCTGCAGGAACGCCGACGCATACGCGGTCAGCATTGCCACTCCCGCCATCGAGATGACGAAGATGCGTCCCGTCGTACGGATATTCTCATAGAAAGGGACGAACTTATAGATCAGATAGTACGGCAGATACACGGTGAATGACCCGAGAGAAAAGGATGCTCCGAGCGCGAGCACGTAAAATACCACCGTCACGGCACCCCACAATATCAGATCCTGGCGATATCCCTTATCCTTGAATCCGACGCCCTTGTCGCGTACGAGGAAGTACAGGAAATACGCGATTACTGCCAGGACGGCGAATCCGACGAAGTACGATCCCCTGTTGGAATCGCCGAATACATGGTCTTGGATCTTCGCACTGAGACCGCCCCATATCGCATGGAAGACCGGAGGCATGATCGGGTCGAGTATCTTGATGGAATATTTGTTCGCCGCGTTCATGCCCGCGGACAAGAAGTTGTTGTCCGATGTGGCGACTTTCAACATATCCCCGAACATGCCGAATATCACTATCGTGAGCAGGCACGCCGAACCGACGACGTAGAACCAGAATTTTCGATTGCGGACCGTTTCACGGTTCACATATATCCGATATGCCGCGAAAAAGACGACATAGATCAGTGTGAATGCGAGAAATTGATGCTCGCTCATCGCGATAAGAAAGGCGAACAGTCCGGTCGTCGCGAAATGCCTGAATCGCAGATCATCGAAAAATTTGGCCAGGAACAGCATCAGGAAAGGCAACCATTGCTGTTGCATTGTCCCGAGATGCACCGCGACCGATTGGTAATAATGAAACGGGGCGAACGCGAACACCAACCCTGCCACGAACGACGCACGGTCGTTTTTCGTGTAGTGTCTCGCCAGAAGAAACATGCCCACTCCGCTGAGAACGTACGTCAGGAGAAATATCACATTGTACGCCGCTATCTTTCCCATCAGCAGGCCCAGGAGGACATATGGTGTGAACGTGTTCAGACTTTTCAGGATGGACAGGGAGCCGTGGATGAAATCCGACGATCGGACCTGCACTATCCTGGTATCGATACTGGAAATGACCTGATAGACGTCTCCCCCACCCTTCGGGATCTCATTTCCCATCCTCAATACCAACGGGAACGTGAACAACAGGGCTATCACGAAATACAGCGCGGAAGCGGTAAGGACGGGATGCTTTTCCGCCAATTTCAGTATCGTTCTTTTCATGTGAGATATGGTTATTCGGCACCGTCGATTCGGATAGCGTTCGCATTGTCGTCCGTGATACCGAACACATCCTTCCAAAAAACTCGGTCGGTGTTGGTCTTCGCCTTGTTGAATTTATATTCCTCCACGATACGGTTCGGGAAGTTCAATTCATACACCATCAGCTGTCCGAACTGTTTCGAATCGATGGCGGTGATGTCGGTCCCGAATTTCTTGGTCACGGGAGCGAGTCCGTTCTTGGCCGGCGTGACCGCAAAGAACTGCGCGTCGGCATCGGTCTTGTTCGTCATCGTTGCCGATCTCAGGCTCGCATCATGCTTCGAGTAGAACAGGAATTCGATCGGCCTCACATGCTCCGGCTTCACATAATAGTACAATGTCGACCCTTCCTTGTGGCGCGCGTACATCCAATCGGTCACTCCTTTCAGCTGTCCCAGGGTAACCCCGTCCTTCGCTTTCAGGATCAAGGTCCGTTTCACAGTGAAATCGCTCTTCTGAGACTTCGCCTGCTCTTTGAACCATGCGTACGTCCCATAGGTGTTCCATCCCACAATACCCGCTGTGAGGAGGAGTGCGATCGCGATGGCATGCGTGCGTTTCAGCTTCTCATCCAGATATTCGAAGACGAGTCCGAGCAGTATGAACGGGACCGCGAACACCACGATATAGAACCGCGGCCGGAGCTGGAACGCGACCGGCACCGTCAGTATCGTAAACACCGCCACCCAGGCGATGATCAGGACGAGGAAGTCCTGTTGCGTGTCCGTGAGCGTTTTTTTCCTCAGATTGCGGAATATGAGGACGGCGCCGGCAAGAAATATGAGCGCCGTGACGGAAAGCGCCGGCAATTCAGCGGTCATCGAACCGCCATAGCACTGGGATGTCGTCACGAGGCAGTAATACTTGGCATTCTCCGTCACCGTCTTCACGAGCTTGTCGGCAAACGGCTTTTTCTCAGCCTTCGATCCGAGCGCCTCGATGAAATTCTTGGTGTTCTGTCCGTTCTTATAGTATTCGCTGATGAACACCGGCGTATAGAAGAACGAGAACACGAGCAGTGCGATTCCGGAATACAGCGCGATCTTTTTGAGCGTTTCTTTCTTCACGCATGCGACAATCGACTCCTTCTTCCAGAGTCGGAAATGCGTGATAAACAACAGTCCGGAAATACCAACGAGACTGAAAAATCCGAAAAAGTGCAGCTGCGAGCCGATCGTAATACCGGTCGCCCACATGATCAGCCACCATTTCCTACGTCTCCCGTCCGGCTCGTTCAGGAATCGGAGCAAGCCGTAGAAACTGAGCAACAAGAAGAATTGGAGCGAATTCGGATTCCACGCGAATCGCGAATACTGGATGATGATGAACGAGAACGCATACATCGCCGTTATGAGCAGAGCGTTCCGTTTGGAGAAGTACAGACCGGCGAGGAGGAATACCAGCGGTATCGCGAGTATGGAAAACAGTAGATCAGGGTAGGCGTAGACATACGGCTCCGTCGAATTGAACAACACTCCGGACGCGTATTGGAAATAATAGAATATCGGCCCGAGGCGCAGAAACCCGTGTTTGAGAGCCACAGCACCGGCGCGAGCACCGAGCAAAGGCAAATATTGCGGCCCGTTCAAGACGGCATTGCTGATAAGGAGCGCGTCCCGGCTTTGGTCCATCTTGAAATAGAGCCAGTCGTCGAATGTGTAGGTGCGCACGAATATCGCCGCGAGGAGGATGGCCAGGAGCGCCAACCACACCGCATTTTTGCTGATGAATTTTTTCAGGTTCTGCATATGTTCGTTACTACTCTTCGAGACTGTCATAATAATGACGTATTATCACAGTTTTTGGCTTATTTGAGAGGACTTTTTATTTTTTTTTCGGTATATGCCCGTACCGACTAAAAACGCCTCTTCCAAACGGAATTATACCTGTAAACAACCCCCTTGCGCAAGCCACCGAAGCCGGTCCGAAACTCCATAAAACGTTATTTTTATGCTACTATACGAATATTATATTCTAATCGACGAGACCAAACCGTATGTGTCGTATACTTCAAAAATACACCGTTCATTTCATCATCTTCATAGTTCTCGCGCTCAACCTCTTTCTCAGCCTTTCCCGACTCGGTACCTATTCCGCGGTCGACGAACCGTACTGGACCTACGGTCGCACGTCCAAGTTCTGGACCGCCGTCGATCAACATAAGTGGAAATCGACCAATATCAACGACAAGCCGGGTATCACGGTGGCCCTCTTGTCAGGTTTCGGTCTGCTGAAATACGACCCGATGCAGTACGAGCATATCAGAGGCGAGATCAAAACAGATGCGCAACGGGCGGATATCGACTCGATCAATTTCTTTTTCCGACTACCGATTTTCCTCTTCTGCACCTTCATGCTTCCGCTCTTTTATTTTTTCCTCCGTAAACTGTTCAGCAAGACGACGGCGCTCATCGGGTTCGTCTTCATCGGTCTCTCGCCGATCCTACTCGGTATCTCACTCATCATCAATCCGGACTCGCTTCTCTGGATATTCCTCCCGCTTTCCCTCCTCGCCTACCTCACCTACCAAAAGAAGCAAAAAACGGGTTATCTGATCGCGACCAGCGTCCTCCTCGGACTTTCGCTTTTGACGAAGTATGTCGCGAACATACTCTATATCTTCTTTTTCATCCTCCCGTTCCTCGAATATGTCTTCGCGGAAAAAAAGCCAGAGCTGAAAGGATATCTGATTAAATCATCCAAAGACTATCTCGTCATCGCCACCGTCTCGATGGCGACCTACTATCTCCTGTACCCCGCCGCATGGGCACATCTGAACGTGCTTCTCGAGGGGACGTTCCTCAGCAAAGCCTTCGTGAAAGTCTGGCCCGTCTTCGTCGGCATCATCGCCCTGATGGCCGCCGACATATATCTGTTCAAGAACCGTCTCACGCAACCGCTCCTCGACGTCCTGTCGCGGTACCGGACCGTCCTCTCGACGGCGCTCATATCCGTCTTCATTATTCTCATCGCCGTCACGATGGCAGACACCTATCTGGGAATGAAACCATTCGACCTCGAGGCGATACTCGCTTCTCCGAAAGGCATAGGCATAAGCGGGAGCGGACTTCCGGCCGCCATCGCCGGAGCATTCCTTGCGAACACATACAGTCTCATTTTCGGAATGGATCCGATCGTCTTCATTTTCCTCATACTCGGACTGTTCTCCGTACCGTTTTCGAAACAGACGTATTCATGGGAGAAGAAAACCACGATCTATTTCGTCTTGTTCATCGTCCTCTATTATTCCGCTTCCACGTTCAACGACGTGATCGCGACGATCCGGTACCAGATAATCCTCTATCCGCTCGCGTTCATCATCGCCGCCATCGGCGCCACACGGCTTCTGTCATGTGAACGGGTGCGCCGGCACGTCCCATCAATCGCCGCGACGGGAGCGCTCCTCCTTATCCTCGCGATTCCGTTGTTTCAGGTAAAACCGTTCTATTTCACGTACGCCTCGCCACTTCTTCCCGAACAGTATCTCCTCAACACCAAGGACATGGGAGACGGGAGCTTCGAGGCCGCCTCCATGCTCAACGCCCTTCCGAACGCACGCGATCTCGTCGTCTGGTCAGACAAGGGAGCGGTCTGTACCGAATTCATCGGCACCTGCAATATCGGCTTCAGCAAGAAAGATATAACCGGCAAGAGCTTCGATTATTTCGTCATCTCGACGGGGCGCATCAGCCGATCGATGAAACTTTCGGGTGCCGTGAACGACATCATCGACTTCAGGAAGCTGTACGATGAGAATACACCATACGAGGCCAGTATCGTCGTCGGTGGCCGTCCGGACAATTTCGTGAGGGTTATCAAAGCGTCGGCAATCGCCAAATGACACAACCTATGCCCATCACATCGTTACAAGAGCGACTGCTCCGATATTTCAACGGGAACCGAAGAGAAATCATCGCCCTCATACTGATACTCTGCATCGGTATTTTCTTGCGCACCTACCACTTTTCAGATTGGCTCCATTTCGAAATGGATCAGGCCATCGATTACGATCTCGTCTCACCCGCGGTCGACTTCGGTCCCGGTCATCTCCCTCTCCTTGGGCCCAATGTCGGCGGAGGATTGCTTCGTCTCGGCCCCGCATTCTATTACATGGAATATGTGAGTGCGGTCATCTTCGGCAATACGCCGACCGGACATGCCATGCAGGTATTGATCCTTTCGATACTCTCGCTCCCGCTGTTCTACATATATTGCCGACGGTTTTTCTCCACAATCGAGTCTCTCGGATTGTTGGCTGTCTTTTCGACCTCAGTCTACCTCGTGATGTATTCGCGTTTTTCCTGGAGTCCGAATGTCCTGCCGTTCCTGTTCCTCGCATCGTTCTATGCGCTTCTCCGGTCCGTATCCCCCGGCGAGCGCCATCCGGCGAGATGGTTCCTCACGGCAGTCGTAGCGGTCACCATCACTTCACAGATACACTTCAATTCATTCTTCGTTACCCCGCTTATCGCAGTGGCATTCACGGCGATCAAACGGCCGCGTTTTCCCCTCAAGGTCTGGCTCGCGGGCCTCGCGATCATCCTCACCCTGTATTCCCCGGTCATTCTCAATGACATCCACAACAACAGGGAGAATCTGCATTATCTCCGTGAAAAATTCGACAAGACGAAGCCGGGCAGTCTCGTCATGACGGACACGTTGATCCAGACAGTCGAATATGACGCCTACGAATTCTTTTTCATCACGACCGGAACCGATCTGATCAACGGCATCAAACTGAAAGACTACGGGTTCTCATGCAAGACGTGCGGCGAAAACATGGGACTGAAAATATTCTCACTCGCGCTCTTCCTCACCGGCCTGGTGTCTATCGCAATCATGGTATGGAAAGAGCGTGACGCGAAGCGGAAGGACTTCCACATCCTGACGCTCCTCTGGTGCCTGGTGTCCTTTTATCTCATATATTCCATCGCCGATGGCTACCGGATGTATCCGAGATTTTTTCTTCTGCTCGCGCCGCTTGCGGTCATCCTCTACGGGTATATCCTGCATCTCATCCAACCGAAACACGGACGAGTCCGATTCTGGATATTTATCTCAATCATCGTAACACTCGTCACGCTCAATATCCACGCGATCCTGCCCATATTCGACCAGCTCCGGAACGAATCGTTGTCCAAAGGCATGGAAATCGAGGTCGGTGACATCTTCCCGAATACGAACCGCATCACACTCGCACAACAGACCGCCATCGTCGACTATATCGTGTCGAAATACCGGGACAACGAATACCCGACGTATCTACAGTCGGAATCGGAGTACGAACCGGCTTTCTGGGCGCTTCTGGAAAGGCACGGTATCCGATACCGTGACGAGATCCGCGACAGCTCGCTCTATTCCGAAGGAAATTACTTCGATATCCGATATGCGGATGATACATTCGATACGGATTCAAAGTACACCGTTCTCGAAACGAAACCGTTCGGTACACTGACAGTGAGGTTCTTCAAACCACTTGATGCGGTCGTCGTGGGAACCCGTCAATCCGATTCCGAATACAAACAATCCGAAGTGGTCACCGTCATCTCGAAACTACTCAGATGGGACGAGCTGTTTAGATAAGACTGATACGATATTCACAATGACTCATCGTATGAAACATATCGCGAGATGGGGAATAGGCATGCTTTTCCTCCTGACCTTGGCAGGCGCGTTTTCGCCGTTTCCGAAACGGATACTCGATACGGCCGAATGGGCGTGGATACCGGACAGGGTCGACATCCCGTCCCAATCCGCATCTCTGCTGCACCCATCCTCTCCTCTTCCGGCCCGTTACGAAACGACCGAACTCGCGATATTCAATGACGGAAGCACGGTCACGCCGCCATTCGATATGCCGACCATCGTCCAACCGGTGTTCCCCGACCGGACCTGCGACATCTCCTCATATGGCTCCGTCGATGGAGGAATCGTCAAGAATACCAAGGCGATCGACGATGCCATCTCCGATTGTGCAAAGCAAGGCGGCGGTCATGTCGTGATTCCGAAAGGAACCTGGCTTACCGGAGCGGTGCATCTACAGGACAATATCGACCTTCATTTGGAACCGGACGCTTCACTCGTGTTCAGCCCCGATCCGAACGACTATCTCCCCGTCGTACTTTCGCGATATGAAGGCATCGACGTCTACAATTACTCCCCGCTCGTCTATGCATACGGGAAGCAGAACATCGCCATCACCGGCAAAGGGAAACTGGTCGGCAACGGAAAAAATTGGGAAGGCCTCGGTGACCTGGGTGTCACACACGATCTGTATGCCATGGGAGCCTCGGGTGTCCCGGTCCCGGAGCGCGTCTTCGGATCGACCGAAAAAATGCTTCGACCCTCGTTCGTCGAATTCCTGAACAGCCGATATATCCTGCTCGAGGATTTCTCCATCGACGGCGGTCCGATGTGGACGCTGCATCCGACTTATAGCCGGGATATCGTCGTCCGGAACGTTTCCGTCATCACGGACGGTCAGAACAACGACGGTCTGGACATAGATTCCTCACAGAACGTGCTCGTCGAAAATTCACTTTTCAACACGAATGACGATGCCATTGCGATCAAATCCGGCAAGGCGCAGGACGGTTTGAAAGTCGGTATTCCCACGGAAAATGTCATCATCCGGAACAATGTCGTCGAAGGCGGTCATGGTGGGATAGCTATCGGAAGCGAAATCGCCGGAGGGGTACACAATGTGTTCGGTTACGATTGCACCATGCGCGGCATCCAATATGGCATCAGGTTGAAGGCGCTTGCGACTGAGCAGGTCTCAGCAAGCGACCTGTGGTTCCGCAATATCATCGCGGACAAAGTCTTGTTCGACACTATACAGATGACCATGCACTACGGTTCTGATCAGGCGGAGGGCGAACCGACAGGAGTACCCGTTTTCAAAAATATATACTTTTCCGGCATTACGAGTCCCCGAACCCGCGGGTCGATAGAGCTCGACGCGCTCGAGAGCAGCCCGATACAAAACGTGACGATCGAGAACACGGATATCACGGCCGGAACCGGTGCGACCATGAATAACGTTATCGACATAACCCTGAAATCCGTTTCTATAAAACCAAAATACGAACCATTGTTCACCATCACGAACGGTCGCAACGTGTTCATCGATCCGCTGCCATGCACCGCCCCGATGAAGATATGTGCCACAATCGACGGTGCCCTGACGGAAAGTGTCTCATTGAAACCGAAAACCGGGTCCCTGCCACAGAAAAAAATCCGGATAGGCGCCGACGTCCCGGACGGACAGGTAACCTACTGAGTCGGCTCTAAATCACGAGATCACTCCAATCATGAAAAGTCTTATTCCGTACAAAAGACAGGCGGCCTTTGTCGCACTCATCGTTTTCGCCTTCGTGGTCTGGATCGCCGTCATCGTGCTCGGTGACAAGAGTTATGTCGACGAAGGGACGCACGCACGGCAGATCCAACGGTTTTTCAAGGGCAACTATTCGATGCTGGACGACCTGACCAATATCCCCGGTTATCACGTGACCGTGGCAACCATCGAAAAAATAGTTCATCCGAACGAGAAGTATCCCCCGCTTGCGGAATCCAGATCGGTCAGTCTCGCCTTGTCAGCCACCTCTCTGCTGTTGTTTTATCTCATCTCCAAAAAAATCGGCATAGGCGATCCGAAAATGCGGACCCTTCAATACGCATTTTTTCCGATAACATTTCTCTATTTCCCCCTCGTCTACACGGACATATTCTCACTCGCGTTGCTACTTGCCGCGTTCCTTCCGATCCTCTACCGCAAATACACGCTTTCCGCGGTCATATCGCTTCTCTGTCTTGCGGTCAGACAGGATGCCATCGTCTGGGTCGGTTTTTTCTGGCTGTTCGCCTTTGTCTCGGAATACGGATTCGTTCTCTCCATTCGGAATATTTCCCGCCATTTCAGGAACACGATCGGCTACGTGGCGGTATTGATCCTCTTTCTGTCCTTTGTCCTGTTCAACGGTGGCATAGCGATCGGTGACAAGGAAAGTCACGTGGTCGGACTGTACTCGGGTGGCATATATTTCTTTTTGGCAACGGTCGGATTCCTGTTCCTTCCCACCCTCGTCACCTTTTTCAAAACCGCCGATTGGAACCGACTGAAAGGATATCTCACATACATATTGCCTATCGGTACCGTCCTAGGCTTGTCGTTCGTTCTATTTCCTCCGGCGTTACACAAGTACAATCTCGACGCCCACTTCATACGCAACCTCGTGTTGGAGCAGGCATATACACGATATTGGTGGCTTTATGCCGTTTCGATCGTCCTCGGTTTTTCGGCGATATACGTCATGAAAATTCAGGGGCGCTTCATCGCGCTTCTCCCGATCATCGTCCTCAGCCTGATACCGTCATTCCTGATCGAACAGCGATATTTCATCGTTCCGCTCGTTTTTCTCCTGCTGTTCAGGACCGAATCCACAAAGCATACCGAGCGGGCCCTCACCGTCTTTTTTCTCTCCCTGTCGCTCTCACTGGTATACATGTTGCTTCGGATGGACTTGTTCTTCTAGTCTCCGGAGGTCATCCGGCTTTTCAGATACATCGGAAGGGCCGTGAAGCTGACGAACATCTGCACGATCCTGATGACGATAGATACCGCTATCACCGCCGAAGCGTCGACACCGAAATATCCGAAGAATGTCACGTACGCCCATTCCTGGACGCCGATATTGTTGATGCTTATTGGGGCTGCCGAGACGATGCTGATGAGGAATATGACGGACAGGTAATCGAGTATGCCCACGTGGATACCGAGCGCCTGGAACATGACGTAGTTCTGCAGAGCCAGACCGACCAGACTGAACGATACCGACAGAATCATCGCGCGTGCGAATACCCCCTTGTGTTCGTAGTATTCGTGCAGTGCGGACAGGAATTCCAGGATCTTTTTCGGAATATGTCGCGAAAAACGATCCCAGAACGAGAACTTCATCACGTAGCCGAGGCTCGCGACCCCGATCAGACACAACAGTATGCCGATCGTGATATACGAAAGCACGGCGTGTCCGATCACGGTGCGCCAATTGAAAATCGCAAAGAGTACAGAGAGAACCATCGCTCCGATCAATCCCGTCAACCGATCCATGACCACACTCGCGGCGGCATCCGGGAAACGCCCGCTTCGTCTGCCGATCTGATATGCCCGGTAGGTGTCCCCTCCTATGAAGGAAGGGAAGAAATTATTGATGAACGATCCGGTCAGATACAAACCGAATGCTTCCGGAAGCGAAATTTCCAATCCTTTGAACTTGGCCAACACCCGCCATTTGTAGGCGGAAAGAGTCATACCGCAAAGCAACACCGCCACATAGAGTGCGATGTGACCGATCGACAGTCGGGACAGGTACGTTCCGACCTCGGTCCACTCCACGCGCAAGACGAGCAGATACAGGAGGATCGCGCTGACGATCAGTTTGAACGAGAATGACAGTACTTTCTTCTTGTCCATAGTCATGATGCGACTGAGGCGTTATGCGAATCATCGTCGAAAAAAACGAGGAACCACTGCTCCAACATGATGAGCGTCCAGAGTTGCTGCGCGTGACTGACGCCCGTCTTACAGTGCTCGTCGAGCAACCGTTTCACTTCTTCCCTACGGAAGATATTCCGACTCATGGCGACGTCCGACAGCAGCAGATCATAGGCATACGTCTTGAGTTCCCCACGCAACCACACATCGACCGGCACACCGAATCCCATCTTCTTCCGATACAGGATATTTTTCGGAATGATCTCTTCCAGTGCTTTCTTGAGTATGTGTTTTTTGTCGTTCGAGCCATTGATTTTGAGATCGTTCGGTATCTTCGCCGTCAATTCGAGGAATTCATGATCCAAGAACGGACTGCGCGATTCCAACGAGACGGCCATCGTGTCTATATCCGTCTTCGCCATCAGATCATCCGGCAAGTACGTCATGAAATCGGCATAGAGCATCTGGTCGAGCGGATCCTCGGAACCGGACTGGGTGAAATGTCTCGAAACGTTGAGGTATGAATCCTTGTGTGCCATTTTCTCCAGGAAACCGTCTGTATACATCCGTTCTTTGGCGTCATTCGAAAAGATGCAGATATAATTCACGTACCGATACGCGTACGGTTCGGCCATCGTTTTTGCGAAGCGGTAGGCGCGGTCAAAAAACGTGTTCCGTATAATACCGGAAACAATCCATAATATCGGCTTCACCACGAAGCGGTTCAGTATCCGCAGGCTCTCATACCGGAGGGAGAATTTCATGATGGCATGACGCTGGTACCCCGCGAAGTTCTCGTCCCCACCGTCCCCGTTGAGCGCGACGGTCACGAAATCACGCGTCATCTTGCTCACATAATACGTCGGCAAAGCGCTCTTGTCCGCATACGGTTCCTCGAAATGATGCGCAAGGAGCGGCACCATCCCTATGGCATCGGATTTGACGATGAATTCCTTGTGATCCGTACCGAACAGTTCCGAGATCTGCTTGGCGTAAGCGAGCTCGTTGTATTTTTCTTCCTCGAACCCGATGGTGTAAGTCTTGACCGGAGTGTCACTGAGTTTCGTCATCAGCGCGACGACCGCACTCGAATCGATACCGCCGGAAAGGAACGCACCCACCGGCACATCTGAAATCATACGGAGGCGGACAGATTCCTCCAATTTTTCCAGGATGCGTTTCTTCCACTCGTCCTCCGACAAGTCGAGTTTTTCGGAATAATCCAGTTTCCAATACCGTTCATTCTCGACCTTTTTCGTTTTCAGGTCGATGAACAGAAAATGTGCCGGTTCGAGCTTCCTGATATCTTTGAAACCGGTCAAAGGGGCCGGACAGTACTGGAGCGTCAGATAATGATGTATCGCCTCGTAGTCGGGAGCCTTCTCGTACTCCGGCTGTGTCAGGATCGACTTCAGCTCGGACGCGAACATGAACACGTCGTCGTCGATATAATACTTGAACGGTTTCTTGCCGACCCGGTCCCGTGCGCAGAAAATGGTCCGGTCGTGCTCGTCGTAGATCGCGAACGCAAACATGCCACGGAGATGTCGCAGGCATTTTTTCCCGTATTTGTAGTACAGCGCCAAGATGACTTCCGTATCGGATTTCGAAGCGAACGAATACCCCTCTTTCTCGAGCATCTCACGCTTCTCCCGAAAATTGTAGATTTCGCCGTTGAAGACGATCTTGTACCGACTAAGATACCCCATCGGCTGGTGTCCGAGAGGCGAAAGGTCGATAATCGAGAGTCTCCTATGCCCGAGTCCGACTTTCCGGTCGGGTGAGACATAGACACCGGTGTCATCAGGTCCCCGATGCGTGATGGCATCGTTCATCTTTTTGACGTCTTTCGCGGTGACTTCGCCGTCTTTGAGAAATATCTTACCGGTGATTCCACACATACGATGTTATCAATGATATATAACCAGACCGAGACGGCCACACGGCCTGCCGTACACCCGCATGATGCTCTTATTCGACGTTCCTTCTGCGTACGACATACATCGGACGACCTATGACCTCCTTATGGATATTCGCGACATAGATTGCCAACAACCCGATGGACATGAGCAGTATACCGACCAGAAACAGCAACAGTATCGCGAGATTCTCGGAATCGGAAAAGGTCGACGCGAACTCCGAACGAAAAAAGTATTTTCCCAGGAAGATATACAGCCCGGAAGCACCCGCGAAGAGCGTTATGAATATGCCGAGAAAACCAGCGAGTTTGAGAGGCATCAGGCTCAGAGATATGAAACTGTCGATTGCGAGCCGGAACAGCCGGATGAAACTGTAGCTGGCCGTGCCGAACAGACGTTCGTTGGCGTCAAAATGGATGAAATCCCGTCGGAACCCGAGCCAATCGATGAGCGCCCTCGTCATACGGCTCTTTTCCGTGAACCGGTTGAACTCGTTCACGACGGCCTTGTCGATGAGTCTGAAGTCGGTCGCATTCGGGACGACGTGCACCTCGGCGATCCTGTTGATGATATGATAGAACAGCTTCGATCCCATCTTCTTGATCAGTCCCTCACTACGGTTCTTGTTGCGAACCCCGATGACGACGTCGAACCCGCTCTCCCACCGTCGTATGAATTCCGGTATGAGTCCGACCGGATGCTGGAGGTCTGCATCAATCATGATACAGGCGTCGGCCGTCGATGCGTTGATACCCGCGGTGGTCGCGACCTCTTTCCCGAAATTCCTCGAAAAATCGATATACCGGACCGCCGTGTCGACGGTGGCCAGCTTCATTATTTCGCCGATCGTGTCGTCGGTACTCCCATCGTTCACGAACAGGATCTGAAACGAATACGTGCCCGAAAACGGCGCGGACACTTCTTTGAGCGCGTCATACACCGGTCGGATGTTCTTCTCCTCGTTACAGGCGGGAATGATGATGAGGATCGATTTCATTGGGTTTCACGGTCATATTTCAAGCCGATCCGACATGACATTCACATGCAGAGTATACCATGAAACGGCACGCCGAGAGCATACCGAAGCGAAGTCGCCCGTTCCTTATGGGCCGTCCATCCCGTAGGTCTTTTTCTCACGGAAGAAGAACGGCGCACCGACGAGACTGACGAGAATCTGTATGAAACGGACGAGCAACGCGACGGCGAGCGCCGACTCCGGCCGGATGCCAATGAGCGGAAAGAACGTATAGTATGCCCATTCCTTGAATCCGATGTTGTTGATCGATACCGGCAGACTCGAGACGAGACTGATCAAGAATACCGTCGCGAGATACGGGAAGATCGGCACATGCTCACCGAGCGCATAAAAGAGCACGAGATTGAACAGACCGACCCCGACGATCGCGAATGCCGTCGCAAGCGCGAAGTTTTCACGCAGAAAAGTCCATTTCGCGTACCGGTCTATCTCCTTGAAAAATTTCCTCAACCGGCCGGGCAACCGATCGAACAGGCTTTGGCAACGCGGATGAGCATATCCGTATGTGAGCGCCACATTCACGAGCATGAACAAGAACAATCCGATACCGAACCACGCAAAGAGCGGTTTCGCGAAAATATGATCGTAACCGAGAAAGCCGAACACGAAAAAAAGGATGATGGTCGTCCACAATCCGATGAAACGCGTGAACATGACCGTCGAGATTGCCGCAGGATAGCGTTTCTCCGACTTCCCGAGGATATAGCTCTGATACGCGTCACCGCCGAAAAATGACGGGAGAAAATTGTTCAGGAAGAGTCCGGCGAAATAGTATTCCGTCGCATTTCGGAATGTCATGGAGAACTTCTTGAACTGCGCCGCACGCCACCACCGCTCGATACACATGAACAAACCGATGACATACAGCAGGAGTGCGAGCAACAACAGTGGCAACGAGGCCTGCGCGACCTCGGACCATATCGGCGCCCAATCGACATTCCGGACGAGAAGAGAAATCAATGTGACCGCCATGACGGTCTTGAACACGAAAAATAATTTTTTACTTAGGTTTGTTTTCTCCACGATGTTCCGATTAGGACTCCCTTACGATATGCTCCGACGATATTCTTCCACGTATTTCTCCGCCACGGCGCGCCAGCTCATGGCCTCCGCGCGGACACGGCTCGCGTCACCCATACGGATCCGTAGTCCGGGGTCGGCGACGAGCGTACCGAGTTTCTCCGCGAGATCTTCGGCCGATCCTGTGTCCACGAAAAACCCGTTCTCCCCGTCTTTCACCAACTCCTGAGTCCCACCGGTGACCGTCGCCACGATAGGAAGTCCAGATGATATCGCTTCGAGCACGGTGTTGCTCATGCCTTCGTTGAGCGACGGGAGACAGAAGATGTCCGCCCCACGATAGACGTCCGGCAAATCCCCATGTGTGATTAGACCGGCGAACTCCACGCGGGAGGTCACGTCGACCTCCTTCGCAAGCGCTTCCAGGTTCGGCCGTTCGCCACCTCCGCCGACGATGACCAATCGTGCCGTTTTCGGCAGAAGTGCCATGGCACGTATCATAAATCTGATACCTTTTCGCGGAGTGAGGCGGGATACGATCAATATGCGGACACTGTCGGCCACGGATTTCCGGCTACCCGGTGAAAATTCTTCCGTATCGACCCCGTTCGGTATGACTGGGATATCCCGTTTCGAATCCGTCTTGTATGCGAGGTCACGCAGTCCCGTACTATTGGACACGACCCGTCGTGCCCGACGCCAGATGAGTCGGACGACCGGTCGGAGTACGGCATACAACGCGGTGAAGCGCTCGCTATATCCGGGCACATCCGCCCCACGGAGCGAGACGATATATGGCAGACCGTATTCGATCCGAAGCGCGAGTGCGAGGAATCCACACGGCACCGTGAAAAAGGCGTGTACAAGGTCGAAATTCCCTTCCGTCCGAATCAGTTTCCGTGAGAAAAAATATGCTTTCCACGAATATGTGAGCAGGTTGTTGCGCGATTGATAGTGGAGATTCTTCGGATCCTTTCCGATAGGCAGACGATGGATGACGATGCTGTCTCCTATCGTCTCGCGGGAGTAGTCCCCGCCCACAGCCGATGTGACCAGATGGACTTCGAGGTCCGCCACCTTCGCGTACTCACGGAGAAGATACGCCGTGGCGTTTCCTGCCCCGCCGCCAAGCGGTGGATATTCATAATTTAAAAAGAGGATTTTCATATTATCTCCCTATCGAACGGTATTCGAAACCGAGTTCTTTCATTTTCTTCGGCTCATACAACAGCCGACCATCGAAGACGAGCGGTTCGTTCAATGCCGTCCTGATACGATCGAAATCCGGTGTGCGGAATTCCTTCCATTCAGTGACGACGATCATGGCATCCGCGCCGGCAAGCGCCTCATATTTGTCTTCAAAATACGTGATGGACAGATTGTCACCGAAATATTCCGGTGTCCGTGCCATTTTCATGGCTTCCGGATCATGTGCACGGATAACCGCTCCCCGTTCGATCAGCATATTCACGAGCGTGATCGCGGGCGATTCGCGCATATCATCCGTACCGGCCTTGAAAGCCAAGCCCCATACACCGAATATCTTGCCGGTCAGGTCATCGCCCATTTCGTCCGTCACCATCGTGGCCAAGACGAGTTTCTGCTTTTCGTTGGTATCGAGTGTCTGCCTGAGCATCAGGGCATCGTATCCGAAATCGCCGGCCGTCTTCACGAGTGCCTTCACGTCCTTCGGGAAACATGACCCGCCAAATCCGGCACTCGCATACAGGAACGCATCACCGATACGAGGATCCGCACCCATGGCCTTGCGGACATTCTCATAGTCCGCACCCGTCTTCGAACAAATGTTTGCCAATTCGTTCGATGCCGAAATCTTGACTGCGAGGAAACAGTTCGAGGCATATTTCACGATCTCGGCTGTCTTCGCGTCCATCGCAAAGAACCGACCTTCCCGACGCATGAACGGTTCGTACAGTTCCTTCATCGTCTCGATTGCCTTCTGATCGTCGGAGCCGACGACGATACGGCTCGGTTCCAGGAAATCCTTCACTGCCGTTCCCTGTGCCAAAAACTCCGGATTGCTCACCACCTGAAATGGGATCTCGACACCGCGCGCTTTCAGTTGCTCGGCGATCGTGTTCGAGACCAATTCGGCGGTCCCGACCGGCACTGTCGATTTGTCCACGACGATGATCTCGTGATCCATGCATCGCCCGAGGTCGGCAGCCACGCCCAACACATGGCTCAGATCGGCGCTTCCATCCTCATTCGGCGGAGTACCGACGGCGATGAATATGATATCGCTTGTACTGAGTGCAGCCTCGAAATCGGTCGTGAACGACAGTGTCTTGTTCTTCAGATTCCGCAAGACGAGCTCATCCAACCCCTTCTCATGAAGCGGGGCTTTTCCTGATTCGAATTTGGCGATCTTGGCCTGGTCCTTGTCGACGCATATGACCGTATTGCCCATTTCCGCGAAGCACGCGCCGGTCACCGAACCGACATATCCCGTCCCGATTACAGCAATATTCATATGTCAGTATGTCCTATGAAGTGATAACCTCCCTGATGTTGTAATTCATTTTCCCCTGAACCTTGTAGTAGTTCTTCAGCATGATATCGGCCAAGAGTCCGAACACGAACAACTGGATACCGACGAGCACGAAGAACACACCGACCAACGGCCAATTTCTGGTAGCGATCGCCTGGCCCTGATATTTCTCTATCGCCATCCATACCAGGACAAGGAAACCCGTTGCCGCAAAGACGATACCCGTACCGCCGAACAGATGCAACGGCCGGTTGGAATATTTGCGCCAGAACCAGATCGAGATCATGTCCACGAATCCCTTCATCCCCCGCTTCCAATTGTATTTCGTCACGCCCGACACCCGCGGATGATGACTCACTTTGACTTCGCCGACGCTGTACCCCTGCATTTCCAATATCGCCGGAATAAAACGGTGCATCTCGCCGAACAGATCCAGATCCTCGAAACAAATCCGCTTATATGCCTTCAGCGAACAACCGCTGTCATGGATCTTGTCCTGTATCAGGACCTTGCGCAAAAGATTGGCCGTGCGCGAAAAAATCTTTTTTCCGAGACTGTCCTTTCGCTTGAAGCGCCAACCGGTGACCACATCGAAGCCTTCATCCATTTTTTCCAACAAAAGTCCGATATCTGCCGGATCGTTCTGGAGATCGCCGTCCATCATGACGATTACTTCGCCTTTCGATTGCTTGATTCCGGCATCGAAGGAGGCCGTCTGACCGAAATTTTTCCGAAACCGTATCAGCGTAAGCGGGGAAAGACCGACACAATTTCCTACTGTGGCATCCGTAGAACCGTCATCCACGAAAATGATCTCGAACGGCTTCCCGATATTCAAGCATGATGCCACGATTCGTTCATGCAGTTCCTTCACGTTTCCCTCCTCGTTGTACAGAGGCACTACGACCGACAGGTACGGTTTTTTCTGTTCTGCCATATCTGAAAATTCACGGATAAACGATTCAAACCCGTCTCACAGCCGAACCGGGACAACGGGTATTTCTTCCCATATTTTAGAACATTTCCCTTGTCCAGGCAATCCCACCCCTCCCTCCCGTTCCCGTCTCTTGTCCGTCTCCCTGCCCGAAATGCCATATTATGGACAGGCGGGCGCGAGTATTTTTCGGAAAATCCGTGGCGGTCCAGAAGACTCGAGTCTCTAGGCCTATCGCTTGTAAGCGACGCCACTAAGATGGATTGCTTCTTTCGAAGACTCACTCGCAAAGACCGCCCCACCTCTCCGTTCCCGTTCCCACTTTCGACTTGTGACTTTCGACTTTTGACTTTTCACTAGTGACTATTCTCCGCCTTTCGCATTCCGCCTTTCGCAATTGGTTTTTGTTCCCGTTCCCTACTTTCGACTTTTGACTTATGACTTATGACTACTCTCCGACTTTTGACTATTCTCCCCCGCTCCCAGTTCCCATCCCTGTCCCCATTCTTTTCACTTGTAACTTTCGACTTATGACTATTCTCCGACTTGTAACTTTCGACTTCTGACTACTATCCCCC
>CAIOMK010000031.1 GCA_903859375.1 Candidatus Moraniibacteriota bacterium
ACCTCTCCATATTTACTGACGACTTGCAACTATTGACCATCGATCCGATGCCTTTCCGCTACATCCCCGCCCTGCGGGGTGAGCGGACCCGTTCGCAGGGACGAGCGGGGAGCCACTCGGCCACCTCTCCATATTTACTGACGACTTGCAACTATTGACCATCGATCCGATGCCTTTCCGCTACATCCCCGCCCTGCGGGGTGAGCGGACCCGTTCGCAGGGACGAGCGGGGAGCCACTCGGCCACCTCTCCATATTTGAACGTATAACCAACAACTGACAACTATCAACTTCCTAAAACAGCGCCGATTGGCGCCACATCGAGAACAGGCCTATGGTAACACCGTTTTCGAAGGCAATCAAGTAAGCGGTTTTGACACGAATCAGGGCTAAACGGCTTTCCAAAGCAGAAAGGTTATTTCTTGGCCGGTGTCGCCACCGCTTTCTCTTCCTCTTTTGGCTTCTTCTTGTCGAGCTTGTCGAGTCCGAGCCCCTTGAAACCGAAATACACGACCGCCGCGACGATCAGGAAATCGATAAGCACGCTCGCGAAATCCCCCCAGAACACTTCGACACCGGCAGCCTTGAAAGAAGCCTGTCGGAACCCCTCTCCGGATCCGAGCATGATACTGATGACCGGGTTTATGATATCCGTCACGAATGCGGTCACGACCTTGGACACGGCGCCACCAAGCAGGAAACCGGTCGCGAGTCCGACGACGCCCTGCTCCCGGATAAATTGTGTGAATCCTCTGATCTGCGTCTTCGCGACCATTTCAACTTGCTTCTTCATATACGATCGTTAGCGGATCAGACTGTCGGGACATCCTTTTCCATAGGCGATTCCTCCTTCCGGATTCCCAGGAAAATACCGTTCTTCCCGCTTTCGTCCTTGATATGGTTGAAAAGTTTCTCAAACCCGTCGACATACGCCTCGTTGAAATCCTCGATCGGAATGATATACAACCGAAGATTCGTGTCCTCCCCCCTTGAAGTTTTCCACACGGCCTCGGACTCGCCTCGCGCAATCATTTCCTCAGCCGTCGTCCTCATTCGTTTCCCCTGAAAAACGATGACCTCGGTCTCTTTCTTGTTTTCCTTGTCGCCCCCGAATGTAGGCATGCTTTCCATACTCATATGATTGTTCCTCATTGATTATTCTCCGGATTGGGCCTCCGTATCCCGTACGACCCGGGCGATTGCTTCCACATATTTTCTCAGGTTATCGATCGCATTGGATGGCGCTTTCCCCGTCTCCGGATCGAGCAACGGAAAATCCGTCATACACAGGTCTCCGACATCGCTGCGGTAGGTCTCCAATCGGGATGCGAACCCAGGATCGGAGGAAGAGCCGATCAGCCCGTCGTCGAAATCGATAAGGACAGGCTCTCCATGGGAAAAAGTGAAAATGACATTGTCTTCATGACAGTCGCGATGTACCACAGAAGGCATCCCGTCTTCGACACTGTGACACAAAGACAGTTGCTTCTCCACGCGCGACAATAATTCTTCAAACGGCCAAGAGCGAATCTCCGGGTGTTGATCCAGCGCTGATTCGATATTGCGATCGACCTCCTCTTGATACATCTCCATATCGGGAATCATCCCATCGGGATTGCAGATTTGCCCGAGCGTAAAACCATCTATATGTTCCATGCCGCAATAAAAACTATATTCCCCATTCTCTTTTTTCTCCCGAATGAGAAAACTTAAACCAGGAACACTGATCTTTTTCAACCCGCAGACATCCTGTAGCCTGATACCGTTCTCGAAACCTCTCACAGCAAAAGCATATGCCTCGTCGTTTTCGAAATGTTCCCGCCCCTTCAGTCTTCGGACGCCGATAATCCTAGGGGGTTCACCCATCTTCTCGCTGTATTCTTCCAGCAAGAGATAATCACTATGTTTACCGCTCCTCTGTATATCGAGACCCTTTTCCAATGCGGTCTTTAGACTGGTTTGTCGGATATGATCAGCAGTATACTGAGCCATCTTGTTCTCCTGTTTCTCGAATTCAGAAAGAGCATAATGATCAGAAAACCCGGCTTTATCGGAATGGGGAAAAAACTGCTCCAAATCGGTGATGGTAGGCTTCACTTTTTCACGATGAAAAACGTCATGATGCGAATCGAACATGATGCCTTCCACTCGAGGAGCCGACAAAAAATCATTTTCACCCATATTCAGATATCCTTTATATAAACCGATTATACCGCCATATCCGTTTTACGCCAAAAGCCGTGTGTCTGGGACCCTCATCGGTAGAGAGGCGTCGTTTCCCAAAACTGGACATGTTTCGGTGACAGATGACCTCCAAAAGGGTCGTTTTCTCTCACTCAGATTTTCCATATCCGCCGGAGGAATTCACGATTCTCGAGGATAAGATTCATATACTCGGTTTCGAGCGAGACAAGATTCTTCTCGCGGAACCGGAGCCATTCGGAAAGCCATGCGAACCGCGTCGCGAGAAGAAGATCCGGAAACCCGGCCCAATCATCTCCTCCGAATGCATCCGACTCGCGGAGAGTACGGATGAATCCCATGACGAGTCCTCCTTTGAGCGCATCCGGGTCTTCCATACCGAGACACCCGATCATATTCGCCACATCATACAATCCGGCTTTGGGCCCGGCGAATTCCCAATCGATGACACCGACGACACCACTCTCGCTCCAAATAATATTCACAGGATGATAGTCGCCGTGACAGAATGCGTTCGGGATTGATGACTCGCGCGGAAAAAACGATTCACGGAGATGATCCAACACAGGACCGAGTCCTTCGAGTGCGGACGACTCATTCCTTCGAATCTTCTCAACAAGTTCCTCCGCGTATGTTCCGAGCAGAAACGGTCCCGGTATCGGCCCCGTCTCGTCCGGACGGAGTTTGGCCGATGCGCGCCGCATCGAGACGAGAAACTCTGCTGCCGCTATCCCGCGCCAGTCGTCACCAAGATACTGTTCCCTGTCGAGCGGTATACCTTCGATATAGGGAACGACCTGATAATACCGTCCGTCGATCCCGAGAATACGCTCCCCTTCCCGATGTCGAAGGTACGGTGCTATCGGCAAGGATGGATCAATCGCGGAAAGTGCTGAGAGTGTCCGTGCGATGGCTTTCTTCTTGGCGAGCCGCGCCTCAGCCACCTCCTCGAATATGAAACGTTTTCCTCCCTCGTCCTCGAATACGACGCGATATGAGGTTCGCTCGGGACTCCCAAAAAGAAGGACGTCTTCATGAAGCTTCCCAAATGTGATTCCATACGAAGCGACGATCGACGCACTGTCAGAAATATTCATGGTCACTTTTTCTTCCGTGAACCAGCCCCGAGTCCAAATCTACGGGAAATGAAACGGAAAATACCGATGAACGAGAAACGCGCCACGATCGCATGTCGGCGAATTGCCGGTATCCGTTCTCTCGTGGCACGGTATCCGATATCGATCAATTCGTCCATCCGCTTGAAATCGGAAATGGAAAATCCCTCAAGATGCGGCCGAATGACAATACCACCGTCGTTTTTCGGCGGTTTCTCCTGACTTTTCACCAAAATGCTGTATGAGTTCGTAATCACGTCGAGGATAGTTTTCGTTTTCTGAAGCGTACGCCAATATCCGAGGTCAATCCCGACCGACACGTCGGGTTTCATGGACCGAAGGGTCGACATCGGCAGATTTTCCACGATACCTCCATCCACCAGCCGGCGACCGTCGATCTCGACCGGCACGAAATACCCGGGAATACAGGTGCTCGCCATGATTGCCTCGGCCACATCCCCTTTTCGAAACACGACTTTCTTGCCGGTATCGATATCCGTCGCGACGATGGCGAGCGGGATGCGAGCATCCTCGATCCGGACACGGCCGATGAGCTTCTTCACGAGATCGCCGACCGGCCGGTTCGAATTGAGTCCGAGTTTGGAATACCCGAATTCGGAAACATTCGACCAGCTCAGCTTCCGGGATATCTCTATCATCTTCTCTTCGGGAACATCGAACGCGATGCATACGGCCACGATTGCCCCTGCGCTGGTCCCGACGATGCGGTCGATCTCGATCCCGCTTTCCCTGATCGCACGGACAGCGCCGACATGTGCGATGCCGACCGCCGACCCACCCGAAAGAGCGAGTCCGATTTTCAGACTGTTTTTATTCGTCGTAATTTTTTTTGTCCGTCTTTTTTGTTTCCCACTCATCATTCAGAATCCTATGCATTATCTTCTTATTCTATCCCATTCCGTCGAAGCTTCAAAATAACGAAAAACAAACGATAAATAAGTCATATTTGTTTCGAAAAAAACAAAAGAGGCAATGACGCCTCTTTTGCTTATCCGTTATCGATCATTATGTCCGATCGCAGGTTCCATCACCATTTGCATCGACAAACCCCTGTCCGCCGTTTCGACCGCGACCCTCGCCACGACCCTGACCATTACCCAATCCGAGTTCTTGTCGAATCTTGGCGGCCTCATCGGTCTTCCCTGAAATCTTAAGATTGTGCATTTCAACGAACGTGGAAAAGTTCTCCTGCGTGACCACTTTGGTCGCGCCCTTATCGCCCATAAGATTCTTCCACGCCGTATAGTCGTTATTCGCGAACGCCTGCGTCATCTGCGCGTGCCGTTGCGGTGAATAATTCGGTCCGTACTGATTTGCATTACCATTTTGTGCAAACACTCCGCTTGCGAGCATGGCACCACCAAGTACAGACAAACCTAAGACCCCCAGTATCATATTCTTTTTCATACTCTCTTGTTGATTCGATGATTATTGACCGATTGCCGCGGCACACCATAGAACGGATATCGCGTACGATGTTTTCATCTGGACATCTGCCCATGTCGACCCGCGCCACGTCCATTCATGGCGCCCTTCCCAGCCCAAGGACGGATTTCGATTGCACGGAAGCCACTCTCACCGGTCCGAGTCCCTATGACTTTGATCATCTCTCCCGTAGACATCGTCGCTGCCGGCATAACAGTCGTCTGTCCGTCCATGGCGATATTCCACCGTCGGCCGGAAAGATCGTTCAATCCGATTGTCGAGTTGGAAAGCTCGTCTATCGTCCCAGAAAGCAGTCCTTGATCCGGCCGCATCCATTGTGTCTCCTTCGTCACGACGAGATGCCTGCCATAATATGGGAAATCCTTCGCCATCATCACACCGAACGCCTCCCCTATCCCAAAGAATGACAATACCGCGCCGAGAGCCACGACGCTTCCGACGATCGAAAGCGCGATCTTTAACCGACTGAAACGATATCCTGTCTCGGTCTTTCGTATATCGGCGAAGGCAACCACAAAAAGGGCTCCAATCAGGATTGCCCAAAAATACGGGAAGATGGACAACGTGTATATGACCGGATCCAATCGCATGAAACGGTACAGGTCCCAATCCAGACTGGAAAGGAGAAAATATGCCACGGAAAAAGACAGCGCTCCGAGAATGACAACGACACCAAGGGCGCCCCACACAAAATATTTCCTCACCAGGTATGCAGACCGCGGTTCAGGAACGATTCCTTGACTTCTGATTTTGGCGACGGTGTCGCGTACGATGTTTTCCATAGGTTTAGTGACAATCAACATGTTCTTCCTCCATCCGTTTCAACAGGATCTTTCTTCCCCGGGCTATCAGGGTCGCGACGGACCCCTTCGGCTTCTGCAAGATGTCCATGATTTCCTCGTATTCCTTCTCCTCGATGAATCTCAGGATCAGGACTTCCTTATATCTGATGGGAAGGTCCCTGATAACAGTCTTTATTTTTTCCACACAATCCGCATTCATCAGCTCCTTTTCGATGTCCACGCTCCCCGCGATGAGCCGGCCCCATTCCACATCATCGAGCATATCCACCTTCGGTCGTGCGTTCAACTTGCGAAAATGATCTATAACATGATTGTGAGCGATTCGATACGCCCAACTCGAGAATTTCAAAGCCTCGGTATATTCGTTCAGTTTCCGGTACACCTTTATGAACACCTCCTGTAACAGGTCTTCCGTGTCCTCGTCGGCGAACCTCCCTATCCTTCGGATATAGTGAAAAAGCGGTCCCCGATACCGCTCCATCAACAGCCCGAACATCTCGGGGTCCATGCGGGACAATTCTATAAGTTCCGCATCCGTCCGGATTTCCGTTTCAATCATACTTTCACGTGATTACCATAGGACGGATTCCGGGGAATTTGTTTTCATTTCTTTTCGTATCCATCAATGATCGATCTGAAGTCTTCCGTCTCCAAAACGGCTCCTTCCGCATTTTTCAAATCATATTTCGGGCCGATTTCGTTGAGTTTGAGAGCTGTGTCGACCCCATTCGGCAGTCCCAGCCTTTCCTGAAACACGTGAAGAGGGACGCCTGTCATTTCAATCACGTGATTCAGGGTATTACTCCCGCGTATGTCCGCCACATTGATATTCCCGACTTCGTCGACGATATTTGACGGGGTCTTCGTCTGCCATAGAGGTGTCATCACGACAATCCCGAGCGGAACGAAGAATGCTCCGACGACGAGCAGACTGAACATCTTCTTGGAAATATCCTTCCCGAAGACCGCCGCCTTCAAACTGCTGTTAGGACAGGTCTTCACGCATTCAAGACAGCTGATACAGTCCGAAGAATTCACTTCCGAGACGACACTCACGTCGAGACCGGCAGGACAAGACCGATCGCACTCACCACACCCGACACACGACCGCTCGTTTCTCCGGATGCGAAACGGACTTATCTTTCTCACGATGGCAAGCATCGCTCCAAGCGGACAGAAATACCGACACCACCAATTCTTGGTAAACAGCGAAGCGAACAATACCAGCGCCAAAATCGAATATCCGGCGATCTTCTCGTCCATTTCATTGCCAAGGTGCATCAATGCGTTGAACGGATCGTACGCACGGAAAACAAGATCACCGACTGCGTATGAAAAATAGACTATCGCGACCAGCGCCACGTATTTCAGGTACCGGGCATACCGGTCGACTGATTTCGGCAGTTCGATGTCCTTCCGGATGCCGAGTTTCCGGCCCAAAGCCCGGATCCATTCCTGAAGCGCACCCAGGGGACACAGATGGGAGCAGAACACGCGTCCGAACACTATCGTCGACACGAACACAATCCCGAACAGGATGAACGAACTCGTATAGATCCTTTTCAAGTATTCCCCGGTGAATACGTATGTCAGGAAACTCTCCACCGCGCCGAATGGACAGTACGCATCAATCGGTGCCGCCTGTTCGATCCCATACCACAGATGACGAATCGTAAGGAACAGCACGAGACCGATGGCGACACCCTGTGAAATCTTCCTGACCGTAAAATTATTCCTCATATGCGTGTTTACATGTTAGCTATCATGATAAAGAACGAAAAATCGCGATATTGTTTTCGTTTCGAAAAAAACGGCCGACAGAGCCGCTTCAAAAAACCGCTCATCAAAGGGGTCCGGGATTCAGGCTTTCGCGAGCGCGGCATGTATGCTTCGTGCCGCGATGGCGCCTTCCGCGGCCGCGGTGATCACCTGCTGGAATTTCGCCGAACCGTCGGTGATATCGCCTGCCGCGAAAACACCGGGGACGGTCGTCGACATGTCGACACCGACCCGTATGAATCCGCCTTCGTCCGTCGCGACCCCGAGATCGCGTGCGAAATCAGCATTCGGATCGGAACCGATCTCGATAAAGAGTCCATCTGTCGGAAGCGTGTCCGAGCCCTCGTACGGTCGGTCGAGCCGTACGGCCGAAAGCGTTTCCTCGCCGATGAGCGAAATGACGTTCGTTTCGAGAATGATGTCCACCTTCGGATTATTGCGAAGCGATTTCAAAAGGTGTTCCTCGGCACGCATCGATTTTCCCCTGTAGATGAGCCTCACTTTTGCAACGATGCCGGAAAGATACACGGCGGCACCGGCGGCGCTGTTGTTGCCTCCGATGACGGTCACAGTCCGGTTGCGATAGAAGAACCCGTCACACGTGGCGCAGTACGATACGCCCCGGCCGAGAAACTCGGTTTCACGGTCGATACCGAGCACCCGATGTTTCGTCCCTGTGGAGAGCAATATCATCCGGCTCCGCACCACGGACCCGCCGTCTTGCATGATGACGAAGGTGTCGCCCTCTTTGGAAATCTTCATCACCATCCGTTGTTCGATGAGTGCGCCGTATTTTCGCGCATGCGCCACAAGCGACTCGGCAAATTCAAAACCGCCAGCCGCATCGACGCCGGGATAATTGTCGATCTCGTGCGTCTCGGAAATCTGCCCGCCCGGAAGTTGCCCGATCACGATATGATCGACCCCGTACCGGGAAGCGTATATGGATGCCGACAAACCGGCCGGCCCCGCACCAACAATGACGAGCGGATAGAGTTTGTCTTCGTTCATGGTCGCGTTTCGTTCATCATTTCCCACATCGACCACGGAGTATCTTAGAGTTCCTTGCCGAGCTCGACTTCGAAGACATCCTTCGGGCGAAACCCGACGAAGTCCTTCACGACCGATCCACCTTTGAACAGTTTCAATGCCGGAATGCTCTGGATGCGGTACTGCATGGCAAGCTCGCGATGAGCCTCCTCGTCGACATCGAGTTTGGCGATCTTCAATTTTCCGGACAGCGACTCGGAGAGTTCCTCGAGTACGGGTGCCATCATCTTGCACGGCCCACACCACGGCGCCCAGAAATCGACAAGGACCGGAAGATCCGATTTCAACACTTCCGCCTCGAATGTCTTGTCCGTCAATATCGTTACCTGACTCATATGGTTTTCAGGAAACCGAACCTCGAACCAGTCGAGTCACGGCATCCCCCGTCTATTATATACGATTGAGTATACCATCCCAAAGCTGAGTTGTCACGTTGATGCTCCGGGATGGACACAACACCAAGGGAAAGACATCCTTGTCGCATCTTCGGGAATATTCTATCAACAGAGACGAAAAACCACTGATGAGAGAGGGAATCCGATGTCATATCAATCGATTTGGAACCATTGAACTTCACCGGAATTCGATTGATGTCGAACGAGATCGTTTTCATTCCTTCGCAGATCTTCTTGGTATCTCATATCCGACTGCGTCGAATTCCACGCCGCGGGTATTCTTCATTTTCCTCTCTCCGTGCAAGACACCACCCAAAGACTCGACCAACCGCCGGCTCGGCAGATTGTCCACAACGACCGGATAATACAGGAAATCATACTCCAGATTCGCTTCCGCCCAATCCCAGAGCGCCGATACAACCTCTTTCCCAATACCCCTCCCCTGCGCGGACTTCGCGAGCCAAATACCGACCTTGGGCTCTCGGGTGTGGATATGGCGCAGGCCAGCGCATCCAAGGAACCGTCCCGTCGTACGGTCGATGACCACAGTCGTAAAGTCCGTCCCCCGATTCATTTCCTCGCACGCGCAGGCTATTAAATCCCGAGTGTCCGCGATATCATCAGACGGCTGCGGGACCGTATACTTCGCCACTTCGTCCGTGAACTCACGGAAGATATCCGATTCGTACACGGACGAAATCGGCTTCAATGTGATGCGCTTGGAAAATATGGTGATGCAACGGAGATTCACAGAGGTCAGATTATGCGAAAAAACCGAAAAAGAGTAAGACGATACCAAAGACGATCGCATACCACGGGAAAATATTCAGATATGCGTCGCTTTTCGTCAGTTTTTTCGACACGCTAAAAAGTGAAGTCGGGAACAGGAGGAGCGACAGTCCCTTAAGAAGCGCCAACCAGCCGATAATCGTGATAATCACCGACCGGTCGAACGACCACATGTTGTGGAATGCCACCAGGGCATATCCCAAAAAAAGACTCATGAAACCGCTCAGATAGACGGCCACCGGGTCATGTTCCAGGCTCCGGAACATCCTGGTAAGCACATCCGGATGTGCGAGCATCCCGACCCCGATCGAAAACATCGCCAGCCCGAGTAATTGGAACAGCTGTATGTCGGACATAGGTTGGTATTCCATGATTATGAAATGTCGATTGCAGTATATCACAATCAAAAATACAGAAACGAAAACGACCCTCTCGGATCGCTTTTCTCTCTCACTGGAGAGCGCATCCTCCTAAAACTACGCTTTAGGACAGCATCACTCCTAAAGCTTAGTTTTAGGAAACAGAAAACGACCCTTGCGGATCGCCTTTCTCGTCCCGACACGAGCCGAACCGTCGGCTCGTTTCCGGACCTTGTTCACTTCGTTCTCTCTCACTTTCATTCATCTACTGCGGGCTGTGTCCCGCCGTAGCTGCGCTTCAGCGCAGCAAAGGCGGTCCGGACGAGACTCGGTCACGAGTAATCCGTCACCGTCGCGACGGATTCTCTCGACCCCGGCTCGCGGTTTCGTCTGCTGAC
>CAIOMK010000032.1 GCA_903859375.1 Candidatus Moraniibacteriota bacterium
AGTCACAAGTGAAAAGTCGAAAGCCGGAGAATAGTCACAAGTGAAAAGTCGGAGAGTAGTCACAAGTCGAAAGTGAAAAGTCGAAAGTCAAAGGGTAGTCGAAAGTGAAAAGTCACAAGTCGAAAGTAGGGATCGAATACGGGGAAAGAGACGGAGAGTAGTCGGAAGCATGCCCCGGGGTCCGTGGATGCCGGCTCAAGGCCGGCATGACAGGCGTGGGGAACTGGAAGAGTAGTCGAAAGTGAAAAGTCGAAAGTCGAAAGCGGGGAGGGGGAGAGTAGTCGAAAGTCGAAAGTCACAAGTGAAAAGCGGGGAACGGGGGCGGGGGAGAGTAGTCGAAAGTCGAAAGTGGGAGAATAGTCACAAGTCGAAAGTCGAAAGTGGGGAACGGGGGCGGGGTCAATTGCGAAAGGCGGAAGGCGGAGAATAGTCACAAGTCGAAAGCGGGGAGGGGGAGAACGGTCGCAAGTATTCCTTGTGGCCGTGTTTCACGATTGTACGGTTGTTATGGCGGCTCAGTCTGTTGAGGCGGACCGATGCTTTACATTCCAAAAAAAAAGGGGTACCATAGTAAGCGACTTTCACCCCTGATATTCAGTCTATGGCGACGACGAAGAAGCCGGTTATCGAGGTTCGCGGAGCACGGGTGAACAATCTCAAGAACGTGAACGCGGATGTCCCACGGGATTCGTTCGTGGTGGTGACGGGACTTTCCGGATCCGGGAAGTCGTCTTTTGTATTCGATACGATCTATGCCGAGGCGAATCGCCGGTATATGGAATCGTTGTCGTCGTATGCGCGCAATTTCATGGAGGCGTTCGACAAGCCTGACGTGGATGCCATCTCCAACCTCATACCGGCCATCTCAATCGATCAGCGGAGCGTCTCACGCAGTCCGCGTTCGACCGTAGGGACGATGACCGAAATATATGATTATCTCCGGCTCCTTTTTACGAAGGAAGGCGTCCCTCATTGTCCTCATTGTGGCAAGCCTCTTACGAAGCGTACCCCGTTTCAGATACTTGATGAGATCCTTACCGCTCCGGACGGGTCCTCGATAGTGTTCTTGGCCGAACCGGCGTCGTTTGCGGGAAAGGACGCCAATCGGATCCTGGCGATGGCCACGGAGCAGGGATATCTCCGGGTGCGTATCGACGGAGAAATCATGATGCTTTCCGAGGCGGAACGGACCGTTCCCCTTGCCGATCACATTCCGGAAAAAATAGAAGTGGTAGTGGACCGACTCATGCTCGATACGGCACGGCCCGACAAGGAACGGATACTTGATTCGCTTGAGACGGCATTCCGTGCGGGTCAGGGCGTGTCCACCGTCATTATCGGCGAGGAAGAGCACCGGTTTTTCAATATGTTTCTCTGTGAGGAATGTGGCATCGCGTTGCCGGATTTCATGCCGAGTCATTTTTCCTTCAATAGTCCCGATGGTGCGTGCCAAAGGTGTTCGGGTCTCGGCGTGACACTCGAATTCGATTCGGAACTCGTCATCCCGAACAAGGAACTCTCTTTGCTCGAGGGGGCGATACGTCCGCTTGCGAAGACAGGCGGTGAACGGGGGAACGGGAACGGGCCTCTGCGCGTACTCGAAGACGTCGCGAGGAAACACCGTTTTTCCCTTTCCGTCCCCGTGAAGAAACTCACCAAGAAGCAGATGAACATCATCTTGTACGGTGAGAAGGGCGAAGACTCGTTCGGAGGAATCATCTCCCTGCTCAAGCAGAAATACCGGGATGCGAGAAGCGATCATTTCCGTGCCGAGCTTGAGGAGTGCATGCAGAAAAAAACCTGTCCCGACTGCGGAGGGAAACGCCTCCGGCCCGAGTCTTTGTCCGTCCTGATAGAGGGGATTTCCATCGATATCATGGCGAAACGGAGCGTGTCCGAATTGAAACATTCCCTGAAATCGCTCGCAGCCTCGTATGAGAGCCGGGAAAAACGCGTGACCGACCTCATATTCCGCGAGATGGAGGCGCGACTTTCGGCGATCGAAAGGGTCGGCCTCGGATACCTGTCCCTTTCACGCGGCGCGGATACGATCTCCGGTGGCGAGGCTCAGCGACTCCGTCTTTCGACGCAGATGAGAGCGGGACTTTCGGGTATCCTGTATGTCCTCGACGAGCCGTCCGTCGGGCTTCACAGTCGCGATACCGACCGGCTCGTGAATGCCATCCTTGAACTTCGCGAGAGCGGGAACTCCCTTATAGTCGTCGAACACGACCGTGCGATCATGAAGCGTGCCGATTATGTGATCGATTTCGGGCCCGGTGCCGGCCGACTCGGAGGAGAAGTCATTTTTTCTGGAACGCCCGAGAAACTTCTTTCATCGAAGTCGGCGACCGGCATGTATCTTTCCGGCGAGCGAAAGGTTTCGAACAAGGAGTCCGTCCGATCGGGTAACGGGAAATACATATCCGTAATCGGGGCGACGGAACACAATCTGAAACACGTCGATGTCCATATCCCACTCGGGAAGTTCGTCGCGGTATCCGGCGTATCGGGATCCGGCAAATCGTCTCTGGTGGATGACATCCTGTCCCGCGCCCTCGGTCGGCGTTTCTATGACACGAAAGCGGATCCTGGCGCGCATGAACGGATCGAGGGTCTCGACCATATCGACAAGGTGATAACGGTGAGCCAGGATCCGATCGGCCGGACGCCCCGATCGAACGCCGCCACGTATACCGGGATTTTCAACCATGTCCGCGATATTTTCGCCGCGACTCCCGAGGCGGAGCGGGCGAGATTCGACGCGAGCCATTTCAGTTTCAATATGAAAGGGGGACGGTGCGAGGCATGTCAGGGCGGTGGCATGAAGAAGATAGAGATGTACCTGTTGCCGGATATGTATGTCCCGTGCGAGGTGTGTGGCGGAACCCGCTACAACCAGAAGACGCTCGCTATCACCTATCGTGGCATGAATATTTCACGGGTACTCGGCATGACCGTTTCCGAAGCACGTACCTTTTTTCTCGATCAGCCGCAGATCGAAGAGAAATTGAAGACGCTCGAGGAAGTCGGTCTCGATTATCTCGTGCTCGGTCAGTCCGCGCCGACGCTTTCCGGCGGTGAAGCCCAACGGGTGAAGCTTTCCACAGAACTCGCCCGAAAGTCGAGCGGCAATACGCTCTACATACTCGACGAACCGACTGCCGGCCTTCATTTCGAGGATGTCCGCAAGCTTCTCGACGTGCTCGACGCACTTGTCGACAAGGGGAATACAGTGCTTGTGGTCGAACACAGCACCGATGTGATCAATCATGCCGACTGGGTCATCGAACTCGGGCCGGACGGCGGAGACGCTGGCGGTGAGCTTGTCTTTGCAGGCGTGCCGAAGGACTTGAAAAAATGTAAGAAGAGTCCGACCGCGAAATACCTGTAAAGAGTCACACGTCGAAGGGCAATTTTTAAAAACGGGGGCAGGGATAGTAAAAGTAGTCGAAAGGCACAAGTCGATACGGCTCAAAAAATCACAAAGTCAAACGCCATACCAGACTTTATAGACTCGAATATTCCTGACTTTGTTCTTGTTTAAGCGGTGCATTATGAGGTATCGGTTGTTCCCTGGCTTTTCACTGTTCACTTTCATTTTTCGCTTTTCATTTGAATTATGTCCCTCTCCGGAAACATCCTTGCGACGGTCGCATATTATGACGCACTTGATCAACCGGTCACGTCGTTTGAGATATGGAAACACCTGATCGCCGAAGAGCATGACAGTGCGAGACCGCAGTCCGTATCGCTCGGAGAGGTGACCGGTATGCTTGGTGAAAGGGATATGCTCGACCGGATCGCCTTTCAGGACGGATTTTATTTCCTGCCGGGACGTCCCGGGCTTGTCCCGGGCCGGATCGCCGCCGAGAAGATCGCCGTTTCGAAACTTCGCCGTATCCGTCGTCTGACTGCGGTACTTCGTCTGATGCCGTTTATCAGGATGATCGGTGTCACCGGAAGTCTGGCGATGAAGAAAGGGAAGGGCGATAGTGACTGGGATCTGTTCATCGCGCTCCGGGCGGGACGGATCTGGACCGGAAGAACGATTCTCACCGGTTTTCTGCACGGGGTCGGCAAGCGGAGACATGGCAACAAGACAAAAGATCGGGCATGCCTCAATTATTTCGTAACAGACGATTATCTCACCGTCATGACGGAAGATCTGTTTTCCGCGAATGAATATACGTTTCTCATACCGCTGTACGGACGGGAAACCTTCCGACGCTTCGAGCTGAAAAACAGATGGATAGCGCGTTTGAAACCGGACTTCCTTCCGACGGAAGCCTTACCGCTCTGGTATCTGCAGGATTCGAAGGCGACGAAGTCCTTCCGCTCCGCGATGGAACGGATATTCGATTCCGATGTGTTGGAATCCTGGCTCGGGGAGTGGCAGAAGCGGAAGATCATGCGGAATCCGAAGACACGGCAAGAGGGCGGTCATATCGAGGCGACGGATCAGGCGCTTGTCTTCCTGCCGAATCCTCACGGCCCTCGGGTGTATGAACAATTTCGGAAACGTCTCGGAGAGCTTCGCCTGAAAGGATGACTGTCCACTGCCATCGTACGTTTTCGTGGTCTTGTGGTATCATTGTCTTATTGAAATCGATAGTTTCCGAACACTATGAAAAACAGATCCCTTATAATCGCATTCGTGTTGTCGGTCGTGCTGATGTTTGTTTCAGTGACCGGATATTTCATGACGAGGAGTGATTCTTCGACCAAGAATCCCGTCGGGACCTTGCCTCCGAACGCCGTAAAATCAATCGTGGCCGATGCCGTTCCGACTCCGGCACCGATTTCGACTCCCGCACCGGTCGCGACCAAGAAATATACGAATGCCGCGTTCGGTTTTTCCCTCCAATTGCCGAAAGACTACTGGTATGAGGAACAGACGGAGGATTGGGGTGTCGGTCCGGTGTTTTCGCTCGATGTCCAACATCCGGGTCTGAAGCCGGCGAGCGAGTCTCATCCGAACGGGACGACGACGATGACGAAGTATGGGAATCTCATGTTCGTCAATATCTGTGACAGGAGTCTGAACCGGGGGAAATGCCTCGTGGACGGAAAGATCGACGGTATGGCTTTTGACCGACAGTCGGCGAGCGAACTCGGTGGCCGATCGGCACAGAAGTTTGATGACAAGGCCTATGTCGTCGTGACGGACAAGTACGAGTACGAAATCGTGTTGAACCCGTCGTTGTCCGGGTCACTCACGACGGATGAACTGAAAGCCATGAAACAGTCGTTCGAAGATGTCGTGAAAACGATCCTCTTCGAATAGATATTCAAGACGGGTGTGTCGACAGGAAGGCTCCGAATCGGGAGTCTTCTTTCGTTTCTCCGGAGATGTCACGATGTGGTATACTGGATGCAAACGGAAACACAAAATACTATGCCGAAATTCCTCTATACCGCGAAGAATGCGACTTCCGGCGAATCGAAAGCCGGAGAGCTTTCTGCAGCCGACGAACGATCGCTCTCGGCCGAACTCAGGTCGCAGGGATTCTTGCTCACTTCCACGAAAGAGGTTCAAGAAACGTCCGTGGTCAAAGTGAAGTTCCTTGATCGGTTTCAGACGGTTCCACTCAAGGAGAAGATGGTATTCGCACGGAATCTCGCCGTGATGATTTCGTCCGGGCTGGTCGTTTCAAGAGCGGTCAAAAGTCTCGCCCTTCAGACACGAAACAAGATCTTCAAGAAGATTCTTACGGAAGTCCATGATGATATCCAGGCCGGAAAGTCGTTTTCCGAGAGTCTTTCGAAGTATCCGGCCGTGTTCAGCGAACTGTTCACGAGCATGGTGTTCGTAGGGGAGTCGTCCGGAAACCTCGAGATGGTGCTCGGAATCCTCGCCCTCCAGTTGGAAAAGGAAAACGATCTCAAGAGCAAAGTCCGCGGTGCGCTCATGTACCCGGCGGTGATCATCTTTGCAATGGTGGTCATCGGATTCATCATGCTTACCTATGTCCTTCCGCAGATCACCGGAGTGTTCAAGGATATGGGCGCCACGCTGCCGCCGATGACCATTTTTGTCATCAACCTTTCGGATTTTCTCCGGAACAATATGCTGCTCAGTCTCGTTTTGTTCGTCGCGGTCATCATCGGCGGTAGAGTCGTTTCCGTGACTCCTGCCGGTAAACGGGTTCTGCACTTTCTTGTCATACGGCTTCCTATTTTCGGCAGCATCGTCGTCAAGGTGAATTGTGCCCGATTTGCCCGGATTTACGGTTCGCTCCTCAAAAGTGGTGTCTCAGTCGTGGACGGTTTGTCTATCGTGTCACGGACCCTTTCGAATATCTATTACAAGGAAGCGCTCCGCGAATCCATCGATGCGGTACAGAAAGGCAAAGAACTGAGTTCCATCATCGCGGCGCATGAGGCCATCTTTCCGATTCTTGTCTCGCAGATCATCGAGGTCGGTGAAGAGACCGGTAAAACCGAAGTCGTACTTGAGCGACTCGCGGAATTTTACGAGGGCGAAGTGACGCAGATTACGGCGAACCTGTCTTCTATTATCGAACCGGTGCTCATGTTGTTCATCGGCGGGGCTGTCGGATTTTTCGCGGTCGCGATGTTGCAACCTATGTACAGCGTACTCGAGAACATAAAATAACATGTCGGGAACGACTATTTCTTGTGGTAAAGAAAGCCGAAAGCGCGGTTTCTCACTGGTTGAGGCGCTTCTTCTTTTGTTTCTTTTTTCCGTCATCGCGACCACGTCCTACCAGCTATTCACTCTCGGAGCGAACCGTATACTGGATGTCCGGAAAAAACTCGGCGCCACGGCGCTCGCGTCCGAACGCATGGAGATGATCCGCAGTCTTCCGTACGATTCTATCGGCACCAAGAAAAGCGACGGTGCCGGCGGGTGGACCTACGGCATACCACCCGGGGACATACTCGAGACAGAGGCGGTTTCGGAGAGCGGAGGTATTTTTTCGGTGCACACCGTCGCCCAATATATAGATGACTCTTTCGACGGGAAGGCCTCTGGTGGTCCGTTGGATGTCGTCCCTACTGATTACAAGCGGGTGCAGGTCGAGGTATCATGGAACGGTTCGGATGGTACCCAGCAGGTGGATACCTGGAGCACGTTTTCTCCCGACGGCGTGGAACAACCGTCGAATACGGGCGTCTTGTCGGTGAATGTCCTTGATTCATCGGGCGCTTCCGTCGAAGGCGCTTCCGTCCATATCGTGAACACGGCAAGCGGTATCGATCTGACAGCGGAGACGGACTCATTCGGGAACCAGTCCTGGCCGGGTGCGCCTCCGAGCACTTCCTATATGATCGCCATATCGAAGAACGGATACTACGGCGTGCAGACGTATCCGGCCGCTCCAGCCTCGGCATTCAACCCTCTGGATCTGCCGATGTCGGTGGTCGCCGGTTCGGTCAATCAGAAGACGTTCGTCGTCGATCATTCGTCTTCCATCACGGTACGAAGCGAAGATACGTTTTCTACGGCGATTCCGAGCGTCGGGTTCACGATTACCGGCGGTCATCAGGTCGGTACGGAATTGGCGACGATACCATTGACGCCGGTGTATGACTTTTCATCCACGGGACCCACGGGAACGGACGGGGAGAAGAGCTATACTGCCAGAAGTTACGGCCGATACCTGCTTGCGCCGACCGGAACCGTGTCGGGATATCGATTCCTTCGTTTGGATCCGGGAGTCTCGGATACGGACGGTGCGTTCGATGTCGTTCCCGGGGTGGATCAGACGGCAAAGATGGTGTTTGCGAATACGTCGGTTGGGTCACTGCTCTTTGCCGTGACGAGAATCGATAACTCCGGAGGCACAGCAGTGAACCGGCCCGTCGAGACCGCTACGGTCCGTTTGCAGGATGTCGCAATCGGGTATGATGCCACGATTGTTACCGGTCCCTCTGGGCAGGCATATTTTCCCACGACGATGCCGGTCTTGGCTCCCGGAACCTACCAGTACGATATCTCTGCCACGGGATACGTGACGGAAACAGGGTCTGTGGTCGTGACAGGGAGTGGTCTGCAGGACGAGACAGTGACGCTTACGGCACAATAACTATGAAATCGGACTCACTGACATTGAAAAGGTATATGGTTCGAAAGTTTCTTCCGGGAATGACGCTTTTGGAAACGCTCATGGCGCTTTTTATCATGAGTATCGGGATGGGCGGTTTTTCGATGCTGTTCCTGTGGAGCTCCAGAATGAATGGATTTATTCTGGAGACGGGCGTCGCTTCCTCGGTCGCGTCGCGCGCGGTGGATGTCACTATCGCGGATCTCAGAAGGATCCGACAAGGAGATGATGGCAGTTACCCGATCGTTTCGGGAAACAGTTTCGATTTCAAAGCATTCCTCGATGTGGACAATGACGGCACGACGGAGCGGGTTCATTATTACCTGGAGAACAGTACCTTTAAACGCGGTGTCACACGGCCGAATGTGACACAACCCGTCACCTATCCCGTCGCCGATCAAAGTGTCACGGAAATCGCGAATTATGTCGCGAACCTGCCTTCCGAGCCGATCTTTTCCTATTACAATGACAATTATCCGGGAGATATCGTGAATAATCCTCTCGTCACGCCATTGTCCGTCCAGGATGCCCGACTCGTGAGGATTCGTCTCATCATAAATATCGATCCGAGAAAGACGCCGAACAAGACCAACGTGGAATCGATAGCGGAATTCAGAAATCTCAATGAATATGTCCAATAGGATGTTCCGAAAAAAGACTGTGAAAGGTTCGGTGCTCGCATATGCGCTCGTCATGATGACGGTTGTGTCGATTTTGCTTGTCTCCATACTGTCTTTTATCGTTTCGCAGATACAGTTCGGGTCGTATACTGTGGCACGCGAACAGTCATTCCAGGCGGCCGAGCAAGGGATACAGTTTTACAAATGGTATCTCGCCCATCAGACGGACGGGCGGACGGTTCAGCAAATCGAGTCGTTCTGGGCGTCCGGTACCGCATATGGCGTCGATTCGGAGTATGTGGCGAACGTCACGGATCCTTCCGGTGGAGTCATGGGCACGTTTCGGATCAATGTTACGCCTCCCACATCGGGATCGACGATCGTTTCCGTGGAATCGACCGGAGAAATGACCCGATATCCCGGGAAGACCAGGACGATAAAGGTCCGGTTTCGTCGGCCGTCATGGAGTGAGAGCGCGGCGCTTTCAAACGAATTCATCCGGTTCGGTTCCGGGACCGAGGTGTTCGGGAAAATCCAGTCGAACCAGGGTATCCGTTTCGATGGGTACGCACATAATGTCGTATCGAGTGCTGTGGCGACTACCAACGATCCCGATCACTCCGGCGGAGTAGAGTTCGGGGTGCACACCCATATGAATGTGCCGGTCTCGTCCGGTGAAAATGACGCGTTCCGTCCGCTTGAAGCACCTCCGAATGTTGTGCCTGCCCGGACAGACGTCTTTGCCGCCGGCCGACAGTTCCCGATTTCCTCCGTAGATTTCAACGGGGTGATCGGCGATCTGAGCTATATGAAAACCGAATCCCAATCCGGACACGGAAACTATTTCGCCGCGCTCAAACAGGGGCGTCAGATTATCCTACGGACCGATGATACGTTCGATGTCTGCACGGTCAACACCTATTCCGTCTATGATCCATATGACCATTCGGGGACGAACGGCATAACCGGTTACCTTCAGAATTCAGGAACTGGAACCTGCGGTACATGCTCCGGTGCCTGTCTGCGAAACTATGCCATACCGCAAAACGGCATCATCTTCGTTGAAGGGAACATATGGTTGTCGGGCAAGGTGAACGGACGGAAAGTCGCCGTGGTTGCCGCCAATCTTTCGGGAACGGGGTTGAGCAAATCCGTCTTCATCCCGAGTGATCTCCGGTATACGAACTATGACGGGACCGATGTGATCGGCGTGATCGGTCAGTTGGATGTGGAAATTCCGCGGGACAGCTCGTCCACACTCCGCATCGATGCCGCCCTCATCGCCAAAGAAGGCCGTGTCGGAAGGGAATATTATTCCACGTGGTTTTATTACGATACGAAAAATTCCATCACTATATATGGCGCGCTCGCGACCAACAAACGGTACGGGTTCGCGTATACGGACGACACCGGATATATCACGCGTAACCTGTACTATGACAATAATCTCCTCTATTTTCCGCCGCCGTATTTTCCGACGGGGACGAGATACCTGATCGACTTGTGGGAGGAACTATGACCCGTCCTTTCCCTGTGGTATGATAGACGAAAGAACGGTCTCCAGCATCAACACAGACACGAACGATCATATGAGTTTTTTTCAGCGGAAAGTATTCGATTCTTCCCCGTCACCTTTCGGGCTTGACGTGAGTGACCTTTCTCTCAAGGCCCTTTGGTTGTCGCGTGAAGGAAATCGGGAACAGGTGGTGAGCTTCGGTTCAGTTTCGGTTCCGCAAGGTGCGATTATCGACGGTGAAATCATACAAGAGGACGTCGTCGTGGAAAGCATCCGGGAGCTGTTCCGTGTGTCCGGGCCGAAACGTATCGGTACCAAACGTGTCATCTGCTCCTTGCCCGAGACAAAAGCATTTCTTCGAATTATCTCTCTTCCGAAGATGGATCATGAAGAAGCAAAAGAAGCTATAAAGTGGGAAATAGAGGCAAATATTCCTCTTTCACTCGACCAGGTTTATTATGATTGGCAGATACTGCCCGATACTTTTTCTTCGGAAAAAGGGAAGATGAGCGTCCTCGTCGTCGCAGTGGCGAAATCGGCAGCCGAACATTTCTATACCGTCCTTGAGCGTGCCGGGCTCGAGCCGGTCGGTTTCGAGACCGAATCCATCGCTCAGGTCAGGAGTCTTCTGTCTGAGAAACATGACGATGAAACGGTGCTCATCGTCGATATCGGCGATCGTCGTACGAGTTTCGTGATGGCAATCGGCAATGTCCCGGTGTTCACATCCAGCATACCGTTGTCAGCTCAGATGATGACCGATGCTATTTCCAAAAAAATGGGTCTTCCGTTCGATGAGGCGGAGAAACTCAAGATACGGACGGGACTCGGGTCCCTGTCCCTGCCGAGTCCTCAACTTCAAGCGGTACGACCGATACTTGAGAGCCTCGCGACCGAAATCGAACGGTCTCTTGATTTTTATTTCACCACCCTGCGGTACTCCAAGAAGCTCGATGCCGTCATATTCTGCGGGGGAGGCGCGAACACGCAGGGTCTCCTTCCATATCTCTCACGCCGGATACGACAGAACATCGAGTTCGGTAATCCTTGGGAGAACATCCGGTTTGGAAAGGGGCTTCCACCGATCGATAAAAGTCATTCAGTGCAGTATTCGACCGTAATCGGCCTCGCGCTCAGAGGCCTCGATGAATATGAGGGTATCTCTTAACCTCCTTCCGGAGGAAAAAAAAGAAATAGTCAGACGGAAACGATTCGATCGTTTCCTGTTTCGGCAGGCTTTCTTATTGTTTTCGGTCGTCGTATTCCATCTTGTGGTTTTGGGAAGCGTTTTTTTCATCCTTCATGACAACCGGTTGCTTGTGGAAGACAACGGTCTCCAGTACGCCGCGAATCAGACCGAATTCAAAGACCTTACATTGTACGAATCGAAATTCAGCCAGGCAAATGCGATTGCCGATCAGGCGAATGCCTTCCAGCGGTCCCGTCCGGACTGGGCCGGGTTTCTGCTCCGGATAGATCGGCTCGTCCCTCCGCATATCGCGTTGAGTTCCCTTGCCACGAAGGAATACCGCTGCTTCGTCTCCGGAACGGCTGAGACACGTGATGATTTTCTTCTTCTGGAAGACGCCTTGAAAAAAGATGATTGTCTTTTTGATTTCCAAATCCCTGTTTCGAACCTGTTCCTGGAGAAGAATGTTGATTTTCAGGTCGACTTCACGGTCAAAGAATCCTGCCTTATGGGAACGAAAGCTTTATGAATATGAAATTCCCGAAAATGAGTCGTCCGGTCATACTTTATTCCGTCTTGTTTGTTGCCGGTGCCGTCATATTGTTGTTCGTCGCGACAGCCCCGCTCCGGGATCTGATCGTGGCGGAAAACGAAGGTATTCAGAAATTCTATGCCAAGACGGAAAACGACCAGCGGAAGATTTCCCACCTGTCCGAGTTTCACGACCAGTCCATCGCCATCGCCAAAGACGAGGCGAAACTTCAGCTCCTTTTGCCGGAGGGTCGTATCGTCGATTTTATCCGCGAGTTGGAAAATGCTGCCAAATTGACAGGCGGTACGGTGGTCATCTCCAAAGGGGGCGATCTTGAAGAATCAAGAAAGGCGGCTTCAGTCGTCGCCGCGAGTGCTATCAAGACTGCGGACGGTGCGGCTGACAACCGGCAGAAGGGCATGGGGCTCCTGAAGAAACTTCCTGATGGCAAGACACTCGGTCTCACTCTGACGTTCTCCGGAAAATATTCAGACTCGGTGAACTTCCTGCACAAGATCGAGACTGCCCCATATTTCTTGAACGTTCTTTCCCTGGATATCCGTCCGATAGTGCTGTCGCAGGGTTCGGGTGCGATCCGGTCGGATGTTTTTGCAGCCCCGATGGGCAGTGTGAGGGCCGTCAATCCGGCTGTTCCGGCAACCGATGAAGATATGGTCAAAGCCGAATTCGATATCATAGTCTATCTGCAATAGCATATGAAACTGGCACTCCCTACGATTTTCAAATTTTCACTTCAGAATGTCCTTCCGACACTCTCGAAATATTTCAAATGGTTTTTTGTGATACTTTTTTTCATGGTATTTATCGCCGGCATATATGATTGGTATATCAACGTGTATCAGGGAGAATGGACGGATGAGCAGAAACAGAGTTATGCCGCAGGCGCTTTCAGCGAGACCATCCTGAAAGAAAACCTGTTTCAAGGCGCCGTTTCATCGGTATCCAGGCAGGCGGACTTGTACAAGACGGATATGAAGGTGGCCAACGATATTTTTAAGCCACTCCCGAAGTCAGTCACGACGGGGACGTCAGGGCAATAATCCTCTTTGGCTGATTGACGCGGACAGCTTTCCGTCGTATCCTGTCCCGATATGGAAAACACGAGAGAACAACAAATAAGCACGCTCCTGTCACAAGAGAGCGCGTTTCGGACACGTCAGGCGATCGAGGCTATATATTCGCCTTTTTTTCGTTCATGGGACGATGTGACTTCGTTGTCGAAGCCTATGCGTGAACGCCTTGCCGGCGCTGTTTCGTGGAACACTCTGACCATGACGACGGCGCTCCCGAGCGTGACCGGTGATGCGTGGAAAGCGCTCTTTGAGACGAATGACGGGAACAGGATAGAATCCGTATTGATGCGTAACAGTCGCGGTCAACTCACGGTCTGCGTCTCGACCCAGGTCGGATGCGCCATGAACTGCGCTTTCTGCGCGACGGGGAAGATGGGTCTTGTCCGAAACTTGTCGCAAGACGAGATCGTCGATCAGGTGCGCGCGCTTCACGATCTTACTGTCGATGCCAACGTGCCGGGAGAAATCACGAATATCGTCTTTATGGGCATGGGTGAGCCGATGGCGAATTATGAGGAGGTAAGAGGGGCTCTCCAGGTTTTTACCGGACCGATGGGAATCGGTACGACAAGGATCACCGTATCGACCGCCGGTCTCCTCTCGGGGCTCGAACGTCTGCTTACGGACCCCTTGTGGCCTCCGGTTCGTATCGCCATCTCGCTTCATGCGGCAGACGAGGCGACCCGGAAGCGGCTCATGCCGACGACCGCACCCGGGTTCATCGACGATCTCGTCGCCTGGTCACGGAAATACGCGGTTGCGTTTCCGGAAAAAAGAAGGCATCTCACTCTCGAATATCTGTTATTGTCCGGCGTGAACGATTCCGAAAGCGACACGTGGAAGCTCGTCGACCTCGCGCGACGGATCGACCGGGTCCGCGTCAACCTGATACCGTACAACGCGACGGACAGTGGGTTCTCGGGAAGTTCGGAAGACGCCGTACGGCGTTGCAAGGACAAACTCGAGGCTGCCGGAATCACCGCCACCATACGGAAGTCCCAAGGTGGCGACATCGCTGCGGCCTGTGGACAACTGGCTGGGAGGGGAAATTGAAAAAAAGCCCCGTGGCCGATACGATAGTCGGCGGAGCGATTGTACTGAGTGAAAACAACGGCGTTTTTTGCCGTTTTTTTATTTTTTCAACATATGTTTCGTGGTACAATGGGAGAAAATATACCACACTATGAAACATATATCAGCTGATTCCATTTCCCATTCACTCTCTTTCATGAAGGATCGGTTGAAGGAGATTTCTCCGCGGACGGCAATTTTGTAAGCGGTATCCGTTCTTGTTGTCGTATCATCGGTATGGTTCTTGCTGTCTACACGGGAGAAGAGTCTTTCTCCGGAGGCGGTGGCGGGCATGACTTTGACGGCGGAGAAGTCCGACTCGCTCGGTGTCGCTCCGGATGGGGCATTCCTTCTCCGGAGTCCATCCGGGATATCGTCGGAGATTGTCCGACAGCGATTGACCGTGACCCCGTCGACTTCCTTCAAAGCAACTTCACGAAGCGGGAACGAAGTCGAAATACGTTTTGATGAACCATTGAAAGGCGGGGCCGTGTATAGGTTTCGTTTCGACGTCGATGCCATTCCGGGAAGCGATGTCGCGAGTGCCGCCGGCACGGAAGAGGGGAACAGTCTGTCATGGGCATTTCAGACAAAAAAGGTTTTCGGAATCGAAAAAACGCTTCCCGCTAACAAGGCGACTAGTGTTCCTCTCAATGCCGGAATCGAGGTGACGTTCACGGATGAACGCTTCCGGAATGAGGAGGAATCGTTTCATATCGAGCCGGCGGTAAAAGGGAAATTCGAACGACATCACAGGACACTCGTTTTCATTCCCGAAGCACTCTCTCCGAAGACGATATACGTCGTGACGATGAGTGCGGGCATCGGCGCGGATGGAAGCGATGAAAAAACCGTTTCGGATACCGTTTTTCGTTTCGAGACGGCATCGGCCGACACGTCCGAGTCCGGGAGATCTCTCCTATTTTCAGATAATTGGTTTTCCTCGACGGCCGTCTATCAGTTTGGCAAAGGTGAGCGCCCGGCTTTGTCCATAACGGCTTCCGGATTCGTTTCCGATCCGTCAGCCGTCGATGTTTCGGCGTTCCGATTCCCGGATGAGAACGCCTATCTCTCGGCACTCGGATTGCAGGCGGCTATTCCTGCATGGACAAAGTACGCTCGTTCCGACTTTCAGACCGATGCGTCCGGCCTGCAAAAAGTGATAACATTTCATGCGAATCTTGAGGATGCCGGATGGAAACGATATTTCGCGTTTCCTGACACCTTGCCGGAAGGATATTATCTCGTGGAAGCGGAAACCGACGGCGTGAAGACGCAGGGATTCATTCAGGTGACGGATTTGGCGGTATATGCTTCGGTGAGCGATACGGAGACGACCATCTGGGCCAACGATACGGGGAATACATCGCCGGTCGCGGGTGCGGTCGTGGAGATCGTCAACGGCGATCGGAGGGAGTCACTTCCGGGAAAAACCGACGAACATGGACTCATGACCGTCAATACTCCGGATTCCCTGAAGGGCGAGGTTTTCGGAACAACCTTTTTCCGGATCGCTTCCGCCGACGGCAAGTCAGTTACGGTTCCTGTCGACAATAATACGAACATGTCCGACGGCGCATCACCGCGAAGTGCCGGGTATTGGTCATATCTCTATCTCGATCGGGACATGTACCAGCCGACGGATACACTCGCTTTCTGGGGAGTGATCCGTAAGCGTGACACTCAGGTTGTGGAGAAACGTACGTTGAAAGTGGTCGTCGACGGAAAGGAACGGAAAGTGGAGACGAGCGAATGGGGAACGTTCATCGGGGAAATCCCGATTCAGGAACTTCCGGTCGGATATTATTCGGCGAATGTTTATTTGGAAGGGGATGATCCGGAAACGGCGGTCGCACTCGCATCCGTCGGGTTTTCTGTCGAGACGTATGTGAAGCCGTCATATCAGATCGTCGTCACCCCCGAGAAGACCGCGGGACTCAGGTCTGCCCGGTTTTCAGCCACAGCAAAATTTTTCGATGGGACACCGGTTTCGGCTGTACAACTTTCAACCGGCGAAAAAACGATGACCACCGACACGAACGGACAGGTCACATTTGATGAGTCGTTACCCGACATAGATACGCCTCAGATGTACTGGGCCAATGTGACTCCGGCATCCGGAGAAGAAGGTGACATTTTCGGGAGTGCCGGTGTGGCCGTATTCCCTTCCTCCGTCACTCTTGTCTTGGATGAGAGTCGCAGCGGGTTGACGCAACATGTTTCCCTTGGGGTAGCCCAGGTTGATTTTGCCAAGGCGGAACAAAACGGGAAGGAAGATCCGTCGGGCTCCTGGCTGTATACGCCGGAAAAATCTACCGGAGCTCCGGTGCCGGGTGCCACTGTCCGGGTGGATATGGAGGAAGTGACGTACGAAAAAACTGAGGATGGGGGATATTATGATTTTATCGAGAAGAAGACCGTCAAACGGTATACGTACGAGGAGAAGAGGCAGAAAGTTCCCGTCCGTGAGTTGATGACGGGCGCCGATGGGAAAGCCTCGATCGATTTCGCGTTACAGGATGGGAAGGCATATAACGTGATATTTGAAACGAAAGATGCGGAAGGAGGGAAAACGGTTTTGTCCCGATATTACTATGGATATTCTCCAAATGAAGATCCTGATTTCATCCTGACCTCAGATGAAGGATCGGGACATCGGTACCGTCTGAATGAGTCTGCGACGGCGATTTTCAAGAAATCCGACGATTCGACTCTTCTTGCATCCGGGAAGTTTCTCTTTTATCGTGCACAGCGCGGAACGAGGGACGCGACAGTCCAAGATGATCCGACCTACCGGTTCCAGTATGCAGAGCGGGATATCCCGAATATCGAAGTGCGTGGAATCATGTTTACGGGCAAGACGTATATCGAACGTCTGACAAGTTTTACGTACGATACCGAGGAACGGAAACTTTCCTTATCCGTCTCCTCGGACAAGAATTCTTATCGCCCGGGAGAAACGGTGAATCTCGGCGTGTCCGTGAAGGATGCGGAAGGAAACGGCCGTGCGGCGAAAGTGAACCTTTCGGCGGTCGACGAAGCACAGCTCGCAATCGCACCGCATGCTCCGGCGCTCGCCACGGACTGGAGCGGATTGTATAAACCGGTGGGAAGCGGCATCATCGCGGCATACTCGTCGCATCAATATCCGGTGATCAGGAATATGGCGGAAAAGGGCGGATGCTTCCTCGCGGGAACCCCGATACGTATGGCCGATGGCAGTGAGAAACCGATCGAGTCCGTAGTCGTCGGTGACTCGGTATCATCACGAGCGGGCGAATCCGATCCGACGATCCGTTCGGGAGCCGTTACACAGACGTTCGAGCATATTGTCGACGGTTATCTTATCATTGACGGTTTCCTCCGTGTCACGCCGGAACACGACGTGTTCGCGAACGGACAGTGGATGACCGCCGGCGAGCTTCGAGTCGGTGACAGCCTGCTCGGAATCGATAACGGATGGAAGCGGATCTCCTCGATCGAAAGACGTGGCGAGCGTGTCGCCGTCTACAATCTTTCAGTCGATACCTACCATACATATTTCGCGGGAGGAGTGTATGTGCACAACAGCAAGGGACGGGATGTGTTTCTCGACCGTGTACTGTTTACCGAGATCGATACGGACAAAAACGGCAACGGAAAAACGTCATTTCAAGTGCCTGACAATCTCACAAGCTGGCGCGTCGCGGCACAGGCTTTGACCGAGGATATCAGAGTCGGTCAGTCACAGGATTTTTCCGTGCCGGTCAGTCTCCCGTTTTTTGTCCTGCCCACGATTAGCGATACCTATGTCGTGGGAGACAAGCCGGTCCTCTCGCTCCGTTCATTCGGCACGGGACTCTCGAAAGGGGATCGCGTGGAATTTTCCGTGGAATCGGAATCACTCGGTTTGCGTGGGAATGTTTCCGGTGTGGCATTCGAATCGACTGATATGGCACTCCCATCGCTTTCGGAAGGGACGCACAAGATCGTTATTTCTGGAAAATCCGGAGACAAGGAAGATTCCCTGACAAGAACGATACGCGTCGTACCGGAAGGAACATGGCATACGGAAACTGCCTCGTTTCCTGTCGCGATCGGAACGGATTTCCGTCCGGGCGAACAAGGGAGGACGACTATCACCTTTGGTGAGCGTGGTATGAGTACGGCGCTTGCGGAGCTCTGGAAACTTGCCACAAATGAGAGCGCCCGCTTCGACGGATTGGCCTCCGGCGCGGAAGCGAAGCGACTCTTGAACGAGCACTTCGGTGAGAATCTTGGTGTCCCTGCTTCCGGCGATTGGGACCCGTTCATTGACGGAACACAAGGATATAAACTGATTCCGTATGGGAATGCCGATCTGTATACGACCGCATTTTCAGGAATATTCGGTACCGACAGCCCTCTTCCGGCTTCGAACACGGACATACTTCGAAGCACGCTTGATGATACTACGGCTTCGCGTGAGTCCGTAGCGACGGCCTTGTTGGGTCTTGCGGCACGGGGTGAGCCGGTTTTGCTCGATGTGGATCGCCTGCTTACGGAGACAGATCTTTCCGTCCGGGAGAAGCTCCTTCTCGGAGTGGCGGAGGCGGTCATGGGAAACGGGGAGCGGGCGAAACAAATCCTATACGAGGCGCTTGGTGGATCGGGTGGGGACTCGGTCGAACTGTCTATCTCCAACGGAAAGATATCCGATGTCGACGAAGAGAAGAATACGGCGCTCGGTGCCGTGATCGCGATACTTTCAGGTGCGCCTGAGGCGGACAGGCTGTTCTCGTTCGTTTCCGCGCATCCGAGTCCGGAAGACCCGCTGTTTCTTGAGCGTGCCGTTTTTCTGAATGCGAAACTCAGGCATGCGCCGAAGCAGGGAGACGTTTCCGTCGCGTATACGTTGAACGGAAAACGTGAGGAACGGACAATCGCCCGCGGTGAAACATTCGCTTTGTCCCTTCTTCAAGATGAGGTCCGCGCCCTCAAGATCGAGGACGTGAAGGGGGAAATCGGCGCGACGGTCATCCGGACGGTCGCTGCGAAATCCGGATCTGGCGGTTCGCTCTCCTCGACGCTCCGTCGTTCTTACAACATATCCGGCCGATCGGAAGGGGAGCTTCATCCCGGAGATCTGGTCTCGGTCGAACTCGCATATAGTTTGGGCGCGCCCGCCGAAGTTGGGTCAGACTGTCTTTCCGTCGTCGATACTCTTCCTGCCGGACTGAAAGTGGTCACGTCCTGGGCGACGATACAGGGGCAACAAAACGGTGAGGACATCTTGTATCCGTATGCGATCGAAGGACAGCGCGTGAAATTCTGCGCCCCATCCGATTGGAAGAAGCCGATCACCTATCTGGCCAGGGTAGCAGAGAAAGGCGATTTCTCATCACCGGGAGTGATCATGGAAGCTCGGAATGGTTCACGATTCAAGGTGTTCCCGGCTGCGAGGATAAAGGTGCGATAACCCTTTTCACGTCCATGAAATTTTCCGGAAAAAAAATCGCGACTCTGACTGCGGCCGTGATCCTGGTAGTCGTAGCGGGCTGGTTCTCGTACAGATCGACTGGGGTGCATGACGACGCCGACCCTGCTCACGTCGTGACGACTGCCGGCCCTGTCGATCAGGGGTTCGTCCATCCGATGTACCCGTTCGATATTGAGGCGTTCGCTTCGGACGTCCGACACTCGGAACAGGAAGTCGCGTTCTCATTCACAGTACCGATCAAAGGAGGGTTGATCCCGCACCATACGCTTCCCGGAGCACTTTTGTCCCGATTTTTTCGGGAACTTTCGAAACAGGATCCGACAACCGTCATCATTATCGGACCGAATCATCCGGATGCGGGTTCGTTCCGGGTCCTTACGAGTGGCGCACCATGGGAAACGCCATTCGGCCGGATAGAGAGTGACGAGGCCAAGGTAGCAATGATACTCGATCTGCCGATTGCAGGGACGGATGAGGAAATCCTTTCAATGGAACACTCGATTGCAGGCGTGCTTCCGTTCGTGAAATATTTTCTTCCGGACACGAAGGTGGTTCCTATTGCGGTCGATTCCCGTCTTACCCGGACCGATATCAGACTTTTGTCCGAGGCGATCGCACGTATGTCCGACGGTCGGACGGTCGTTCTTGCCGCCGTGGATTTTTCACACTATCTTCCGGCACGCGTGGCCGAGGAAAAGGATCGTGAAACCGGGCCGCTTCTTCGCGGATTTCGGACCGAGGAGATCCTCCGACTCGGAAATGACCATGTGGATTCTCCGACATCGGTCGTCGTATTTCTCGAAACCATGAGGAAACTCGGTGCCATGGATATGGATCTTTTGGCGAACACGAATTCCGGGCGCCTTCTCTCCAATGACCGTGCCCCGTCCACCAGTTATTTTTTCGCCGGTTTTTCCGGCGGGACCGAATAAGAAACGGACTCTTGTCCTGCCGGCGGAAACACGGTAGGATGAATTCCTATGTCCAAGAAATACCTTATCCGCACTTTCGGGTGCCAACAGAATATCGCAGACTCCGAACGTATCGCCGCCTCCTATGAGGCGCGCGATTTCGAATCGACGGAAATCGTGGCCGAGGCGGACGTGATCGTCATCAATACGTGTATGGTACGCGACCAGGCCGAGGAGAAAGTCTATGGATTTGTTCGGAATATCCGCGCAGGGGAAGGAAAGTCCGACGTCGAAATAATCATCACGGGATGCCTCGTCGGAGCGGCGATGCGTGAACCGTCGGGAAAAATGAAGAAAAAGATCGTGAAACGCTTGCCGGATACGACGCTGCTCCCTCTCGAAGAGGTCGGGTTTGAACAACGGCCGCAGCGTGCCGGTGGAAAACTCGCCTCCGTCGTCATAGCCAACGGATGTGGTAACTACTGTTCGTACTGTATCGTTCCGTATGCCCGTGGCAAGGAATCCTCACGTCCGTTTGCCGATATCCTCGATGAGGTACGTGAGGCGATTCATGAAGGTCATGACGAGATTCTCCTGCTCGGGCAGAACGTCAATTCGTACGGTGCCGATTTTCTCACCGATCACATCAGGGAAGGCGAATCATATATCCTGCCGGACGGCAAAGAAGTGATTCCGGTCATGGTCAAGCATCTCGGGAAACAACGTATCCCGACTTTGTTTCCGCACTTGCTCGAGGCGATCGCGATGATTCCGGGTGCGCGAAACGTTTCTTTTCTTTCATCGAACCCGTGGGACTTTTCCGACGAGCTCATCGCGACGATCGCCCGGCACGAGAATATCGACCGGATGCTTCATCTGCCCGTTCAGTCGGGGAGTGACCGCATACTTTCCTCGATGAACCGATGGTACACGCGTGACGAATACCTCGCACTCATCGACAGGATCCGCCTTGCCGTTCCAGATGTCCGGTTCACGACGGATATCATCGTCGGTTTTCCCGGAGAGACCGTGGAGGATTTCGGACAGACGATCGATATCGCGAAACAAGTGAAGTTTCACAAGGCCTATGTCGCACGGTATTCTCCGCGTCCCGGAACCCTTTCCGCAAAGACGTTGCCGGATGACGTCTCCCGCGAGGAGAAGGTCCGACGCTACCGTGAGCTCGACCGTGTCATCCTGACGCTCGCCGGGCGCGAGTATCTCCTGGGGGAATAAACGGCCTGTCCTTCCGGGGCTTCCCGTACCCGACAACCGACGGATACAAGAAAATCCGCCATTTAGCGGATCTCTCAAGGTATCGGTCGGTTGCTATCAAAGATTTTTCAGGGCAGGCACATCGTCGAAATTTGTTTCATTCCCGATGTTCAGGCGGTTCAGTCTGAGTGGGTCGATCTTTCCGAAAACGACATCATTGTCAGTCGTCGTCGCGGTGGTGTACCCGGAATTTGCGACGATGTTCTCGACGTTCCAATTGTGCGCTCCTCCCGGATAACAGAAATCAGTCACGGTCGTTCCGATGACCTGCTCCAATATCTTTTTGCTGTTATAGATTTCCCGTTCCGCCCGTCGCTGTGAGGCGGCTGTGAGATCCGGATGGGAGAGCGAATGGGAACCGAAATTCATGCCGGCCGACCGCATCTCTGATATCTCGTTTTTCGAGAGGTACCCGTTTCTGTCGATGTCATCGGTGACGATGTAGAAGGTTGCCAGGAAGCCATATTTCTTCAGAACAGGGAACGCCTGGGTATAGGCATCCTGATAACCGTCATCGAATGTGAGGATAATAGGTTTGCCGTCGATTTTTTTCGGATTCCTGAAATAATCCAGACCGACCGTCCGAAACCCGTGAGATGAGAGCCATTCCATCTGAACTTCGAAGCTCCATAAAGAGGCATAGATGGAGGGATTCCCGTCGTTCGGATATCCGCTTATGTGGTGATACATAAGAATCGGTACGGCTGTCGGAACCGAAAACTCTTCCCTGTCCGCAGGAAAGTCCAGATTTACAGGAAGATCGGCGAGTGTCACGGAAGCGTCTCTCTGAAGAGACGAATACAGTCTGAAGAAGATGAACGAGATACCCGACAGGGAGATGATGACCGATGCGATGAGAAGTGTTTTTTTCATATCACTATCAGTATAGTTTATATGGAAAGAAACGACAACGGATTTCCGATCCGATACAATCCCTATCTATCGCATCGTCACGCGGGTTTACAACGTTCCGTTTTGACAGTAGACTATAAGGAGTCACCGGTCGGCGTAAACGCGGCCTATCATCCCGGATATGCCGTTTCCGGTACCGGTATCCGAAATCATATATAGAGCGCAAAAATCACATGGGAAAGATCGAATATCTGAACGGGTTGCGGGGGATCGCCGCGCTCGAAGTCGTATTTCATCATTTCATATTAGCCTTCTATCCCGCCCTCTTTTTCGGTGGGACATGGGTGAACCATATGGCGGCCGGCAGGGAGGACTTCGCGTCACGGTCTGTCTTGAGCGTGCTATGGGACGGAAATTTCGCGGTGTGCATATTTTTTGTCCTGAGCGGGTTCGTCCTGAGCCACAAATTCTTTCTGAAGAAAGAACACGAGATCATCACGGCGAGTGCGGTGAAACGGTATTTCAGGCTCGCTATCCCGGTCGCTTTCTCTGTTTTGGTCGCGTTCGTTCTCATGAAATTTTCACTGTTCTATAACCAGCCGGCCGGGGATATCGCAGGTTCCGGGTGGCTTACCAGCTTTTGGAAGTTTCAGCCTGACTTCATGGATTCCCTTCGACAGGCGTTTATCGGGACGTTTTTCTCAAACTCGTTCGATTACAATATCGTTTTGTGGACGATCGCCCGGGAGTTCGTGGGCTCGTTTCTGATCTTCGGTTTCCTGGCGATATTCGGAAAGGCCAAGAACAGGTATTGGGCGTATATTGCGGCGATACTGGTCTTTTTGCAGACCTATTATCTGGCATTCGTACTCGGCATGATGCTCTCGGATTTCATCGCTCACGAGCGTACGCTGTTGCGGCATATCGATCCGAAAAAGATCATCCGTACGACTTGTCTGCTTTTGGGATTGTTTCTCGGCTCTTTCCCGACCGGCAGGGATCCGCAGGAGACCATGTATGCATTCATGAATTTTCCATGGATGACCGATGCCGGCACGTTGTACCATACCCTCGGGGCGTTCCTTCTGATGGTCGTCCTGCTCGAGTCCCGGAGGATGCAGAAGTTCTTTTCATTCCGGTATTTCCTGTTCCTCGGCGAGATATCGTTCGCGATGTATCTCCTCCATTTCATCATCCTCGGATCGTTCTCGAGTTTCGTATTCCTGAAATTGCAGCCGATCATGGTCTATCGGGACGCGGTCTTGCTGACGTCCGCCGCATCTCTTCCGATCATCCTGTTCGCCTCATATATCGTTTATAAATACGTCGACAAGAACGCGGTCAGACTCTCCCATTTTCTCTATGAAAAATTCTTCAGTCATCACGAAACCCGCTAAGGACAAGGAAATCGGTTACGGTAAAGCGTGACGCGGGGTCGATATCTGCCAGTCGGAAAAGATATGAGGCCGTACCGTCATGCCCTGATTCTTCACGTGTACTTGACTTTTTTATCGTTCTGTAGTATAAAGAGTAGTCTTCGTTGTTTAATATATCTTTCTTCCAACCGCAGAAACCCCGTGAGGCGGGGAACATATGTTCAAGAAAAGAAATCCGGTAAAAGGTTCGATTTTCGCGGTCGCGGGAATGTTGACGCTTATCCCTTTCGCTTTGTTGATAGGTCCTGCGTTCAACATGATGGCCGTCTATTTTTTTGAATGGCTTACATTCGGATTCTTTCTTACCATCATGACTTTACCATTCGTTTCAGGAGGATTGTTGTGGTACGGGAGCTGCGCCTATTATCGGGGAGGATATCTGAACGGCACTCCTGCCGCCAGATTGATCCGGTTCATCGGATGGCTGACTATCTGTATGGACGTGCTTGTCGTCTTCCTGGTCGGATTTATCAAGGAATGGACAGCATCCGGTTATTCTGTGGAAGATGGGATAGGCGGATTGTTGCCATATTTGTTCCTTGGTGTTCCCCAAATAGTTATCAGTATTGTGACAGTGAAGCTGTTTCAACTACGGAAGCAACTTCATATCGGGTAGGAACACTACTGCAATAATAATAAGGAGACTGACTCTCGAGTCAGCCTCCTTTTTCTTTTTGAATACGGGATGTCTGGCGTCCGTTCTCTGACGTTTTGGAATATGCCGTTCGCGGGGATGGTTGTCCGTTCATACTGGAGGGGAGTAGAATGTGGATATGTATCATCTCTATATTCTCGAATGTGCGGATGGGTCGCTGTATACGGGTATCACCACGGACCTGCTCCGGAGGACGGCGGAGCACAACGCCTCAGTCGCGGGCGCCAAGTATACGCGTGCGCGTCGGCCGGTCCGACTGGTGTACGAACGGGCATTTCCCGATCGGTCGCTCGCTTCGCGGGAAGAATCACGAATCAAGAAACTGTCCCGAAATGAGAAGCTCTTCTTGATTACAAACAAACACGAATGATAATGCCTATCGGTATGAAAAAACACTATTGGTTCAGGCCGGCGAGATTCTGGAAGTGGTTCGCATTGTATTATCCCGCTTCGGGGGAAGGGTGGATCGCGACCGGCATTCTCTTCGTAATCGGTGTCGTGACGTTCCGATTCGTCGACAGCCGTTCTCACTCGGTATCGGATACACTCCTCGGATGTGCGCCGTGGTTCATCGCGATCGCATCTGTATTCGACCTGCTCTGTTTCCGAAGCGGTGAATATCCGAGCTGGTGGCGTCGCAAGAAGACCGCGAAGTCGGGATAGGGTCCTCGCACGGAAGGTTGCCCGAATCCGATACGGATGTCATGCTGGGACGGTACATAATCATTTCCACGAACCATATGGATGAACAGACGATCGTCTGTCCGAATTGCGGGACCGGTATCCCGTTGACGGAAGCGCTTTCGAGGCAGATCAAGGAAAGCCTGCAGAAAGAAGTGTCCGAAGAGACGAAGCGGAAAGAGGACGAATTCATGAAACGCGAGGAAGCGCTTGAACGTGATCGGACGAGCCTGGCCGAGAAAGCACGGTTGCAGGAACAGGATTTCGAGAAGCGCATACAAGCGGAACGCTCCTCCCTGTTGGCGGAAGCGAAGAAGACGGCGGAAGCCGAGGCTACGGAGAAGCTGTCGACGGAGCTCAAGGATATGGAAGCCCGTAACGAGGAGAGCAATAAGAAGCTCGAAGTCTATCGCGAGAGCGAATTGGAATTGCGCAAGAAGATGCGCGAGGTCGAGGAAGAGAAGAAGAATCAGGAGGTGACGATGCAACGACGATTGGACGAGGAGAAAGAGAAAGTCGCCCGACAGGCGAAAGAGGAGGCGGACACGGAACATCAGCGGAAGATGAGCGAGAAGGACACCCAGCTCGATCAGATGAAGAAGACTATCGAGGAATTGAGGCGGAAAAGCGAGCAGGGTTCGATGCAGGTGCAGGGCGATGCGCAGGAACAGGAGCTGAGAAACATGTTGCGAGCCTCGTTCCCTTCGGATACGATCGAAGACGTGCCGACCGGTATCAAGGGCGCCGACCTCGTGCAGACGGTCCATTCGAAATTCGGTCAGAAAATGGGCGTCATCCTGTGGGAATCGAAGAGCACCAAGGCATGGAGCGACGGATGGGTGAAAAAACTCAAGGAAGATCAGGGCGCCGCGCAGGCGGATGTGTGTATCCTCGTGACGCGCATATTGCCGGAGACGATCAAGGACTTCGGTCTCAAGGACGGGGTCTGGGTCTGTGACAACCGGTATGCGGAGCCGCTGGCCGCCATACTCAGATTGCATCTGCAGGAGATCAGCGGTGTCCGGCAGTCGGGCATCGGCAAGAACGAGAAGATGGAAATGCTCTACGCGTACCTGTCGGGAACGCAGTTCCGCAACAGGATCGAAAATATCGTGACCGCCTTCGCGGATATGAAAAGCGAACTCGATACGGAGAAGAGGGTCATGCAGAAGATCTGGGGCAAGCGGGACAAGCAGATCGAGAAGGTTATGGAGAACACCGCCGGCATGTATGGGGATCTGCAGGGGATCATCGGTTCCACTGCGTTGCCGGAAGTACGCGCCCTCGAGCTTCCCGACGGGGAATAGCCGTGACCGAAAGGAAATGACACATGAAAAAGCCTCGGAATTCCTTTCCGAGGCTTTGTCGTTTCTTTCACATCAGGACGGGCTGTCGTCGTCTGATTTTTTTGATATTTTTGATACGTCGTCTGCGTTCCTGCTCAAGTCTGAGCAGCCTTTCTTTCGTGTGTTTTGCGACCTCCAACAGTCGGGATTCGGTCTGAAATATCTGATGATATTTCGATAGCTCGAATTCCATGAACTGTGTCGAAACCTCGTGTGAATTGCAATAGACCTTATCGTGGTCTCTTGCGAGCACGAGTGACGGCCATGGCGGTAGCTTCTGATGCACGATCATCATCGGTCGGCCTTCGAACAACTCGTTTGAGAGTGTCATTTTCAGCCACAAGTGATCGTTCGACAGGAACTCGATCGTAATAGAGGAAGCGGAATGGTATCCATGCCGGTATGACGGTATGAACACGCCCTCTTCCTTGATCGCGTACTGGGTCCGACTCCGATACGTCACCCTTTTTTCCCCGTCTATCGTCATCAATCGGTCGACGGCTTCCATGACAAGGGTGCCGTCGTTCTCTTCATGACAAGAGACGATCTTGTATTTCGGTGCAGAGAATTTTTTAAGGAACGCTGACAGTTTCTCCACCGGATCCTCCTTTTTCGATTCGTTATTGGGGATATCGTTTTGCCGAGACATTATGCTACGAAGTAAGTTTTTTGTCAATGATGAGCGGTAATGTGTACACACATATGGCGGTTTTTGCTAGGCTCTGGGGTCATCCCTCATCCCAGCCAAATATGTCAATCCATATGTCGGAAACGATACAAGAAGAACGGCTCAGGTGGGTCCTGCCGGTCGCCGGGAGCGAAA
>CAIOMK010000033.1 GCA_903859375.1 Candidatus Moraniibacteriota bacterium
AGTCACAAGTCACTAGTCGAAAGTCAACAGCGGGAACGGGAACGGGAACGGGAACGGGAACGGGAACGGGAACGGGAACGGGAACGGGAACGGGAACGGAGAGCGATAACCAATTTCCAATGTACAGAAAAAAGTGGACTGGGAGGATGGCAAAACGTGCCCGGCCCGTTATTTATCATGTCATCTCTGACTTGGTGTTCATGGGAAAAACAGTTTATAATGACTGAATATAAGCAGTAAACGTACTCATATGGATTTTTCTCCCGAAGATTCCGTGCCGGAACAAGAAGATCAGAAGTCGTCGGCGCAGGAACGATTGAACACGATAAATAAGGAGATCAAACAGGCTGCCGATAATTTCGAATTCGATAAATTGCCGGCGCTCGCCGAGTGGGCGAAAGCATTGCAAGAAGAGATGGGGAAAGAGGCTTCCGGCGAGGGTTCGGCAGTGGAACGACCGCAGTCGGTCGAGCCGGCCGAACCGACCGTGAATGAGACCGCCGAGCGGGAGGCTCAACAGCTTGCGGATAAGGAGAGTATTTCGACCGACGAGGCGAATGCCGCCGCGCGCGCGGAACGGATCAAGAGCGGAGGTCCGTTGGGCGTGTAAGTGGTGAAAAATGCGGAGTATGAATCGCGTCTCACATTGGCGACTTGAATGTGGGATTCTCGATTGAAGGATATTTCAAAAACACTCCCCATACGGGGAGTGTTTTCGTCTCAATCGTGGCGCCAGTCGATATGTATACCACGGCGTTCGAGTCGGCGAAGCGATGACATCTGACGTTTGGCATAATACCGGCTGTCTTTGAGGAGTGCCGTTTCCATATCTTCGCGGGAGAGGGTGCCTTGGAGAAATCGGGTACACCATCGGTATTCGAGGCCGAAGCCGTCGAGGCGTTTCCATGACAGCCCATCTTGTTCATGAAGCCGTTTCACTTCCTCAATCATACCTTGTTCAAGCCTTTCTTTGAGTCTTTTTTCAATGCGTCCATGCAGTATGTCCTTCGGCAAATCGATCCCAATACACTGAAAATCCTCTGACTTTCGACTTTCGACTTTTGACTCGTGACTGTTGTCTGGAACCTTTCCGAGGGTCGCGATGATTTCGAGCGCGCGTATGAGACGGACCTTGTTGTGCCGGTCGATGGTTTCCGCGCGGTCGGGATCCTTTTCGGAAAGCAACGTGAACAGCTCGGGTGCCGTCAGTTTCGCGAGTTGTTTGCGGAGAGCCGGGTCCGGCTTCACTTCGGGGAACTCGGTATCGAAGACGAGTGCCTCGATCCAGAAGCTCGTCCCGCCACAGATGATCGGTACCTTGCCACGCTTCCGTATGTCCGCGATTGCCTCTTTCGCATCACGGAGAAAGTGCGTGACGGTATAGGACCGTTTCGGTGACGCGATATCGAGCAGATGATGCTGAATTCCGCCCGAAACGAATGTAGCACAATGACTTTCGACTTTCGACTTTCGACTTTCTGACTGGACAGGAAAATCCCTTGGGATTTTTCCTGTCCCTATATCCATCCCGCGATACACCTGTCGCGAGTCGGCGGAAATAATCTCGCCACCGATTTCATGGGCGAGTTTGATAGCGAAGTCTGATTTTCCCGACGCGGTCGGCCCGACGATGACAGGAATAGTCATAAACATGAAGTGTAAAGTGTAAAGTGCAAAGCGAAAAGTGAAAAATAAGAGACGACGACAGCGATCAATTTCGAATTTTGAAATCGGGATCAATCTTTGACCTTACAAACTTTATAACTTTATAAACGTTACGAACTCCTTATCGTCATCTGATACCCCGTACCCCGTGCATCGTGACCAGCCGTTCCCGTGTCGCGTCGTCGATCGTGACCGAGAACGCGGTGCGCACGGTCTGTCCGGCGACCGACAGGAATATCCGCGTGAGACCTTTCGGCAAAGCACCGAAGAGTGAAGAGAGTTCGCCGAGCGCGGCGGCGGCGGATGCTTCGTCGAGGGCGATCGTGATCTGTTCTTCCGGGCCGGGTACCGTATTGTGATCGGAACCGTTTTGCCGTTCCGGTTTGCGATTCTTCTCGCGGGTGAATTTGAGCGACCGGTATCGGTCCACTTCGGCCTCGTCGAGCTTTTGTCCGGACTCGGCCATGACTTTGGTCGATCCGTCCCGACGGTTCACTTTTCCTTCGACGACGATGATACCGTCCTCCGCCCACAATGTCTCGGTCTCGGCCGCGACACGGGGGAATACGAGGACTTCGATCCGTCCCGTGAGATCTTCGATACCGACAAAATACATCGGCTGACCGTTTTTGGAAAGGATTTTCTTGGACGTGGCAACCACACCGCCGAGGCGGACCGTCGCGCCGTCCGCGAGTTTTTCTATCGAGGCGACCGGTGTCGCGACCTCTTTCAGATAGTCATCATAGTCCGAGACCGGATGGTCGGAGATGTAGAGTCCGATCAGCTCCTTCTCCCATGCGAGACGCTCCTTCTTCGTCGAGGGGCGCGCAGGCGGGACGAAGCGGATGGTCGGCTTGTCGAGAGAGAGCCCGCCGAAGAGGCTGTCCTGATGCGAGTCTTTGATCTTGTCGATGTTTTTGGAGAACGAGAGGATGGCGTCGATATTGGAAAGGAGCATATTCCGTTCCCCGAAAGCGTCGAGTGCGCCGACCTTGGCGAGTGCTTCGAGTGATTTCTTGTTGAGATCCTTGCTCCGTACATTTTCGAGAAGGCTTTCCAGTGTCTTGTAGCTCCCGTGCTCCTTCCGGACGCGGACGATTTCGAGTGCGGCCGGTTTGCCGACATTTTTGACGGCGTTCAGTCCGAACCGGATGCGATCGTGGCCGTCCTCCCCGTGTATCACGGCGAATTCCTCGAAGCTCTCGTTCACGTCCGGTGCGAGGACTTCGACGCCGATCTGCCGGCTCTCCTCGACCTCGATGGCGATGCGGTCGGTGTCGCTCTGATCGCTTGTCAGTAGGGCAGCCATGAATTCCGCCGGATAATGCGCTTTGAGGAAGGCGGTCTGATATCCGACGAGTGCGTAACAGGCGGCATGGGACCGGTTGAATCCGTATCCGGCGAACGGTTCGATGAAGGCAAAGACTTTCTCCGCGATCTTTTTCTGGATGCCGTTCTCGATACAACGGATGATAAATTTCTCGCGCTGTTCGGCGACGAGTTCCTTGATCTTTTTGCCGACCGCTTTTCGGAGCACGTCCGCTTCGCCCAAGGAGAACCCTGCGAGATCGCGACCGATCTGCATCAGCTGTTCCTGATAGACCGCGACACCGTAGGTATTGCGGAGGATCGGTTCGAGTTTGGGATGGAGATATTTGATTTCCTTGCGTCCGTGCTTGCCGTCGATGAAGTCGGGGATATAGTCCATCGGTCCCGGACGGTACAGGGCGACCATAGCGATGATATCCTCGAACACGGTCGGCTTGAGCTGTTTGAGATAGCGTTTCATGCCGTTGGATTCGAGCTGGAACACGCCGGTCGTGCGGGCTTCCTGCAAGAGTGTGTAGGTCTTCTCGTCGTCGAGAGGGATATGATCCATCACATCGGATGCTGATCCGGTCACCGGGTCGATGCCGATCCGCTCCGCCAAGTCTGGGAACTTGTCGAGTGCGCGGATGATGCGGACGGTGTTTTGGATGATGGTGAGGTTCTTGAGTCCGAGGAAGTCCATCTTGAGGAGGCCGATCTTCTCTACTGCGGAAAGCTTGGATGACGAGGCATATTGCGTGACAGCCGAATCGCCGTGACCGGCCACTTTCTGCAACGGGGAATATGCGGTGACCGGGTCCTTGGTGATGACGACGCCACAGGCGTGAACCGACGCGTGCCGCGCATTGCCTTCGAGCTTGCGTGCGGTGTCGATGATGCGCTTCGCGTCGGCATTGCCCTCATAGAGCGTCTTGAGATCGGGAACTTCCTCCACGGCTTTCGAGAGCGACGTGAACATCGGTATGAGTTTCGATATCTGGTCGCAGAAGGAATACGGGAAGCCCAGTGCCCGCCCGGTATCCCGGATGGCCGCTTTGGCCGCCATGGTCCCGAAGGTGATGATCTGTGCGACATGATCGCGTCCGAACCGCTCCCGTACATATTCAAGCACGTCGTCCCGACGGTCATCGGCGAAGTCCATGTCGACGTCCGGCATCGAGATACGTTCCGGGTTGAGGAACCGCTCGAAGAGGAGGTCATATTTGATCGGGTCGATGTTTGTGATGCCGGTCAGGTAGGCGACGAGTGATCCGGCAGCCGAACCTCGGCCTGGTCCCACGACGATGCCATTCAACTTCGCCCAGTTCACGAAGTCCTGGACGATGAGGAAGTATGACGCGAAACCGGTCTTCTTGATGACATCGAGTTCGAAATCCATGCGCTCACGATGCGAGGCGGGAATCGTCCCTTCCCCGTATCGCCGTATGAGCCCCTCTTCGCAGAGTTCGAGCAGGTACGTCTCATCGGTCTTGCCTTCGGGCACGTCGAAATGAGGGAGTTGCGTCTCGCCGAGACGGATCTTCACATTGCAGGCATCGGCGATTTTTTTGGTGTTTTCGATCGCGCCGGGATAATCCTTGAACAGTTCTTCCATCTCTTGCGGACTCCGGAAAGAGAGATCGAGGTGGGTCATCCGGGGACGATTTTCCTGGTTCACCGTCCAGTTGTTCTGGATACAGAGCAGGATGTCGTGCGTATCGCGGTCTTCGGGTCGCAGGTAAAAGGAATCGGCTGCCGCTACGAGCGGGATGCCGGTTTCCTCGTTCATCTGGCGCAGTCCCGCATTGACGGCCGCCTGACTCTCGAAGTCGACGTTCGGACCGAGTTCGAGATAGAAGTTGCCTTCGCCGAATATGGTCTGATAATCGAGGGCGATCGCCTTGGCAGCCTCGTAATTGTCGTAGATGAGGTTCGCTGGTATTTCTCCGGTCATGTTGCCGGAAAGGGCGATGAGTCCCTCACCGTATTTTTTGAGCAGGGCCTTGTCGACGCGGGCCTTGTAATAGAATCCGTCGAGCTGGCCGATCGAGATGAGTTGGAGAAGATTGAGATAACCACGCTCGTTTTTCGCAAGCAGGACGATGGTGTTTCTCGGTCGGTCGTCGGGAGACGAGGTTTTGCTCGTGTGATCTTTCACGACATAGAGCTCGACGCCGATGATGGCTTTGATGCCGGCGTCCTTGGCATGCACGTAGAACTCGACCGCACCATACATGTTGGACGTGTCGGTCAGTGCAAGCGATGTCATCCCGTACTTTTTCGCTTCCGCGATAAGGTCGTCGACCTTGGGCAGGGCGTTCAAAAGCGAGAAATGGGAGTGGACGTGGAGGTGGACGAAATCGGACATAAGGAGGAGTCTAAAGTGAAAAGCCGGAGAATAGTTACAAGTCGAAAGTCGAAAGTCGGAGAATAGTTACAAGTCGAAAGTCGAAAGTCTATAGTCAAAATCGGGAATGGAGACAAGGAGGGGAATTAAGAGTCGAAAGTCGGGAATGGGAAAATAAAAAACGCCTGTCCGGATAGGAAGAGACGCTCGAGATGATCGGATAGTAGTGGCCATATTTTTGCGCTTCCCCCGTACGCCGGCTTGCGCCCTGGCTTCCGCGAGGAAGATTACTTCCTCTCCAGGATATCACGGGGGCCGTTTCCTGTCATCCTCGCGGAAAAGGCCGGTGTGGTTGTATACTGGTGTCAGATAACCCTTCTTAGCCCTGTTTTCAACCGTATGACCCCAGAATCACTCTTCGATTTTGAAAAGCTGAGACACTCGCCCAGCGGAATGATCATCGTCGGGATCGACGAGGCGGGCAGGGGACCGTTGGCCGGGCCGGTCGTGGCGGCCGCGGCGTCGTATCGCGATCAGACATCGTTTGCCGTGGCGGAAGAATTGGAAAAGAAATTCCGGTTTGTCCGCGATTCCAAGACGCTTTCCGAAAAGAAGCGTGAGGAGATGTATGATTTCATACGGGAGCATTTCCAGATCGGCATCGGTATCGTGACGGCCGAGACGATCGATCGCGTCAATATCCTACAGGCCACGTTCCTCGCCATGAATGATGCGGTGACCGACCTTCGGAAGACGCTCGGAGTGACGGATTCCGGAATCCTGCTTCTCGTAGACGGGAATCAGAAAATCCCGAATCTTTCCGTCGCGCAGGAAACGGTGGTCGGCGGGGATGCGCTCGTACGGTCTATCGCGGCGGCATCGATCATCGCCAAAGTGACGCGGGACAGGATGATGGCAGAATATGACACGGTATATCCGGTGTACGGATTCGCAAAACACAAGGGGTACGGGACCAAGGAACACATGGACGCACTCAAAAGATTCGGCGCCTGTCCGATCCATCGTATGAGTTTCAAACCGGTCTTCTATTCCGTTCCGGAGAACGTGAACAGGAATTTGTTGAAATAGTTCATAAAGCATGCCCCGTGGTCGTGTTTCACGACTGTGCAGGGTCCATCGCATCAAAAAACCGTACAGCCTTTGATGGATTTCAGGCTTTCGACTTGTGACTATTTCTGGATATATCGGAGGAGTTTCCCGTACGTTTCATGAAGGAGTTGCGCATCATTCAGCGCATGGTGCATCCGGCGGTGCGTCGACGGTTCGACACCGATCGCTTCGGAGAGAAGCCGGTCGTTTTCGAGCAGGTTCGACGGGTTGAATCCGGCTGTGAAGAGCATGGAAGCGAAATCGATCGGGTATCGGCTGAAGGGACGCTCGCTGTCGCCGAAGAGTTTGTGGACGAAGACGGTGTCGAAATGGCTCACATAGGAGACGAGATACGGTTCTCCTTTGCCGATGAACTCCCTGATCTTGTCGCAGGCTTCTTTGGGAGAAATCCCGTTTCCATCAAGCATCGGCAGGATGTTCGCCGTGACCCATTCATCCGACAGGGCGCGGTCACGCGTGATTTCGAGATAGAGCTCCTCGCCGGACGGTTTCACGAACGCGACCGAGAGAATCTCTCCGTTCTTGGGATGAAGCGACGTGAATTCAGCGTCAAAAAAAATGATATTTTCGGAAAAGACAGTATGTGACATATGATTTTGGTATGAATCCATTCTTTTCCCATAGTATCGTTCAAATCGTCACTTGAGGCAAGGAACGCCGGTGCCCCTTTCATTATTATCGGTTTTGTGTCTATAATAGGCGCGCTGGAGTATTCCTGTCTTTTTTTTACCATCGTATCGTTTTTATTGCCCTTTTGAGCCATTGGTCTGTATACGGTCTGTATTCGGACTCCACAGTGGCTCTTGTAGGAATTCGTAACGAAAGCATATGTCGAAATATTGTCATTTCAATGGGAAAGTAGTGCCCGTGGAAGATGCGCATATCAGTCCGCGAGACCTCGGGTTTTTGCGGGGGTATGCGGTGTATGACGTGATGCCGGTAGTGAACGGTGAGCCATTTCTGTTTGATGAGCATTGGAAACGATTTGAGCGGTCCTCGTCCGACCTCGGTTTGAAGGTGCCTGTTTCGGCTGACGAGGCGAGGGAGATCGTTCGGGAGCTGATCCGTCGTCATGATTATGAGACGATGATCGTCCGGACGGTATTGTCCGGAGGTCCGAGCGAAAATGGTTTCCTTCCCGAAGGGGATGAGACGTTTTGTGTGATGATCGAGGAAACGGCTCCGTTGCCGAGGGAACTGTACGAAAAGGGTGGCAAGGTGATCACACTCGGCTATCGGCGCACATTGCCGAGCTCCCGGACGGCGGATTTCATCGTGCCTCTCAAGGAGCGTGAACGGAAACTTGCCGAGAATGCGGTCGAGATCCTCTATGTGCATGGTGGCAAGGTGCTCGAGGCGTCTACAAGCAATTTTTTCATCGTCAAAGACGGTGAGATCCGGACAACGGGTCATGGACCCCGTTCCGGTGTGACGAGGAACCTCGTCGTCCGTCTCGCAAAGGGTGCCGGTATCGAGGTGAAGGAGCACGGACTCTTCGAGGGAGACCTCCGTTCCTGTGACGAGGCATTCCTTACGGCTTCGAACAAGCTTATCGTCCCGATTGTCCAGGTGAACTCATATCCGGTCGGAAACGGCGAAGTCGGTCCGGTGACGCGTCGGTTGCTCTCCATCATGGACGGGTTTATGAAGTCGTATGGACCGGATTCGGATCAGAGTCTGCCGGGAGAGTCTCCGTTGAGATAGGAAAGGAACCCGGACACTTGCCAAGCGCAAAGAAGAGTGTTACTTTGGTTTAGTAGCTTATTTTACGCCTCACTGCGAGAATCGAGGACGAATGTGGTGTATTACTCGATATAAGACGTAAGACAACCTCCAAAGAGTTGTAGAAGTCTGGTTTTATCCGTTTTTAGCAGATTGTTATGGCATTGCCGAAGCAACGACACACACGACACCGAAGGGACCGGGCCCGTCGCGAGTTGGAGATGACCCCGACGAAGACCGTTACGTGTCCGAAGTGTGCGGCACCGATTCTTCCCCATCACGCGTGTCCGAAATGCGGCGAATATCGCGGACGCGTCGTCATCAAAAAGGCTCTCCCGAAACTCGTAAAAGCGAAGAAAGCGGAGTAACCGCCTTTCTTTCTTTTTGAGAACACTAACAAACATTGTTCCTTTCATATGGCAAACCGTCATCTGCAACGCTCCGTCTCCATGCAATCCCTCTTCGAGTGGGATTTCAAGGGATGCCCGGAGGATATCGCTCTGGATATCGTGAAGCACAACCTGCTCGAGTTCGCACCCGGACTCGAAGGAGGAGGCTTCTCATCCCGTTTGGTGGAAGGCGTCGTGAAGGAACATGATACGATCGATCGGCTTATCGAGAAGTGTGCCCCGGAGTGGCCACTCGAACAGATCGCTTCCGTGGACCGTTCCATCCTCCGTCTCGGTATCTTCGAACTTCTGTTCGGGGACTATGACGAGGTTCCCCCGAAGGTCGCCATCAACGAGGCTATCGAACTCGCGAAATCATTCGGATCCGACAGCTCGCCGAAATTCGTGAACGGTGTCTTGGGAACGATCTATCGTGAAATGGGTGAGCCGATGAAGGACGATTCCTCGGAGAAGCGCAAAGAGAGACTTGAATCGTGGCAAGGCAAGCAGGTCGGGAAACCGCCGGTCGCGCCGAAATCGGATACGGTCGTTTCGGAATCAGTCGGCGACGATACTCCGGTGGTCGGGTAGGAGTTATATTTTTCCATCATGTCTCTCACTTGATTCATGAATCATATGGACAACATTTTTGACTACAAAAAGTTTTCCGAATTACTCGGCGTAGAAATGCGCAATCGTGACCTTTTTCAGGAGTCAATCACGCACCGTTCGTACTTGAACGAGCACCGTGGATACAAACTGGAGCACAATGAGCGCCTCGAATTTCTCGGGGATGCCGTTCTCGAGCTTATCGTGACGGATCATCTCTATCTCAACTTTCCGAATCCGGAAGGGGATTTGACAAGCTTCCGTGCCGCTATCGTGAATGGGGAAATCCTTGCCGAGATCGCTTTCAGAATCGGTCTGGGTGATTTCCTGCTTATGAGCAAAGGCGAGGCCAAGGATACCGGCCGTGCCCGTATGTGGCTTCTTTCGAATGCAATCGAAGCCGTGATCGGTGCGCTCTATCTCGACCAGGGGTATGACGCCGCCAAGAAATTTATCGATGCCAATATCATTTCGGAACTGCCGAGAGTGATCGAGAGTGGCCTGTATACCGACCCGAAGAGCCGATTCCAGGAAGTATCGCAGGAAAAGACCGGCATCACGCCGTCATATCGCATCATGAAAGAATGGGGGCCGGATCACGATCGTCACTTTACGGCCGGCGTCTTTCTCGGTGAGAGCCTGATAGCCGAAGGTGAAGGCGCGTCCAAGCAGGAAGCCCAGCGAAATGCCGCCGCTGAAGGGATCAAAGAAAAGGGCTGGCAGTAGACAGTCCATAAAGTCGAAAGTCATAAGTTGAAAGTATACCCAGTGATCGTGACCTCACGATGTTACGGGGCGTGCCACTGAGATGATCCGCGACTGGCGGAGAATTATACGAGGTGAAAGGAAAACGGGTTCAGGCCTGTTTTTTTAGTACCTTCTCCGTATTTCAGTTTGTACCGATAATACGCGGTCGCGTATCATCGGTACATTTCTTCAATCGTTTTTTTGTCGCTTGGCGCCGGTATTGTGTCTGCGAATTCTCTGTTTCCTTCACACAACTTTCCTCTGATGGTAGTCGAATTATTATTGCTACTCGTCCTACGATGTTTGTGATGCCCGCTATGAACGTATGATACGTGGTTGTTTTCGGGCATGCGGATAAATGGAAGAAAACCAGACTACAGATGGGAATTTCAGGGAAGTTGCTCTCTTGTCTCTTTTAGCTCTGATATCATACCCTCTCTCACGCCTGCTTTGTTTTTGAATGCCCTTTTCTTTTCTGTTTTGAACGTACTCATATACCGCTGTGGGGCCGTATATTCCCGCAATGATTCGGATCGAATGAAACGATTGACATGGATTGTTTTATATTGGGGCGTAGTTGCTGTTCTTTTTATGATTTTAGTCTTTTTGTTCACCGCTTCTCATCAATAATTCGGTCATCTTTGAAGTGGAGCCTTTTTGGCATATCTGGTATAATCGGGGGAGATACGTGGAATGAGAAGAGATTGCCCAAGCAAGGGATTTTTTGTCTTATATTCACCATTGCTGATTTCGGACCTTTTCTTCACTGATCTTCCCCGATGTTTTTACGTAAAGTTGAAATTTCAGGATTCAAATCGTTCGCCGATCGGACGGTTTTTGACTTTGCTCCGGGCGATGCCGGTGCGATCCGTCAGCTCGGTATCACGGCAATCGTGGGCCCGAACGGGTCGGGCAAGTCCAATGTGGCCGATGCGATACGATGGGCTATCGGCGAACAATCATCCAAGAACCTTCGTGGCAAGAAGTCCGAGGACGTGATATTCGGCGGGACGGCAAAACGTGGCAAGGTGGGGAGCGCGTCGGTCACGCTCCATTTTGAGAATCACGATCATCGCATCCCGATCGAGTACGAGGAGGTCTCCATACGACGCAAACTGCACCGGAGCGGGGAGAGCGAGTTTCTCATCAACGGAGCCAAAGTCCGATTGCTCGACATCGTCGATCTGTTGGCTAAGTCCGGTATCGGCAAAGACAGCTATTGCGTCATCACGCAGGGCATGAGCGATGCTGTCCTCAATGCGACCGCTTCGGAACGCCGTTCTATTTTCGAGGATGCAGCCGGGGTCAAACAGTATCAGATACAGAAGGAACGCGCCCTGCGGAAACTTGCCTCGACAAGAGAGAACCTGGCCCGCGTCGATACGCTCCTGATCGAGATCGAACCGCACCTCAAGATGCTCCGTCGTCAGGCGGAACGTGCTTTGCAGGGGAAGGACGTCGCCGCGCGGTTGCTGTCGAGACAACTCGAGCTCTACGGGTTCCTGTGGCACTCTTTTCAGGGTGAACGGGGTGGATTGTCACAGGAGCGTGAAAACCTCGCCCGGGCGTCGGGGATGCTCGAGCGTGAGACGGATACGCTTCGTGAAGAGGTCGCCACGCTTACTGGAACGCTTGAGGACGGCGGTCAGCAAGACGCGTTGTCACAGGACGCGAATCGTTTTCGGGATGAGCTCAATACTGTCGAACGTGAAGCGGCCATCATGTCGGGACGGATAGAGGCGGAGCGCGAGCGTCAGAAGGACCGCGAGGAAATCAGGACTATACCCGTCGATCTCGGTTATATACGAAAGGCGCTCGATGTGATTCGCACGAATCAGAATACCTTGTTCGATCGACTCGGACTTGTTGAAAAACTCGAGGATATCCAGGATATCCGGGAATTCGCGCGCGCCATCGGACAGGAACTTGTCGATCTCGACGTGAAAGTGGAGGCGGGCAAGGTGACGGAGAAAGTCATCATCTCCCTTCCTGAGAATGAGAAACGCGAGAGTGACGCCAGACTTTCGACATACGTTGCTGAGAAGGAGGCTCTCGGGAAGCGCTCGGAGGCGATCCGAATATTGATAACCGAAAAGGAAACGGCTCTCACTGCCGAACGGGAGAAGGGTCGCGAAGCCCGAGAACGGTATTTCCGTATCGAACGGCAGGTTCGCGAAAAGGATCGCGAGCTGTCTTCGGCAAAGGACCGGTTGAACGATGTGAAAGTCCGACTGGCACGGGTGGAAGTCCGCGAGGAAGACCTGATCAACGAGGTCCGCGAGGAACTTCGGACGGATGTCCGCGAATTGACCTGGGACGGGGAATCACGAGATCGCGATACGCTTACTCGTGATATTATCCGGCTCAAGGGCGAAGTGGAACGTATCGGTGCCATCGACCCGCTCATAGCCGAGGAATACGGGGAGACCGACAAGCGGTTCACGTTTCTCTCGACCGAATCGGCCGATCTCAGAAGTGCGATGCTGTCGCTCGAAACGGTCATCAAGGAAATGGACGAGCGTATCGAGAATGAATTCTCTTCGGCGTTCGGTGAGATCGCAAAAAAATTCGAGCACTACTTCGCACTCATCTTCAATGGAGGCAAAGCTGAACTCATACGGACGAAGCCGAAGTCCCGTCGCATCGTCGGGACGGACGAGGACAGTGATATCCCCGAGGAAGACGCCGCTGCGGAGGCGCCCGGTATCGAGATTTTCGCCTGCCCGCCCGGGAAAAAGATCACGAATCTCTCCGCATTGTCCGGCGGGGAACGTTCGCTTACCTCACTCGCGCTCCTCTTTGCGATCATCTCTCATAATCCTCCGCCGTTCGCCGTCCTCGACGAAGTCGAAGCCGCGCTCGACGAGGCGAATTCGAAACGTTTCAGCAAGGTGCTATCCGAGCTTTCCGAGCGGACCCAATTTATCGTCATATCCCATAACCGTGAAACCATGCGACAAGCCGGGCTCCTGTATGGCGTGACCATGGGTGACGACGGCTCTTCCCAGGTGCTGTCTTTGCGCATTGGGGACGTGGAGAGTCTGTCCCATGATCCGGGTGGGAATAAAGCGGGTTGACAGGGTTCCTTTCCTGCGGTATGATGCTTTTTGATAGTCAGTGACCGTCTTTTTTCGTTTTTATAGCCACTATGCTTACCATCCGTTTCAACCGTACCGGCAAGAAGAACCGCGCGTCATTCCGTATCGCGCTCCAAGAGAAGGCCAAGGCCCCGAATCATCGTCATGTCGAAGTTCTCGGCAGCTATGATCCTCATTCCAAGGTTGTCGTGCTCAAAAAAGAACGTATCCTTCATTGGATCGGGCTTGGTGCTCAGGCGTCCGACTCGGTACACAATCTCCTCGTGAAGGAGGGTGTGGTCACGGGAAAGAAGACCGCCATCAAGATGGTCCGTCCGGTAAAGAAGGAAGAACCGGTTGTGGAAGTGGTCGCGGAGGCGGTTGTGGAGGCTGAAGTGAAGCCGGAAACAGTCGTGGAAGCGGCAACGAAGTAGTTGACGGTCGTCCCGGAAAAAGGTATTCTGGGACATACAATACATATCGGATTCCGCAGAAATGGGGCGTGGTGGCGAAAGCTGCCTGGAAGTCCCCATGAGGAGCCGGTCGCGATTCGCGACCTTTCCTGATCTGCGGTTCACACCGGAGATTTTTTTATTTGAAGAACCGTATGATGAAACGAGCAGAAAAGGAGGCACTCCTCAAGGAAATCGTCATCGAGGCGAAGGCTGCGAAGTCAATCGTCTTCTCGGATTACAAGGGCGTGACCGTCAAGCAGCTTTCCGCACTCCGTAGTGAGCTTCGCAAGGACGGTACCCGTTTCAAGGTCCTGAAAAAGACGATTCTCAATATCGCGCTTCGGGAGGCGGGCATCGATGTCGATGCGAAGAAACTCGAGGGACAGGTCGGTGTGGCATTCGCGAAAGACGAAGTGTCGGCGGCCAAGACAATCGCCAATTTCGTGAAAGCGAACAAGAACACCAATCTGACGATTGTCGGAGGTGCGCTCGAAGGAAAGAGCCTTACGGCTGCGGAAGTCAACGCGCTCGCGAAACTCCCTTCGAAAGACGAAATGCGCGGCATACTCGCCGGTACGCTCCAGGCACCGATCGCCTCGTTCGTCCGGACATTGGAAGCCAACATTTCCGGTTTTGTCAGGGTGTTGAAGGCGGTATCGGATTCGAAGGTCTCCTAATTTCGGTTTCAAGGGTTTCATTGTTGCGCTGTCAGACGATTGAAAAAAGGTTCAGTCATCCGACAGTGTAGCAATGGGGCTATAGGAAAATGTAATTCATTAGTCATACAAGACTATGTCAGAAGAAAAAGAGGTAGTAGTGGTGCCGGCGAAGTTCGTGAAGCTTGTCGAGGAAATCGAGAAGATGAGCGTGCTCGACCTGTCTGAGCTCGTGAAGGTGCTCGAGGAGAAGTTCGGTGTATCAGCGGCAGCCCCGATGGTCATGGGCGCGGTAGCGGGCGGTGCGGCAGCCGAGGAGGTCGTGGAGAAGACCGAATTCGACGTCGAGCTCATCGCGATCGGTGATCAGAAGATCAACGTCATCAAGGCGGTTCGTGAGGCGACCGGACTCGGACTCAAGGAGGCCAAGGACCTCGTCGACGCGGCCCCGAAAGTGATCAAGGAGAAGATCGCCAAGGCCGAGGCCGAGGAAGTGAAGAAGAAGCTTGAGGCCGCAGGTGCGACCGTGACGATCAAATAAGGTCACGACACTGCATGTCCCCGAAAACGCCCGGCATACGCCGGGCGTTTTTCTTTTGCCTGTCGAAGTGAATAGCGTGTGAGCCTTTACAAAAATACACTTTTGTTGTATGCTTCTTTGGTGTTCGTTCCTTTCCAACTCTAAACATGTGAATCATGGATGTCGCGCTTTCGTACCCACGTGCCCCGTTGTTCGGTCAGAAGGTGAAAAAAACGATGATCGAGGAAATCATCGGAGATCTGAGATTGTTTGATCGGTTCATCGAGCGTCCAAAGGGCGAGGATCCGAGACCTCCTCTGTTGAAGTTTCTCTTGGAGAAAAGACATATAACGGAGAAGGACCTGGAAGAAGCGGTTCATAGTCGGCTTATCGAGGCCGGAGGAAGGATGGTTGATGTGTTACTGAAGTCAGGGGATTATGCGGATCATCTCGGTTCCTTGCCGGTACTCGGCTATGCTATGAGATTTTGGATTATCCATCCTGAGGACTATGACAAACTCCATTTTGATCATGGGGATACTCCTCAAGGAGTCATACGATCGTCCGAAGGTCTGATTGAGCATGTAGTGAAACAATTGTTGACACCGTATGAGAAGCCTTGATTGAAATGCCACAGCCCCAGATCTTTTTTGAAAAACGCCCGGAACATATACGTTCCGGGCTTTGAATTTTATGAAGAGGGGTGTGACGGATGGCTGATTATGGGGTATACTGCATGGATGGAGATACTGACGGTCACGTAATAATTCGTTTCTTTTTTTATGGAATATTTTGGATTCGATCTCATCGAGGTCATAAAAACGGCCGGGTATGCGGGACTGTTCGGTATCGTCTTCGCTGAGACAGGACTTTTTCTCGGTTTTTTCCTTCCCGGAGACAGTCTGATCTTCGTCGCCGGATTTCTTGCCTCGCAGGGGTTTTTCGGTCCGGTATTTCTCTCCGCGGTCCTGTTCGTGGCGGCATTCACCGGCAATATCGCCGGGTATGAATTCGGTCGACGGGTCGGGCCGAAACTGTTTTCCCGTGAGGACTCATTCCTGTTCCGCAAGGATCATGTGGAGAAGACCAAACGGTTCTATGACAAATACGGTGGCAAGACGGTCATGATCGCACGATTTGTGCCGATCGTCCGCACTTTCGCTCCGATTCTGGCCGGTGTGGCGCAGATGAAATATTCTGTTTTCCTCGCGTACAATCTCGCCGGTGCGGCATTGTGGACGATCGGACTCGTCTATCTCGGATATTTTCTCGGGACACGGGTACCGAATATCGACAAGTATCTCCTTCCGATCGTGATCGTGATCGTGGTTGCCTCGGTCCTGCCCGGCGCATGGCATCTCTATCGTGACCAACAGGAAGCATCGCGGGAAAAAGCCGCGAAGGGCGAATAGAAAGCGATTGTGATAAGCGGCTTCCCGGTAATGAAAACCTGGGGAGCCGTTTTCTGTTATAATAGGAGTACTGTTCTTCATATATGACATTTTTTAGGCGACCAAAAACGAGGAACATGGTAATCGTGCCGGCCTTGCTTGCCGGGGTTGTTTCGGCATCATTTTTAGTACAATCGCGCCTGGAAGGGGAGAAACTGACAGTCGGGCAACCGGAACCGTCTGTCGTGACTGAAACAAGTACGGTCAAGACGATGCCTCTTTTGCCGGAGACTCCGCCCGTGCCGACAGGCCTCCTTGGGGAGACGCTCGGTCCGCCTCCGCCGTTTCCGTCGATAGATCGGATGAAGAAACAGGGATGTATCGCGGACGGTCTTTTGAACGGTGATTTCCCGGGCGATGGCAAGACACTCAGTCTCATCAACCGGTCGGATTGCTATTATCTCCACCGTTCCATCGAGACGTGGCTCTCTCCGCCGGACTTCGAGACGATCGACAAGAACCGCAAGGATCTTCGTGACGGGTTTGTGCTGGGCATGTTTCTCGCCGAAGCGATCGATATCAGGGCACATTATGAGTATCCGCAAGAGGGGCGCGAGTTCGACTTCGGGGAGATGTGCCGTTCCGGTTCAAAGAATTTTTGGGGGGAACACACCTGTAAGCCGTATCTTCCGAGCGAGGAATACCAGGCGTATCTCCGTTTCATCACGCGTCGCGCGATCGATCGAGGCGTGCAGGTGTTCATGTTCGGACAAGTGTATCTTCAGGACACGAACGATCTCGCGAAGTCGCCCATAAGCGATATCATCGCCGACATGCGCGAGTATGCGGCCTCGCATGACATGGATATCCTGGTCGGTGCACAGACGAACGACATAACCGACCCCGTATATCTGTCGAAATTCGATTTCATCGAAGGCGGTGTCGGACTGTCTCCGGAAGGGACGGTCGAGAACGGCCCGTGTTATTCGCGCTGGTGGAAGAAAGAAGGTGACTGGTGTTGGGGGCTGTTGTGGAACGACCGGTACGTCAAGAAAGCGAGGAACGTTTTCGTCCATTATGATTGGAGCGGCGTGATCGGTGATGACATGAGCGTCCTGACCCGGATGGATGAGGTCGACCGGCACGCGGCGACGGCACGACTGCATACGTATTTCGTCTCGAAGAATGTCGGTTTTCTCCTGCCGTTTCTCGCACCGCTCGCCAAGGAAAACGGCGGGTGTATCGGACCGTCGAGACATTATTACACGGCCGATGACAAATTCTCGTGCAATGATGAGGACGCTTGGAATGCGATATTGAAAGGGAAGCTGTGAGACGCGGGGAGCGGTTTGCAATGTTCGTAAAGGTATAGTGTCGTAAGGCTCGTACGGTCGCCGGTTGAAGAACGAATATGAAAATATCAGTCACGGTGAAACCGAATGCGAAAGAAGAGCATGTCGTCGCGCAAGATGACGGGAGTTTCGTCGTCTCCGTGAAGGCGCCCAGTCGGGAGGGGAAGGCGAATGGTCGATTGATGAAAGTGCTCGCGACGCACTTCGGTGTCGCTCCGTCATGTGTGTGTATCATCTTGGGTGCCTCGTCGCGGAAGAAGATCGTCGAAGTGACGCTGTGACGGTCGTTTCCGACCGTGTCGTGGATGACCGGAACATGGCTGTGAGGAGACTGCCCATTGACGGAATGGGTGTTTTGTGCAAGTCTCAGCTGAGAGTCGTCTCGGAATTCACCGCACGGATGTCGAGATTTCCAGCCGTATTTTTACAACAAAACATTCGGAGAATGAATATGAAAAATGATATCGTACGAGTCATCTCAAAAAAGTATTCCGACCCGGATCTGCTTCATTTTGCCGATGCGGTCGCGGAATTCATCGAGACCATCGCCATGAGCCAGTATGATTATGTCGGGAAAGCGGATGTCGGGAGGGAGGAGTCGATACGTGAAGTTGTGCGACGATATGACGCGCTCAACGACAGGGTCGACGCGATGAAGATCAGGATACATGCACGTGTCATCCTCAGCTGTGCCGCGGTGTATCCTTTTTCCGACCGGAAGCTCTCGAGTCTTGTCGCGGGAGAGGTGTTGCCGCTGCTCGAGCGGTTCGAATATTGAACGGGAACGAATCGTATACGATTTTTTGTGAACGAAAAAAAGGAGGAACATGATGGACAAGGAAATTTTCAATGAGGTTTCGCGGGGATTTCACGAGGCCGCGCTGCTTGAGTTCGCGGAGTCCGTCACGAATTTCATAGATCTCATCCGCAGGAAGCATTGTAATCCTGCCGACGATGTCGGTGGAAAATTGGCGGTACGTGAAGCGGACATCATACTGCGGTATAATTCGCTGGAAACGATGAGACAGGTTTCCGCCCGTCTCGCCCTGTATCGGATGGCGACACTGTGTCTCTTGGACAAGGAACTGTCGGCGGTCCTGGTCAAGGAAGCGTCGCGTCTGCTGGATGTGTTTGAAAAAAAATCCTCCTGAAAACGGAGAACAAAGGGAATCCGAGCCACACACGAATAAAAAAAGGCCTGACCATGCGCAATCGCACGTCAGGCTTTTCTTTTTGGCCGGGAGAATCCGTCGCGGGCTAGATCATGTAGGCGGAGGTGAGGGTCTGCATGACCCACGGCGCGATGAAGGCAATTCCGATAATCGGCAACACGAACGCGATGAGGGTCGCGATCATCGTCCACAGAAAATATGTGCGCGTCTTCTCGACGGAGACGTAGATGGCGTCGATCTTCTTGTCCTGCTCCGCGATTTTTTTGAGGAGTTCTTCCATAGGTCCGTATGATTATATAGCGAGAGTATACTCCCTTTTCGTATTTTCTTCACCGAGCTGTTCCCGTATGTCGTCCCAGGAGAAGACCCGTGTGACGGAATCGTAGGGGACTTCCTGTCGGTTCCAAGGTGAATCGAGGAGGAATACGCGGTCCATGATCGGGGCGAGATCGTGTATGTTGGAAAGCGCGTCGTCGATGAATATCCCGATGCCGAGCTCCTCACATATTGCGCGCTTGCCGGGTTTCATCGTGGGATCCAGATGGTAATTCCCGGTGAAGTGGATGCTCGTGAAGATTCCTGGAAAATGCCGGTCGATCCATTTCTGGGTCATATCACGGAGGCGTTTCGGCTTTGCGGTCACGATGGCGAACTCATATCGCTCCATAAGTGCCTGTAATGCCTCGTGGGCGCCGGAAACGGGAAGGGCGGCCAGGTGTTCCGGCGAATCGTAGAATGCCTCGACCAGCTCGTATACCTCTTCCTTCGAACACTCCAGGATGTTCCAAAGGTCGTAGTCCTTGATATCGTCTCGGACGAGGTTCGTGCCATGGCGGGCATTGTGATAGGCACAGAGCGCAGGGCTCAGGTTGAGAAGGACGTCGTCGAGGTCTACACCCACTTTTTTCTTGGGTCCGGATGGATTTGTCATAGGGAGTCGTTAGCCTTGTTGATTTTATTTGCCAGTTTTCTGAGAGAGATCTTGCTGAAAATTCCACGTATCCTGAAAAGCAACAGCGGGTTGTTCGCCAGTTTCGCCGCACCATAGAGCTCACATTTGATGCCGATATAGTCGAGCTTGTTGTAGACATCCTTGTGTCTCGGATCCTCCCGCTGGTTATGTATGTAATATCGTATGGCCTTGTTTTCCCAGACCGTCGCGATGTAATAGCCGAATTCCTCATAGACCAAGTCGATGTCTATGATCCTTTTCTGTTCGAACAGGCCCAGATCGTAGATGTCACCGAGCAGGAAATCGTCGACCTCGTAAATCGTGAAGAATTTCCGGGTGATCCCGAGCTCCGCTTTGGTCTTGTCGTCGATTTTCACGACCTCGAATATCTCGTTCTCCTCGTCGTAGCGCAAATAGTCCTTTTCGAAGAGAAAATAGATCTCCCGGGTTTCCTTGTTGAAGAAATCGTTTTTGAGACGATGGATAAAATCTGCACTCGAGATGTGATTGGCTTTTCGGAACTGCAGGTACGCGACAAAAACAAGGACAAACGTCCAAATAGCGGATCGGCTGATGGAGCCGTTCGCACTTGCGTCCTCGAAAAAGAATGAAAATAATTCGTTCATAAGCGTGATGATAGGTCATTATAGCCTGATTCGGCCTCTATTTCAAGCAGTGATGTGATTTGATTTTCAGCAGGGGGGTGTGGTCGGCTCGACGGACGTTTGAAAATGTACAAATATCCTGATTCTGCTATTATGAAGGTGTATGGATGTCGGATGTGTCGGTGTCGGAATGTTCCGCTCGATTTTTCACTGTGGATGGCCACATGCGCAAGCGGATATGAATGTTTCAAGAGTCATCATCATACATCGGCACGCAACCACGAGCGAACTGCTCTGGGTTGTTTTTGTCCGGAATCGAACCGTGTGAAAAAAACAAAAACAGTGCGGCACATGAGATCTTTCAAGGGAGTGGCAACGCTGGTGGGAAGGATATCGGGACTCGTCTTATTGTCGACAGCCCTCTTTTCCGTGGGTCCGGGTTCTTTTGTTGGGAGAATGACCGTGGCTGATGCTTCGGGTGATCTTCCCACTTCCACAAAATCGATTACCAGATTCAGTTTTCCCGGAGTGAGTCTGTATACCGCCGTCGGAGACAGCACTATCTCGGCCATGGTCGCATACCGAACCGACGTGCGCGGTCTGGCTCCGACCATCGATCACGGAGGGGTTTCCATCAGCCCGGCATCGGGAGTGTCTCAGGATTTCTCAGTGCCCGGGAACGTCAAGTATACCGTTACGGCTGCCGATGGGACGACGCAGATCTATGCCGTCACCGTGACCGTCCAGACGGAATTGGATTCCGCAAAGCTGTCCGCATACGCGGCGCTGCGATCTGCACTCGCCGGCTATTCCTCGGGGAACTATTCTGAGGGAAATTGGGGTGCTTTGAATGGTTACAAGGTGGTCGGGGATGCGGCGATAGAGTTTTCATCCGATACGAATGCGGTCGCACTTGTCCGGACGATCGCGATCGATGCGATGGCCGGAGTGCCGACGAACGCCGAGCTTGCCGCGATCGATGCGGCGACCGCTTCGGTGGCGAACGCCGAAAGCGCCAAGACACGGGAGAGCGTGAGCGTGTCTCAGACCCTCGTGTCCGCGTTGCCGAGTGGTTCCATCAAGACGGCTCTTCAGAGTCGGCTCGATGCCGTCCGATTGATAATCGATATCGCGGAGGCGACCGCTTCGGTAGTGATCGCCGAAGGCTCAGGGACATCCGAAAACGTGAGCGCGGCCCAGACCCTCGTATCCGCATTGCCGAGCGGTTCCATCAAGACGGCTCTTCAGAGTCGGCTCGATGCCGTCCGATTGGCGATCGATATCGCAGCGGCGACGGCCTCGGTAACGACCGCCGAAAGTACCGACACGAGGGAGAACGTGAGCGTGGCCCAGGCCCTCGTATCCGCATTGCCGAACGGCTCCGCCAAGTCCGCCCTGCAGAATCGGATCGACATCATTCGATTGACGATCGATATCGTGGCAGCGACCGCTTCGGTGGTGATCGCCGAAGGCTCTGGTACATTTGAAACCGTGAGTGCCGCTCAGACCCTCGTATCCGCATTGCCGAACGGCTCCGCCAAGTCGTCTTTGCAAAATCGGATAGACGCGGTCAAGGCGACCATCTCTGCAGATTCTGTTCTCGTCGTTTCAAACCTGATTTCATCGCTTCCTGCGGTCGGGGTGCTGGCGTTGTCCGATGTCACCCGGATTTCCCGAGCGAGAGTCTCATACGATGCCCTTACGGATAGTCAGAAGGCGTCCATTTCGAATTATTCCGTCTTGCAGGCAGCCGAGGCTCAGTTTTCGATTCTGACGACGGTGACCGCCTCGGTGGTGACCGCTGAAGGCACCAAGGTCCAGGAGAACATACGTGCGGCTCAGGTCCTCGTGTCCGCATTGCCGAACGGCTCCACCAAGTCCGCCCTGCAGAATCGGATCGACGCGATCTTGTCGGGCATCGATTTGTCGGCGTCTATCGCATCCTCGAAAGTGGCGGCTCATGATGCTCTTCGGGTCGCATTCCAGACACATCGCGAAGCGGATTACACTTCGGCGGATTGGACGACATTGCGAGGGTTCAGGACGGATGGTGACAGTGCTATCAATGCCGCTTCCGATGTGGCTTCGTCAATCGCGGCGAAAACGACGGCGATCGATTCGATGGCCGCGATAAAAACGATTGCCCAGACAGATCCTGACCCGGTGAAAGATCTCAAGGCCGAGTATCGAACCGCGACGAAAACCGTCAAACTTACCTGGAAGGTCAAGGGCGATACTGCCACGGAAGTCTACATTTACAAAGGTTTGACCAACCACTATTCCACAAAAAGCCGTGAACAGGTCGCCACGCAGGACATCAAGGACGAGAGCTATGGCGACTCGGACGTGAGTCCCGGCACGACGTATTATTATAAGGTGTCCTCCGTAAATATCGCGGGCAATGCCGGCGATGCCGAAACGGTAAAAGTCGTCATCCCCATGAATGAAGCCGGACTGATGGGAAATGCTAAAGGAACGGATAAAAAGACTGCCATTGGATCGGGTGCGGTTCCGAATGTGGCGAATACCGCTGTAGCAGGGGTGACGACGAACGATCGGGATGCAGATGTGATTCCGCTGAGGGTGATAAAGAACAATGGCGTGGTGCTCGGAACGAGCGTGGAAAAAACAGTGCCACATGACAGTTTTTGGGGATCGATATGGATGTGGCTGATGCTTGCCACAGCGGTCTTTTGCGCGACGTTCATCTGGCAATGGCGAAGGTTCGGGAATTTCGATAGATAGATATTTCGGGAGTATCCGAGAAAGCACCCGAACGTTCCTGTTCCGGGTGTTTTTGGTATTTCGAATATTGGGGTCAAGATGATTGCTGTCTGAAAAAATAAATGATTCCGAACGAATGTCCGGAATCATTTATTATATGCTATCAAGACAAATACCTGTTGAGTATCGCTCGCTAGGAACGGGGAGGGATTTCCGCGTCGCTTCGCTCCTTGTCCAGGGCAGAGCTGAATGCTTGGGGAGGGATTTTCGCGTCGCTCACTCGCCGTCGCTCGTTCGCTCCTTGTCCACGGTGGCGCCACATGCTGCGCTCGCTCGCATTTGTCGGCGCACGCTGTGCTATCGTCCTGCTGAACGATAGCTTGCTTAGCTGCCACCGGTTCTCATCCCTCCTCCCCAACTATCACTGCGTTCTAGTTGGGGAGGAGGGATTCGAACCCCCGTGTGACAGGACCAAAACCTGTTGCCTTACCGCTTGGCGACTCCCCAATTTTTCATTGCTCGTGTCGTATGCTTCCGACTTCCGACTTTTGACTTGTAACTTTCGACTGCTATACCACCTCTCCTCCCATCATCGAAAGTGCCTGGGAGACGAGCGGATTTCCGGCTTGTTCCTCCTTCGTCTCGACTATGACCGATATCTTAGTCTTTGCCTCGAATATGGTATCAAAAGCCTGTGCAAGGGTCAATGCATTCACATGATCGGCGAGACGGTCCCTGTGGAAGGGGAATCGGACCGCTATGGTGATCTTGTTGCCGACGACCGATTTCGGAGTGGCATTCGAGAGCGCGAGTGTGAGTGATGCGTTGACTCGGGTCGCTTCACGAAGGACCTCACGCCAGCGATCCTGCACATCGACGAGTGAGAAAGTCTTGCCTTCGGGTACCACCACCTTGTCCGGGACGGAAACTGTTTCCGGTTCGGCATCGGCTTGGGTCGTCGACGGTTGAACGGGAGTCGGCGTTTCTACGACGATGTCCTCTTTTTCTTCTTCCTCGTCTTCTTCCACCTCTTTGATCGCCACTTCTTCTTCCTCTTCCTCCTCATGTTTGAGTTCGCGGACGGGTGCGGCAGGCCGGACGACATCGGCAAGTGATTTGACGACGGCGATTTCTATAGGCAGTTCCGTGATGGAGGAATTTTTCATGTCGATTTCGGCGACACGGAACAGCCCGATGATGCTGATGATCCTCGCGGTGGAGAGTGATGCGGCGATGGAAAGTATTTCCTCCCTGCGTTCGCGGGTGAGCGGTTCGAGATCGGCTTCGGCAGTTTCGATACTTATCGAAACGAGGAGCAGGATGCGGAGATACCGGAGAAAAGAAGGCATGAACGCGGTGAAATTCTCGCCGTTGTCGGAGAGCTCCCGTACGTATGCGAGTGATCCTTTGAGATCTGCCGATGCGAGCAGCTGTGCGAAATGCGCGAGTTTGGCTTGACTGGTCATGCCGAGGACGAGCGCAGCATCTTCTTCGGTAATCGGACTTTCCTGGAGCGTGGCGACTTGTGAGAGGAGGGACTCCGCATCGCGCATCCCGCCTTCGGCGGCGAGTGCGATCAACCTGAGCGCGTCATCGTTGATTTGCAGTTTTTCCGTTTTGGCGATGCGACTCAATTTCATGACGATATCCTTCACCGGAAACCGGGTTAGGTCGAATCGCTGACATCGGGAGATGATCGTTTCGGGGACCTTGTGAAAGGCAGTGGTCGCAAGAATGAACACGGCATGCGCCGGAGGTTCTTCCAGTGTCTTGAGGAAGGCGTTCCAGGCGCCGGTCGTCAGCATGTGTGCCTCATCGATGATATAGATCTTGTATCGGCCGGAAGCGGGCGGTGTCGGGACGGTCTCGAGGATATCGCGCATCTTTTCGACCTGCGTGTGGGTTGCGGCGTCGAACTCGATAAGGTCGAGAGAACGACCCTCGGAGATGAGCGTGCAGTTCACACATTTCCCGCACGGCTCGGCCCCGTTGCGCTCGGTGCAGTTGGCCGCCTTCGCGAGGAGTCTTGCGAGTGTGGTCTTACCGGTTCCTCTCGGACCGGTGAACAAATAAGCATGGCCGATACGGTCTGCCTGGATGGAATTCTTGAGGGTGCGGACGATATGGTCCTGTCCGACAATTTCCGAAAAACTTGATGGTCGGTAGGTCCGGTAGAAAGCGGGCATAGGTGGAAACGTAAGGTGAAAAACGAAAAAACAGGAACAATTCACAAAAGACAACCAAGGAAAAGCGTCTTCGTTTCCTGTTAACTGTTATCTGCTCTCTGTTGACTGATCTTATTATACCAAGCAAAAACGCTCCCGACCAGGGGAGCGTTTCGTTCCGGAAAAGCCTTTGTGAAGCCTTATTTCTTGAAGACGAAGAGCTTGTATCCGATGAAGTTCCATATGAGGCCGGCGATACTCCCGAACACCGCGCAGAGGAGTCCCCACTGCGACGGGTTGATGCCGCCGATCGGCGCAACTTTGGAGAAGATGAAGGATGAGAAGAACAGATTTATAAGGAATCCTACGATGCTGACGATGATGAATTGGATAAATTGCTCGCCGCTTTTTTCCGTGGAATGTCCGGAGAACGTCCAATGTTTGTTCCAGAGGAAGCTGTTCACGTTCGCGACCAGAAAGGAGATCGCCTTGTATATCATGAAGAACGAAATCGTGACGATGCCGATGCTGGTGACGGCGGATTCCGGATTGATACCGTAATTGGACAGGAGCAGTTTCATGAGCACCGCGAGGATCCCGATATCGACGAGCATGTTCAGTCCGCCGACGAGTGCGAACTTGGCGATCTGCCAGATGACCGGGACAAACCGGCTCAGCTTCGAGGCGATGAGGATGCCGGTTGGTGCGGCAATCAGAAAAAAGACCGGTATGGCCAGCCAGATGCTTGCATACAGATCCGGACGCGCGGTCGAGACGATAGGAAGCGCGAGGAATCCGATAAGGATTCCTGCAGCGATACTCGCCTCGTAGTCGAACGTTGTTGCCGGTCCGGGAGTGGTTTCGTGTGTCTGTTCCATGAATTTCGTACTACGTATAAGTCTGACGATCGTCGGACCGGTCAGTCCTTTTTCTCTTCGGTAGCCGTCTGCGCCGCGATTTCCTTCTCGAGGGCTTCCATGTCGCGAATCCATTCGTCAAGCACTCCGCTGTGGCCGGACTGAACTGGTTCTGCTGTGACAGGCTCCTCTGAAAGGGAAAAGGTCTCTTCCTCGGGCGTGACTACGGGAACATCCTCATATGACGATGCTTCCGGTTTGAATTCTTCTTTCCAATTTCCCATGCGTGCCTCTCCCGCGGAAACCGTCTGTCGTGCGATGGCGAGCGCTTCCTCTTCGACGAGCGCACCCTTCTGGAGGACGTGTTCTATCGCAGCGAAGGTCGCCTGCAAGTCTCGGGGGAGCAGTATGGCCACTTCGTCACCGGGTTCGAGTTTGAAATAGGTGACCGACGCGAACAGGATCCGGTATGCGCGGTTATCGGCGGCGATGATGAAGTTGCCATGGTCGTCTTGTGTGACGATACCGATGACGTGTCTGCGCTCGACCGGGCCGATCTGCTTGTAGATGAATGAACCGTCGTGAGTGATGGTGAGTTTGAGCATGTCACCCTCGACGAGTTTCGACTTCGAGGCATAGTTCGCCGGGACGGGGTATTGTCTCCCATCCGTTCCCTGCATGAACTGGCCGTCGAACGTACCCAAGACGACCGTTCCTTCGCTTTCGTCTTCGTTCTGCTTCTTCGGTCGGCCGGTCTTCTTCTTGCCTTCGAGCTGGAGCAACATCGCTTTGGCCCCCTGTATGGTGCGTTCGGCATTGAGAACCATCTCGCGGAGTGCCTGAATCTTGGCGGCGCTGTCTGCTGCCTGGCGTGCGGATTCGTCGGTGTGATCGGTCGTACTCATATTTTTGTGTCGGTCCGATACGTGTGCCTGATTTTTTTTTCAGTCACGGATCGCCCCCTACTTTTTATATTACTTGTATTATAAAAGAATTTTCAAATCTGAGCAAGTTCATTTTTGGAATGGATGATGTTTCTTCCGGGCCCGTATCGTCGGTATGATCGTATGCTGATCCGATACGGAAAAGAAACGACAAAACATGATCGGTTCATGTGGTCCGTTGGCATGCACATGGGGCGAATGATCGAACGGTCTGCGGTGTCCTATCGGAAATGTTTCGTTGTCCGGTTCCCGTATGAGACCCATCCGTATTGCGGAGCGAGACTGCCCGACTGGGGGATGAATCGGCAGACAATCATAACGATGACGGAATCGGAGAATGGGTATTCGCATCGTGGTCGGTGACCGGGTGCGGAATGACGATTGGCCACGAAATCGCCCGTGCCGGTCGGCTGGAGCTATTTCGTGACGGTGATACTTGACAAAGTTTTATAATATGCGATAGTATATTTATTCGTAAATGAACGCAGGCTATTCCCTTTCGTAAGGCTTTTCCGGTTCATCCGGTGAGCGGACGGCGAAGGAGGATGCCGGAACTAATATTCACCGAATTATGGCGAACGCGAAATCCAAGACATCGGCGACGAGGAAGGGTACACAGACGGTTTCGTCGGGGCATTCCGAGACGAAGTCTTTTTCTGGTGCGCTGAAATCGTTTTCCGAGTCGTTTATCCCGAGGACGAATGATATCGTACAGGCGAGATTCGGGCTGTCCGGTTCGAAACCGAAGACGCTTGAGGAGATCGGGAAGACATACGGGATAACGCGCGAACGTGTCCGGCAGATCCTGGCGGGAGCATTCACTGCCGTGAAACAGCGCCGTGAAGACCCTATATTCGTCGCATTGTCCGAGCGGATCGAGACGGCGGTCAAGGAGCGGTCCGGTATCGTATCCGTCGATGATCTGTTCAAGGCGCTTGCCTCGGATTCGAAGACGGAGGCCGGTGCGCTGTCCTTTTTTCTCGAATGCGTGAAGAATGTGAAAGATGAGCGGGAAACGAAGGATCGGGTACGCTCGTATTCAATCGCCTCGTTTTCATTCGAGTCATGGGAGGCGGTGCATGATATCGCGGTCGCTATCGCGAAAGAAACCGAAAACGCATTGTCCGAGGACGAGTTCTTCATGAAGGCGAAAAAGAAAGGACTGTCCGTGGATCGCGACACGTTCTTCGGGTATCTCGCGGTCTCTTCTTTGATACGACGCAACCCGTTCGGTCGTTGGGGTCTCACCGAATCGAGCGAGATCACACCGCGCGGGACGAGAGAGAAGGCGTATCTCGTGCTCAAGATGCACGGTTCACCGATGCACTTCAAAGACATCGCGAAGCGGATCGATCAGACCGGACTGCAGAAGCGCGGTCGCTCCACACATCCTCAGACCGTCCACAACGAGCTTATCAAGGACAACAAATTCGTCCTCGTGGGACGCGGACTGTATGCGCTTTCGGAATGGGGATTTGAGAAGGGGACCGTCCGCGAAGTCATCGACGCCGTACTCCGCAAGGAAACCGTTCCGATGTCGCGCGAAGAGGTTATCGCCGAGGTATTCCGTGTCCGCACAGTGAAGCGTTCCACTATCGTCATCAATCTGAATGCCTTTTTTGGCAAGGTCGGTAAAGACAGGTATACTGTGAAGTAGATTTGTCTCCGAATTTTTCGGAGATTTTCTTCCGAACACATTTCCGTTCGGGGAGATAAAACGGAAAATGGGACGGATTTCGCGCAACGTCGCGGTCCGAACCACAGACATCCATGGATATCCTCCTCCTTTCATTTTCAAATATGTTCCGCGACATGGGGAATGCGTTCTCTTTGCTCGTGGATTTTTGGTATTTCATCCTGCCACCGATTTTTTACTACGTATTTTTGGAGCTGTGGCTCGATCATGTCCAGGACCATTACGCGTCGGGTGTGAAATACGTCCTCCTCGAGATCATCACTCCGCGTGAGATCGAGAAAAGCCCGAAACTCATGGAATCGGTTTTTTCCGGTATGGCCGGCGTCATGAAAACCTACAATACCTTCGAGGAATACGTCGGAGGGATGTATACGCCTCCGTTCAGTCTCGAGATAACGAGCAGCGCCGGCAGCGTGCATTTCTACGTGAGGACACCGGCGGTGTTTCAGAACCTCGTCGAGGCGAATTTCTTCGCACAGTATCCGGATATGGAAATCACGGAAGTTCCGGATTATGCCAAAAGCGCTCCGGCGACGATTCCGAATGACCAGTATGAACTGTGGGGCTCGGACTTCGAGCTGACGAAACCGGACCTGTATCCGATCAAGACATACAAATTCTTCGAGGAAGACGTGACGGGCAAAATGATCGATCCACTCGCGTCCGTCATCGAAGTCATCGGAAAGCTTCCTCCCGGACAGACCATGTGGATCCAATGGATCATCTCCCCGGAAAAAGAATCCTGGTACAAGAAGGGCGTGGAGACCGTCGATGCGTTCCTCGGCAAGGCGAAACCGGAAAAGAAAGGTGTTCTCGGCGGACTGATGACCGATATTTTCGACATCCTGCGCAACCTCACGAAGGCCCTTTTGACTACGCCCGAATTCGAAAAGGCGAAAAAGGACGACAAACAGGAACAGCCTCTCGAGTTCCGTCTTTCACCCGGACAGAAGGATGTGCTGAAGGCGCTCGAGAGCAACCTCGGGAAACAGATGTACCGGACTAAGATGAGGATCATCTATTTCGGGGTCCGCGAGGGATTCACCAAGACATTCGTCGCGATGATCACCGGTGCACTCAAGCAGTTCTCCGACAACAACCTCAATGGATTCAAGCCGGAATCGGCATCGAAGACTCAGGCCGACTTCCTGTTCGTCAACAAGCGGATGCGGTTCCTCCAGCGTCGTATCTATGCCCGATACATCGCCCGCGACCGGACCCCGTCCTCGAAACAATTCCTGCTTTCCGTCGAAGAGTTGGCGACGATATTCCATCCACCGGATCTTTCCGTCATGGCGCCGGCATTGACCCGTGTGTCAGCCAAGCGCGGATCGGCCCCGATGAACCTTCCAGTCCTCGAAGATTAGCAATCGGAAAATCATATGCCCGAACCAAACGAAATCAGTTTCTTCGCCAAGACGAACTTCCGCAATCAGGAACGTATTTTCGGCATCAAGACCGACGATCGTCGCCGGCACATGTACGTGATCGGCAAGACCGGTATGGGCAAGACGAACCTGCTCGAGAATCTCGCGATCCAGGACATCAAGCACGGCAAAGGCGTCGCGTTCATCGACCCGCACGGCGACACGGCCGAGAAACTCATCAAGGCGATACCGGCGGAACGTATCAACGACGTCATCTATTTCAATCCGTCCGATCAGAACTTCCCGATCGCGTTCAATGTGATGGAAAGCGTCGATCCGGAATACAAACATCTCGTCGCATCCGGACTCGTCGGTGTCTTCAAGAAACTGTGGGCCGATTCGTGGGGTCCGCGACTCGAATACATCCTGCGAAACGCTATCCTGGCACTTCTCGAATATCCGGGATCGACGTTGCTCGGCGTGACGCGCATCCTCGTCGACAAGGACTATCGCGAACGGGTCGTGGCCAAAGTGACCGATCCGGTGGTCCGTGCGTTCTGGGTGGACGAGTTCTCGAAGTGGAACGAACGCGTGTTGCAGGAGGTCATCTCTCCTATTCAGAACAAGGTCGGGCAGTTCCTCTCTACCTCGCTCATCCGCAACATCGTCGGCCAGACGGTGTCGTCGTTCGACGTGCGCGATATCATGGACAACCGCAAGATCCTCATCATGAACCTGTCCAAGGGCCGTGTCGGTGAGGACGCGAGCGCGCTTATCGGCGCGATGATGATCACGAAGATCCAGCTCGCGGCCATGGAGCGCGTGGACATGGCCGAAGAGGACCGTGCCGACTTCTATCTCTATGTCGACGAGTTCCAGAACTTTGCGACGGAATCGTTCGCGAACATCCTTTCCGAAGCCCGGAAATACCATCTCAATCTCATCCTCGCGAACCAGTACATCACCCAGCTTGACGAGAAGGTCGCGGACGCGATTTTCGGAAACGCCGGGACGATCATCTCGTTTCGTGTGGGAGCGGCCGATGCCGAAGTACTCGAGAAGGAATTCGAGCCGGTGTTCATGATGAACGACATCGTGAACCTTCCGAAATACAATGTCTATCTCAAACTGATGATCGACGGTATCGCTGGGGACGCGTTCTCCGCGACAGTGCTCCCTCCTATCTCGCTTGCGGACACACTCGACAACGAGGAGAAAATCATCCGTGTCTCACGTGAACGGTATGCGTCATCCAAGCAGGAAGTCGAGGACAAGATCCGCAGATGGAGCGGTATGCTGACCGACGAGGAACGCGCCGAGTTGCTTCAGAAAAAAAATGGGCCCGTCTCTGCGCCGGTCGCACAGATCAACCGTCCGGCACCGATCCGTCATGATCAGCCATCGGGTGGCGCCCGGCCGACACAGGCACGACAGGCTCCGCAGGCACCCGTCCGTCGCCCAATCGCACCCGCACCCGCACCCGCACCGGCACCGATTGTCCAGCCTGCACCGATCGTCCGACGCGAGCCCGAGCGACCGGCACAGCCGATAGTGACAGCTGAAGTTCCGGTACGAGAAAATCAGCCCGTCGTGAAAGAAGTGACAGAAGAGTCCGTGATTCCGAGCGTCGAAGCACTTATCGTATCCCGACCAGCAGAGGTCGATGTCGTCGTTTCCGAGCAAGAGATACCGACGGAGACGGTCATGCCGGAAGCTCCTGTGCCGATTCCGAGACGGGTCCCGACCATCGTGGAGGACGAGGACGAAGAGCTGCTCCTTGCGGCCGCGAACAAACCGGTGAAGCCGGCACGTGAATTTTTCGAAGAGCGTCAGATGTACCCGGCGTTGTGTGATACATGCGGTACGGAAATACGTGTCCCGTTTCAACCGGATGGGAAACGTCCGACCTTCTGCAAGGAATGTTTCAAGAGTCATCAGCGGGCGGTCATAAAGACGAAGACGGATGCAGATCAGGAAGGGAAGGCCCCAGTCGAACCAGTTCGTCGACCGGCCGAACCGTATCGGAAAAAGGAATCGGTCCGTCCTGAGAAAAGTACGAGTGTCCATTCCTACATTCCCGACGAGGCTCCTATTTCCCTGTCCCGGGCGACGTTGGTCGCACCGAAGAAATTCCGACCGCTTCGTGAACGACCTCTGCCCGACCTGAGTGCCGTCCGGAACATCATCGGCCAGACGAGGTCGAAAGAGGCTCATGAAAAGGACGATTCCGAGGAATAGTCATGGAATGGGTACGGGTGTTCTTTCTTCCGCATCAAGTCGATTTCTGATATCATAAGTGAAAAGAACCTATGGAATTCCGCAAACGTCACAAAAAATTGCACCTGGTTTTCATGATCATTTCGGTGATTGTCGCGCTTTCGATGGTGGCGTCTTCCCTCGCGATGCTGTTATTCTCCGGATCCTGATCGGGGTCGTACGTATCCACTATGAAAATTCCGCTGTTCGCGAAATTGTCGCTCGTAATACTCGTTGTCGGGACGGGGGCCGTTCTCTCATCCAGCTGGAAGGAAATGGAACGGTCGAAACGGATCGAGGCGGAAGTGGATTCTCTCCGACAGGAAGCCGATCGGATCCGTGGGGAGAACAGGACGGTCGAGGAAAAGATAGCCTTTTTTTCAACCGATTCGTTCGAGGAACGTGCTGCCAAGGAAAAACTCGGTATGAAAAAAAAGGATGAGCAGGCGGTCATGTTGGACACGGGAACAATGGCGGGTCAGGAATCGTCGGCTCGGGAAGAGACCGGTCCGGTCAGTCCGAAAGTTTCCTCGGACATGCCGAATTATCGGAAATGGGGGATATATTTCGGGATGATGAAATAAAAAATAAAAAGAGACATGAAACATATGATACGAAACGAATATATACGGAAAATCTGGGGGGAATGGAGGATCGGATCCTGGCTGTTCGGCGTGGGGAGCGCGTTGTTCGTGGTCATTGTGTTCAGTCTGGCGTTCGCGTATCTCGCCCCCAATTCGTGGGGCATCACCGGACAGGTACGGGACAGACTCCCGTTTCCGGTCGTGATGATCGGTTGGCAAAGTGCCGCCTCGTTTCATGATGTCGCCCGTAGCCTTTCTTCCGTCCGTCATTTTTATGAGAGTCAGGATTTTTCCTCGGTCGGCATGCGTGTCGATTTTACGACGGAGGACGGGAAGAAACGACTCAAGATACGTGAACGCGAAATCATCAACCGGATGATCGAGAACGATGTGATCCGCAGGCTCGCCGATCGTGATGGTATTTCCGTGACCGAGGAACAGGCAACCCAGGCTGTATCCGATCAATTGAAAGTCAAAGGGAACGACACCAAAGCCGTGGAAGATCGGCTGACCAAACTCTACGGATGGAATATCCCCGAGTTCACCGAAAACGTCGTCCGACCGTCCCTGTATGAGGAAGAGCTTACCAAGCGGTTCGAGGCCGATTCATTACGTTTCGCGGCGGCGAAGGGCAAGGCCGACGACGCCAGGAAGAGTCTTGACGACAGCCGATCATTCTCCGATGTCGCTCATGATTTTTCCGATGGCCGTACGGCTGACAAAGGCGGGGATATCGGATGGATATCATATGACGCCCTCGCGGCGCCTCTTCAGGATGTCGCGAAGAAACAGAAAATAGGCGTTCCGACCGGCGTCATCGAAAGCGGGCTTGGATTCCATATCATCGTCGTGAATGAACGGAAAACCGAAAATGGGAAAGAACTCGTCGAGCTGAGTCAGATATTCCTGAAAAAGCAGACGTTCGGCGATTGGCTGGCGGAAGAAATGAAAGGAATGCCGGTCCATGTGCTGGCACCCGAGTACGAATGGAACCGTGATACGGCCCGGGTGGAATTCCGCGATCCCGTTCTCCAAGATTTTGAAAAGAACCTCCTACAGAATTCCGAAGGGGATGCCTCGGTACAGTTCTGATCGCACTGAAAACTTTTACGAGGTATATACGTAGGATTCGTACAATGCTGTCTTTTTTCATGCCTTCCCGTTCTTTCGGATAGAAACAACAATAATCATATCCCGTATGGAAAACGAACCACTCATCTCGTCCGATATTCAGAACAGAGAAGTGCCATCGTCCGAGACGGTCGCTCCGTTCCGCAGTCATCATACGGCCTTCGGTAAGGCTGTGTTCCTGTTCTCGGCCGTCATACTTTCATTGTTGTCCGGATTCGTCGGTTCCATGCTGGAGCGACGTCTCTCGTCGTCCGTGCCGAATATCCCATTCCTGTCGTCATTCCTGCAACCCGCTGTCGTGATGGATGATGGAAAGCAATCAGGCGCCGTCTCACAGATCGCGACCGACACGGGAGCGGAGACACTCGTCGGTATCGTCGATCGATCGTCATCGGCGGTCGTGTCGGTGGTCGCGACCAAGGAAGTCACGCAGTCGGGGCGGTTCGGCGGTCTTCCGTTCTTCTTCGGACAGTTTGGTTATGGCTCTGGCGGTCAAAACGGAACGGATCAGGGCACGACCGAGAAACAGAAAGTGGGAAGTGGGACTGGATTTTTCGTTTCGACCGACGGACTCGTCGTCACGAACAAACATGTCGTGTCGGATGTGACGGCCGAATATACCGTCGTTCTTTCCGGAGGGAAAGAATATCCCGCCAAGGTGCTTGCCCGGGCGACGAATCGTGATATCGCGGTGCTCAAAATCGAGGGTGACAGTTTCTCTGCGCTTCCGCTTGGTAACTCAGCCTCGCTCAAGGTCGGCCAGACCGCGGTCGCGATCGGCAACCCGCTCGGGGAATTTCCGAACTCTGTTTCCCGCGGAATCATCTCCGGACTGAATAGGAATGTGACGGCCGGTAGCAGACTCGGAGATTCCGAGACACTCTCCGACATCATACAGACGGATGCGGCGATCAACCCGGGCAATTCCGGCGGTCCGCTCCTCGATCTGGCCGGCAACGTGATCGGTATCAATGTCGCGACCGCGCAGGGTGCGGAGGGAATCGGATTCGCCATCCCGATCGATCAGGTGAAACGGACCATCGATGACGTGAAGACGACCGGCAAGATCTCGACTCCGTTCATCGGCATCCGCTATGCAATCATCGACGAGGCGACGAAACAGGCGAACAATCTTCCGTATGCCTATGGTGCGCTCGTGCTTCGCGGGACCAAGCAGACCGATCTCGCAGTCATCCCGGGGTCGCCGGCGGACAAGGCCGGTATCGTCGAGAACGATATCATCCTTGAAATCGACGGGACCAAACTCGACACGGATCATCCGCTCGGAAATGTCGTGGCCGACCATCGCACCGGGGACATACTGACACTTAAAGTCTGGCACAAGGGGGCGGAAGTGACGGTGCAAGTGACGCTCGAGGAACGACCGCAATAAGTCCGGAAGTTCATCCGTACAAGTCAGCCATCCCTCCATACAAGGCAGTCGTAAAGTATCCCTCCATACAAGGCAGTCGTAAATCATCCATCCGTACAAGGCAGTCGTAAAGTATCCCTCCGTACAAGGCAGTCGTAAGGTATCACTCCATACAAGGCAGTCGTAAATCATCCATCCGTACAAGGTCGCTAAAGGACGGTTCCCGTGATAAGGGAACCGTCCTTTTCGACTCTCCGTTCAATATCCTCTCTTCGGTCTTTCACTACCATATAATATTATATGGTAGTACGGGGCGGAGAGAAGGGGAGAGGAGGAGGAAAGGGAAGGAATATTATGCCATAAAAATACGGATTCTCTCCGAGGACCGTCCTCGGCGGCCGAAACAACGTCCAGTCGCAGTACTCGAGAATGATATGATCACGGCTCTCTGGACCGCCACGCAGAGCCTCGCGGAGACAGACTTCTTCGGCTTTGCGAGGCTATGGAGCACAGTATGATACGTCACGTGCAGGTTGCGGTGAACGCTTGCTTTTATTCATATGAGATGGTTTGATATACAACTACGTTTTTTGAAAATATTTCTGCAAAACGGGATCAATCCCAAAAAAATAAAAGGAGAGAGATATGACGATGCCGATGAATCTTGTCCTGGTCAGACATGGTGAGTCTGAAGGCAATCTTGCCACGAAGCTGTCCAAAAAAGGTGATGACAGCATGTTCACCAAGGCGTTCATGAAACGTCACAGCTCTACCTGGCGACTGACGGAAAAGGGAAAATCGCAGGCGCATGTCGCCGGAGAATGGATCAAAAACACTATCGGTGATTCCTTCGAGCGTTGCTATGTCTCGGAGTATGACCGGGCCAAGGAAACGGCGGCGTTGCTTGACCTTCCCGATGCCCGGTGGATGGTGACCCACTATCTGCGGGAGCGTGACTGGGGAGCTCTGGATGTGTTGCCTTTCAAGGAAAGGAGAAAGACATTCGCGGAAAATCTTCGCAGGAAAGAGATGGATCCCTTCTACTGGACTCCGACCGGTGGCGAATCGATTTCGACGCTGTGTCTGCGTCTCGAAAAAATTCTCGATACACTTCATCGCAAGTGTGGCGGGAAGGATGCCATGCTCGTCGCGCATGGCGAGGTTATCTGGGGTTTCCGATACATACTCGAGCGGATGACCAACTCGGAAGTCAGGAGACTGGAGCAGTCGGATGATCCTTATGACAGGATCTATAACGGTCAGGTCATCCACTATACGAGGGTGGATCCCGTGACAGGGGAGGTCAGGCCGTATCTGTCCTGGGTGCGCTCGATCTGCCCCGACAATCTCACCCGTTCAAACAATGGATGGAAAGAGATCCAGTGGAAGAAATTTTCCAACGCGGAGCTTTTGCGGGAAGTCGAACTCAGGCACAACACATGATGAAAAAAACGACGGATCACGAATGTGATTCCGTCGTTTGTTTTTTCCGGGTGCTTCCGTGTGTATCCTATTTTGTTCCATCTCATCTTGTTCCGTCCTCTTCGTCTTTGCGACCCCGCCAGTCGTGCAGGTCGGGGAGAAGCACTTCGCTGGAAGTGGTCGATGACAGCCGGATTGTGGCTTAAAAATCCGAGGACCGTCCTCGGAGAAGGGGTGGAAGGATAAGGGGAGAGGAGGAGGAAAGGGAAGGAATATTATGCCATAAAAGTTGAAATTCTCTCCGAGGACCGTCCTCGGAGGGAATGTCAGTGTGAAAAGCGGATTGTGCTGAAATCGAAAAAGCGGATGGAACACCCGCTTGAAATGCGGGTTTTTTGGTGGTGAAATCGGAAAAATGGGTATTGGGGATATGTTTTGGCTTGCTTTGTTTTGATGCTGGTCTTTTTGGCTCTATTGGCGTACAATGGCGGCACGAAGCAAAGGGCTTGGGAATGGCCCCACTTAAATGTAAGGTGAGCGGTTTTACTATGTTATACCGTCATCGATATTTCCGGCTCGATGTAGAGGCCGTGACCGTTTTCGACGAGAACGGAAAACAACTTTCCTTTACCAATCACCTTTTCCGGGCGCTTCTCTTTCTTTGCGAACACGACAAGGCGGGAATCGACGAGCTCGGTGATTTCATAAGCGGCGGAGAGACCGATCGGCTCTATACGCACAACTCGATCCGTCAGTATCAATACCGGATAAACCAGGTCATCGGGCACGATGTCGTCTTGTACAAGAAGCAGGAATTTTTCATCAACGGGGAATTTCTGACGGACGACAGCCCGCCATCGCAGACGACGCCTGAAACCGATACTGCCGAGCAAGAACCCGTTCTTGCCGTGCCGACCGATGTCGGATTCGCTTTCCTGAAAAGACGCGTCATCATCGGCGCATCGATTTTTTTCATGTTGGTCGTGTCGGCCGCCATAATAGTGTTGTTCCAAAACCCGGTCGGTTTCGCGAAGCCGGCGTCGGCCATGGTGACGATACCGGCGGGGGATTTCATCATGGGAAGTACTGAGGAACAGGCGCTCGAAGCTTTCCGATTGAACGATGGGAATTTCGACAAGGCCGGCTATCTCTCCGAATATCCGCAACGGACCGTGACTCTCGGGGAATATGATATCGACCGGAAGGAAGTCTCGAACGCCGAATATCGGATGTTCGTCGATGCGACGAATCGCGCCGAGCCGACACCGTGGTCGGATCAGAAATCGAACGACGCGATCCAGCCGGTTACGGGAGTGGATTGGAACGATTCGACCGCCTATTGCGAATGGCTCGGCAAGCGGCTCCCGACCGAGGCCGAGTGGGAAAAGGCCGCCCGTGGTATCGACGGTCGGATATGGCCGTGGGGCAACACCTGGGACCCGACCAAAGATAACCATGGCAATGGGAGTGAGTTCGGCTTCGACACTTCCGATGGGTTCCGATATTCCGCTCCTGTGGGGAGCGACCTGGGTGTCAGCCCGTTCGGCATCCTCAATATGGCCGGCAATGTTTATGAATGGACGGCGGATGACTTCGCCCCATATCCCGGCAACGACAAATACGTGCACCCTTATTATTTCGAAGCGTACAAGGTCTTCAAGGGCGGAGCCTACACCGATGGCCCCATGGAACAAAGACCCGCATCCCGAGTCGGTCATGCCAAGGATTTTCGGGAAGAAGATATCGGATTCCGTTGCGCGAGATAATCAATTCGTTTCATTTTGATCTGTGCCGTCCCGAGCGTGTCAGGTGAAGGTCCCATAACAAAGAAAATTTTGCGTACGAACGTACGGATTTCCAGAATATGATAAAAATGACAGGAATCTGCGGACAGATAAAAAAAGAGTGGATCCGAATAAAAAGGCAGTCATATTTTCCGGTCCAAGCGCTTGCGTGAAAGGTCTCTTTTCGGGTAGAGTACATATATATGAAACCTCCAGTCTGGAAACCGCTCTATCTTTTGCTCCGTCTGTTCGGCGCGCCGGTCGTATGGGAAGTGTCCGCGGGCGCGGCGGTGTTCCGTGTCAAAGACGGACGACGCCTGTATCTCGTGCTCCGCTATCCGAGCGGTCATTTTGATTTCCCCAAGGGACATGTCGAGAAAGGTGAGACCGAGGAAGAGGCGCTTCGTCGGGAGACCGAAGAGGAAACAGGCATCAGGACACTGCGCATTCTTCGCGGTCGCGAGAGTATCCGGTATTTCTATTCCGCCAAGGGTGAGGAACGGGAGAAACGGCTCCGTACCGGACGGGGATTGTGGATCTTCAAGGCCGTACATTTCCGACCAGCGGAAACGACCGAATCCAAAGTCAGGATTTCCGATGAGCATATCGGTTTCGAATGGCTCCCATATGATGAGGCTCGGCGCCGGCTTACCTTCGAGAATGCGCGTCGCGTACTCGATATGGCGGAGAAATCCGCAAAATAGGAGGAAGGGAACAATACGTGTACCGACAAGGGATGCCGAAGTGAGGCATTCCTTTTTTGTCTGTAAAATGCGATCTGAAAATATTGACAAAATGATAAAAAACGGTATAATAATCAAGTAACTATGGCATGGAATCGTCCGCGGACGGCTTGGGATATGATATCCCGATTGCCGACCGGAACGCTTCCTATGACACTCTCCATCCGGTCGGAGTCGGCCGGACGGACATCTGTTGTTTCACAATACTATCAAGAGGGAGGGACTCATAATGGAAACTCAGGATACGCCGATAAGCCTGGTCGGATCGTTCGTCATGGATGGTCCGCAACGAGATACAGGCATCGCCTTGGCGGAATACTTCAGTACGAAGGACGGATTGAAGCCGTGGGAAAGTTTCGAACGAAATATCATCCCGCAAATTTCTCAGAACGCCGACACGACGTTGCTCGCCGGTCCGATGTGTGTGGACTGTTACGATGTACACGAAGAAATGTTGGACTGGGAAATTCACGAGAGGTTACCGGAGGGCCATGTATTCGAGTTGGTGGAATGCCTGTTTCTTATCAGATGGCTCCTCCTCAAGCAAGTCGACGGTGTGTTGGGGGGCATGTTCACTTCGGGACGGGCCAATCTGTTTTATGTGAAGGGAGCTTCCGACGACATACTGGCGATAAGCGTGTTTTGGGATGATGTCGGCGATACGTGGGGCATCGACATGTGGACATTGAAAGAGAGCGCCCAATGGCTGCCCGGCTCACGTGTCTTCGCTCTCCTGAGGAGATTGTTCGTTCTCGTTTGAGAACCCGGAATCGTCGGATCCCCGTGTCACTTGTGCGGGGATCTTTTTCTATCCGAATCGTCCGGTGACCGTCTGGCCGTGTCTTGTTGACTAAATGCGAAAAATAGGGGATAGTGGACAGACAGTGATACGAACGCGTATGAAAGACTTGAATCCGACATTTCATGAGGATTCCACACAGGAGCTCTTTTCGGAGCTTCGTGGACGCGTGAGGTTCGAGGGTATCGAGACATACGGGGAATACCGTGAACTCGTGCAGGAGCTGATCCAGGAGAAAGTGAGTGAGGGCGTCTTCGATATCAATGAGGACCTGCCGACCATCGAAATGGATCTCCAGGGACGCTGGACGGAGATCGAGGCGACACTCCGATAGGAGCGCCACACGTCACACGTCGAAAGCGGGAACAGGGATCGGGAAAGAAAAGCCCGATTACCCGTTTTAGATTCTTGATTCCATTTTTTTCACTTCTCATTTTCATTTTACGTTTTCATTATGCTTACCGTCCGAAATATTTATAAACGTTATGGTCCGATCCGGGTATTGCTCGGGGCTGATTTTTCGATTGCACGCGGGCAGAAGGTTGCGCTCGTCGGAGCGAACGGTGTCGGCAAGTCGACCCTGTTGAAAATCATCGCGGGCGTGGAAAAGGAAGATCGTGGCGAAGTGGTCCGTGAACGCTATGCACGCATCTCGTATCTTCCGCAGGAACTCTCTGATGAGGAGATAGATGATACGGCTCTCGGATATCTGAGGCGCATCTCTGGTATAGCGGAACTCGAGACCGAAATGACGGAGCTCGAGACGAAACTTGAGAATGAACAGTCGCTCGAACGCTATGGGGAACTCCGTGAGCGGTATGACCGCATGGACGGATATTCGTTCGACAAGAAGGCGAAGGAAGCACTCGTCGGCCTCGGCCTCGGTGCGAAATTCCTCTCCCGGAACCTCTCTGGTATCAGCGGAGGCGAACGTCGCCGGGTTGCGCTCGCGGCGGCACTGCTTTCCGAAGACGATCTCCTTTTGCTCGACGAACCGACCAACGACCTCGACCTGTCCGCTATCTTGTGGCTCGAATCGTATATCATACGGAGTGCTTCGGCTATCCTGATCTCTTCGCATGACCGGGCGTTTCTCGATGCGGTCTCAGACAAAGTCCTCGAGATCGATTGGCATTTCCGTACGACGCGGATGTGGACCGGAAACTACAGTCTCTATTTCAAGGAAAAGGCGGAAGAGCTCCGTCGCGATCGGGAAGACTATGAGCGTTCGGAAGAGGAGCGCGTCCGATTGTATGACACGGCGGATGAGAAGCGCGAATGGGCGCGCATCGGCGGGGAGCAGATGATGCCGGACAAGGACCGCATGTCCCAAGGCTATCATCGTGACCGATCGGAGCGGAAGTTCGGTGCGGCGGCGCATGCGCTCACGACCAGGGCCGGTCAGGTGAAACGGGTGAAGATCGCGGCGGCACGTGATCCGCTCGCCGTATTTTTCGAGGCGGCGGAAGGGGAAGGTCGCGATGTCACGATCAAAGGCGCGGTCGCGGGATATGGCGGGGATTTTTCCGCGGGCCCGATCGATCTCGTCATCTCATACGGAACGCACCTTGGATTGTTCGGACGCAACGGTTCCGGAAAATCCACCATCCTGAAAATGATCGCCGGCACACTTCCTCTTTCGGCAGGGACGGTCACGCTCGGCAAAGACGTGAAACTCGGCGTGCTTACGCAGGAGAACGACATGCTCCCGAAGGAACTGTCGGCACTCGAATGGTTTGCGGAGAAGACGCCTATCACGGAGGAGGACGACATCATCCGATTCATGCGGAAGTTTCTCCTTATCGGCGATGTGGCATCGTTCAAGATGGGCGAGCTTTCCCCGGGTGAACGTATGCGACTCTCTCTGGCATTCCTGATGGCGACCAAGTCGAATGTACTCATCCTCGACGAGCCGACGAATCACCTCGACCTCGAGGCGGTCTCGGCACTGTCCGCGGCGGTGGACCTGTTCCCGGGTACCGTCATCCTCGTCTCGCATGATCGCGCGTTCCTTTCGAGCAGGAACTTCTCACAGGTACTCTCTGTCGACGCCGGGAAAATTATCGTCGAGAAAAACTACGTCGCGTATCTCGACAAGGCGATACATGACGCGGAGAAAGGTATCTGACCATCCGTCGGATAAAATCGGAAACAAAAAAAGAGGCTGTCTCATGCGGGACAGCCTCTTTTTTTTCATGCGGAGAAAGGAAAATAAAAAAGCAACCCGCGTGCAGGTTGCCTGTAAGGGAATCACCTTTTTGGTGATAAACCCTATTTTTTCCAGAGGCTTACGATGAAGATGTATACATTCGTAATCCGGATCCTGATGCGGAATATGAAATAACGTATACCCATGCCTGTTCCTTGTTTTTGACTATCGTTTGAAAATACAGCAGTTACGTTTTTAAATTATAGCACCTTTTTGCTTTCATGTCAACTCTTCACAAGGGGAAAGAATGCGTCTATACTGCGCATATAACGTTCTCACCATCATGAAGCAGAAAGAAAAAATCCGCTGGCAATTTGCCGGAGTGTTAGGTCTTGCCCTTATTTCGGGTCTTTTGGCATACCCGAAAGTTTTTTCATACCTCCGGTTTCCGAATGCCGAGACAATCGAACAGAAGCTCAAAGTGAATCTCGGTCTCGATTTGCAGGGTGGTATCCACCTCGAATATGCGGCCGATACCTCGCAGGTGCCGGCCGGTAAGAAGGCTGAGGCGCTTGCCGCAGCACTTTCTGTCGTGGAGCGGCGCGTGAACGCGTTCGGAGTGGGCGAATCGATCATACAACTTTCAAGGTCCGGCTCCGAGGACAGGATCATCGTCGAGCTGCCTGGCGTGAAGGACGTCGAAGAAGCGAAAAAAATGCTCAAGGAGACGCCATTCCTCGAATTTCGCGAGTCCAACGAGGCGGCACTCACTACGCAGATAGCCCAGGTGAACGATGCTTCCAAGAAGCAGGCCGAAGATATCCTTGTCCGGGCGAAAGCCGGTGAAGACTTCGCGACACTCGCGAAGACATACAGCAAGGACGGTTCGAAAGACAAGGGTGGCGATCTCGACTTTGCGAAAAAAGGGATGTTCGTCCCGGAATTCGAAGCGGCTATTTTCAAGGATGGCTTTCAGGTGGGGACCGTCTACCCCGAAATCGTGGAAAGCCAGTTCGGGTGGCATATCATAAAGAAGACCGACGAGCGTGGCGAGGGTGACGCGAAAGAAGTGCGTGCGTCGCACATCCTGTTCCCGAAACAATCGATGGATACGGTTCCGGATACGTATAAATACAAGCCGACCGGATTGTCCGGCAAGAATCTCAAGAACGCCACGGTCGACTATCAGGGACAGGGATTCGGTATGCCGCAGGTCGGCCTCCAGTTTGATGCCGAGGGAGCGAAGCTGTTCGCGGATATCACCAAGCGAAATATCGGCAAACAGGTGGCTATCTTCCTTGACGGCGAGGTCGTGAGTTCGCCGACGGTGCAAAACGAGATTCCCGACGGTCGCGCGGTCATCACGGGCAATTTCACGCTCACCGAGGTGAAAGACCTGGTACGACGGCTCAATGAGGGAGCTCTTCCGGTGCCGATCACGCTTGTGGGACAGCAGTCGATCGACGCATCCCTGGGTGAGAGCGCGTTGCAACAGAGCTTGTTCGCCGGATTCATCGGGTTGCTTGCCGTATCGATCTTCATGGTCCTCTACTACCGTTTCCTCGGTTTCGGCGCGGTGTTCGCACTGCTCATCTATTCGGCGATGTTGCTGGCCATTTTCCGATTGTCCGGATTCACACCGTTCCCGATCACGCTCACTCTTTCCGGTATAGCGGGATTCATTCTTTCCATCGGTATCGCCGTGGATGCGAACGTCCTCATTTTCGAACGGACCCGCGAAGAGCTTTCGTACGGCAAGACCGTCGAAAAGTCGCTCGAGGAAGGGTTCCATCGCGCATGGCCGAGCATCCGGGACGGACATGTCTCGACATTGATCACGACCGTCGTACTGATGGCTCTCGGAACCGGATTCGTAAAGGGATTCGCGGTCATCCTGGCTATCGGAGTGCTCCTCTCGCTCTTCACCGCAGTCGTCCTCGTCCATACATGGCTTCGATTCGTGGTCGGCGATTGGGCCGAAGGACATAAGTCGCTTCTCGTCGCTCCGAAGGCCGCGCCGGAATCGATTGTTGATGAGAAGAAAGAATCGGCTCCACGGCATATCGAATCGGAAATCGGGAATGAAGACAGAAAGGTCGGTGAAAAGAAGCCGGTCGCAAAGAAGTCGAAGCCGAAGCCGAAGAGAAGGAAACGAGGATAGACACAGTCGTTTCGTCCCCGGGTTATCGTTCAATGTTCACTGTCATCCGATCATATGATCCAAATCATCCAGAAGCGAAAATTTACGTATTGGATCTCCGGGACACTTATCGTGCTTTCAATCGCGGCTATCGCTTTTTTCGGGCTTCGGCTCGGACTTGATTTCAACGGTGGGACCATGATCGAAGTCCGCTTCGCAAAGAATCCCGCTCCGCAGGTTTCCGAAATCCAGGACGCGCTTGCGACACTCGACCTGCGAAGCCTTACCATACAGGCGACCGGTGACAACGGGGCGATCATCCGTTTTCTCGCATCGGATGACGCGGTGAACGGGAAAGCGCTCGAGGAATTGAAAAAGACGGATGCCGACCTTGCAGTACTTCGTACCGACTTCATCGGTGCCTCGGTGTCCGGCGATATCCGGAAGAACGCCATCTGGGGGACGATCATTTCCGTCATTGCCATCGCGGCGTATATCGCCTTCGCGTTTCGAAAGGTGTCATTCCCGATCGGCTCCTGGGAATACGGATGGGGTGCGGTCATAGCCCTTGCTCATGACCTGCTTATCACGACCGGATGTTTTGCGGTCCTTGGGAAATTCTTCGGTATCGAGGTCGGTGTGCCGTTTGTCGCGGCGCTGCTCACTATCCTCGGTTATTCCGTGAACGATACCATCGTCGTGTATGATAGGATCCGGGAAAATCTCCTTCGAACCAGAAATAAATCCGGTTTCGAGGATATCGTGAACCGTTCCGTGAACGAGACGATGTCACGTTCCATCAATACGTCCCTTACCGTGCTTATCGTGTTGGCGTCGGTCGCGGCGTTCGGAGGCGAGGGCATCCGGTGGTTCTCTGTCGCCCTTCTGCTCGGTGTCATATTCGGCACCTATTCATCCATTTTCGTAGCGTCGGCCCTCCTGGTGTCGCGGTACAAGATGAGGGAGAATTAGGCGTTCATACGGGTTATAAAGTCGAAAGCCTGCCCTGTGGCCGATCTTCCAGCTCTATGAGAAGTTTTAGGGGGTCTGAAGTCCATCGAGTCCGTATCATTCATGCCTCGTTCTCTGTCCCTTCTTCCTGATTCCTTATTCTTCATTCTTCAGTCATATGTTGAACATCTTCAAAGGCAAGGATAAAGACAAAGACAAGAAAGGTGATGACAAGAGTTTCGAGGAAAAACTCGCGGCATTTCCGGGCGCACCGAAGCTCGAGGATATGAACATGGCCGAGAAGTTCGCGATGAAGCGTTTTCTCAAAATGAGTCCGGAAGAGCAGAAGAAGATGGTCGAGAAGACCATGACACCGAAAAATATCGAGAAGAACAAGGCACAGATCATCGCCTCGATCGAAGAGATGCGCAAGAACCACATGATTTCCGATGACCAGTATCGTCTGATGAAACGCAAGTACGGGATCAAATAGACGAATAGTCGAAAGCCAGAGAATAGTCACAAGTGAAAAGTCGAAAGTCGAAGAATAGTCATAAGTCACAAGTCGAAAGCCAGAGAATAGTCACAAGTGAAAAGTCGAAAGTCGAAGAATAGTCATAAGTCACAAGTCGAAAGTGAAAAGCGGGAGCGGGGAAATAATTGAAAGGCACAAGTGAAAAGTCACAAGTCGAAAGTCGGGGACGGGAGAGAATAGCCACAAGTCGAAAGTCAAAAGTCGAAAGTCGGGGACGGGGGACGGGAAAAGCATACCGTGTGAACGCGACCTCATGATTTTCCGGGGTCGGAAGTGAAAGACTGAGCTACATCCCTTAGCATTCCCGCACAGGCGGGAATTTTCGTATCTGTCATCTGTGGTACAATAGAGGCGAAAATATCCATATCAAATCTGAACAGTATGAATGAACGGGAATTGAAAATCGAAGAATTGCTGACGCGGGGTGTGGCCGAAGTTATTGATGTGGAGCACCTGCGGAAACGGTTATTGAATGGGGAGAAACTCCGCGTGAAGCTCGGTATCGACCCAACGAGTCCGGACATCCATCTCGGACGATCCGTCACGTTGCTCAAACTTCGGGACTTCCAGGAACTCGGTTGTCAGGTCGTGTTCATCGTCGGTAATTTCACCGGACTCATCGGCGATACCAGCGACAAGGAATCGGAACGGCCAATGCTCGACGAGGTGACCGTAACGTTCAATATGAGTTCGTATTTCGATCAGGCGGCGAAGGTGCTCGACATGGAATCCGTCGAACGGCACTTCAATGCCGAATGGCTCCGTGAACTCGGGTTTCTCGAGATCGGTGAACAGGCGGACGCATTTTCGGTGCATGAGTTCATCTCGCGGGAGAATATCAAAAAGCGGCTCGATGCCGGCAAGCGTGTTTCACTCCGGGAGATCCTGTATCCTTTGATGCAGGGCTATGATAGCGTGCAGGTGAAAGCGGACGTCGAGATCGGTGGGACCGACCAGCGGTTCAATGTTCTTGCCGGCCGGACACTTCAGTCCAAGTACGGTCAGGCACCGCAGGATGTGTTGACGGTGAACCTTATCCCGGGAGTGGATGGACGAAAAATGAGTTCGAGCTGGGGCAATACAATCAATCTCAACGACAATCAGAATGATATGTACGGCAAAGTGATGAGCATTCCCGACGAGCAGATCGGAACATATCTCGTCCATGCAACACGCGTCTCGATGTCGGATATCGACGCGCTCGTGTCCGGTATGGGGGACGGGAGTGTGAATCCTCGTGATGCGAAGATGCGACTTGCCAAGGAAATCGTCACGATGTATCACTCCGAGGAGTCCGCGACTGCGGCCGAAGAATATTTCGTCACGGCGTTTTCGAAGAGGGAAATTCCTCAGGATATCGGGGAACTCGCCGTTTCGGACGGGTCGGAAAGTCTCATCGATTATATCGTGCGTTCCGGGAATGCGACGAGCAGGGCGGATGCGCGGCGCAAGATCGAACAGGGCGGCGTCTCGATCGGCGACGACAAGGTGACCGATTGGGCGCTTGTCTTGGACAAGTCGGCGCATGACGGGGCGGTCATCAAGATTGGAAAAATCGGTTTCGTGAAAGTGAAATGGGACTGATTCCTGATTCAATGGAGTCGGAACAAGAGGATAAACCGTCACGACAAGGCATCGTGGCGGTTTTTTTGCGTCCATGAGACGGAGAAGAAAACGTTCATTTCCATCTGTTGACCGAGCCTCGTTTTTCGCGCTACTATGAGATATCCATTGAAAAAGAACGGTTTCGGATCCATGGGGATTCGGGATATCATGAAATGAAAACAACGGAGAGAGGATGCTTGAAATCGAAATGAAGATAGTGGTTGTGACCGACGGAAGGTCCGTTTCACATGCCGTATCGGGTTGTGCCGATTCCGGACAGCTGTCATATATATCCGGAGATGGGTCCGGATGGTCCGATTGTCGGGCCATACATGCGAAGGAAGTCCGATGCATCGCCTGTGCGTTGCTCTCCGGAATGCCGAATCGGTTCGATTTGGAAACTTTCCCGACAGTGGAGGCGAAAGTGACGGAGAAGGGAGTCAACCGTATCGTGAGGGAATGTAACATCTTTCCCGCAAGCGATGACGGCTCCCTGAGGATTTCTCTCCGTGATATCGGGACAGGGATTTCCGAATCCATGGAAATACTTTCCTCGGAATTGAAGTGTTTTTTCTGCTTCATCTTCAATGAGGAACGGTTTCCCGAAGATATATGGGAGATCTTCAATACCTGTCCGGATCTGTGTCAGTCCGGTTGTGTCGGACTTCCGTTCATGCGGAAAATGAAAAGGGTGCCCTCGTAATGAGAGGCACCCTTGTTTTATGTTTCATCGGAGCGGTCGAATCTTCAGTCCTGTTCTTGGTACTCCACCGCTCGTACCAGTGGTACGTGACAGGAGATACTACCATATAATATTATATGGTAGTATTGAGGTGCGTTGAAAAACGAGTGGGATTTATGTAAATACGTGAATATGTACGAGTATGGCGAAAGTAAAACCATCCTCAATGTCGAGGAGTGATCGTGAGATTTCACTTGCAGGCTTTTTAGATATTGTCACAAATCTGAAAACGAAGGATGAATCGGTTGATTTTCTATTCGGGATACTCACGCCGAGTGAAGCACTGATGCTTTCCAGGAGAATGCAGATAGCTGAAATGTTGCTTCGGGATTCATATACGTATGATGGCATACGGGAGTCTCTTGGTGTCGGATACCGTACAATCGCTACGGTTGAGCATTGGTTGCATACTGGAAACGATGTCCGTGATGTCTGGCTTGCCAGTTTAATCCGTGGACGTTCGAAGAAAAAAAAGTCTTCGAAGCCGATAGGTTCGCGGAAAGGATATTCCATGTCGTTGCTCGACAGATATCCACAACATCGGATTTTGTCCGATCTTATCTCTGAAATCCTGCGATAAATACACGGTTGTCAGATACTACCATATAATATTATATGGTAGTATAGCGTGGATCAGTCGAAAAACGATAGAAACTGTATGTATATGCTTATGGAAAAACCGCAGATAATTTTCGTACACGGAGGCACCGCGTTTCCGGACCGGGAGGCATTTCTTGCGTACCTCAAGACGGCTGAGCCACGTGAACCGTTCTGGTCACAAGATGAGCCGACCCGCTGGCGTGAGACGATCGCACGACGATTCGCAGGCTCATGCGAGATCATGATGCCTTCGATGCCGAACAAGCAGAACGCCCGGTACGACGAATGGTCGCTCTGGTTCGAACGGCACATCCCGTTCCTTCGTGATGGGGTGATCCTGATAGGGCACAGCATGGGTGGTATCTTCCTCGCGAAGTATCTTGCCGAACATATTTTCCCGGTCCGTGTCGGGGCGCTTGTGCTCGTGGCCGCACCGTTTGAAGACGAGTCCCTGGAATCACTCGGTGATTTCGTACTGCCGGAATGTCTCGACGGTGTCGCACGGCAGGCGGAGCGGATCATCCTGTATTATTCGAAGGATGACCCCGTCGTCTTGTCCGAAGAGATGGGCCGATATGTCCGAGCATTTCCCGAAGCGGAAACATCGGTGCTCGACGATCGCGGTCATTTCCTTACGGAGGATTTTCCGGAACTTTCTGAGCGGATAACGAAAATTCTTGGATGAAGGGCCGTTCGAGATCTCACCATATATGTGAGAGATCGGCTGCATCGAACAGTGCTGCCATATGACGTTTGGCATCGTTTCGTCCCGACTAAGGACTGTCCGGTCGTGCCCGGCTTTCGTCGGAATCGTCGAAATGATATGCGGAGTCCTTACTGAGCCGATAGTCGTCGCACCTGCCGGATCCGTGGTATCATAAACATCATATTTTTGTTCGGACTTTTATGCCATCGGAATCTGTCGAGGAAAAACAGGAAGAAAGATTTCTGAAATTCCCGACCTGGTCTCTGTTGTTGAGTCTTGTCGTCATCGTCTCGTTGTCTGTCGTGTTCTTCATCCGTTTCGGTGATTTCGGCAGATTTTTGGAAACCGCGAAACAGGCCGAGCCATGGTGGCTTGTGGTCGCGGTTATGTTCCAGGTGCTGACGTATGTAAGCAATGGCGAGGTCTGGAATGTCGCGACACGTGCCGCAGGCTATCCTCTCAAATCGAAACTGCTCGCGCGGCTGTCCGTGGAACGGCTCACCATCGACCAGTTTATGCCGAGCGCCGGAGTCGCCGGACATGTCGGTACGCTCCAGGCGATGAGGCATTTCGGCATACCGACGCCTATCGCCATGGAAGCGCTCTTCGTCGATCTTCTTTCTCACCATGCCGCCTATATCACGGCCGTACTCGTCGCGTTTGCAGTGCTTATTTTCCATCACGATATCACGCCGATCGTCTCTTTGTCCCTGGTCGCGTTTGCGACTATCACGATGGTCGTCTTGGTGAGCACTGTGTTGTTCCTTCGAAATCACGAGTGGATCAATAGGCTTCCTTCATGGATTTCGAAACGGACCCCGGTCTCTCGCCTGACACGCGCGGTCTCTCAGGTGAATGCGGAACGGATCCTCTCATGGAAGGTGTTCCTCGAATCGACGCTTTTTCAATTGGCTATCTTTTTTCTTGACGGGGCGACTTTGTGGGCGACACTGCGTGCCGTCGGTGTGCATGCACCGATCCTGGTCACGTTCTCGGCGTATGTCATCGCGACGGTCGCGGGGACCGTGCTTTTCATTCCTGGTGGAGTGGGCGTGTTCGAGGTCGGCGCCGTGACGACGTTGGTCGGGTTCGGTATCCCGTTTGAAGGGGCGTTCGCGGCGACGCTTCTCCTGCGTGGACTGACATTGTGGATCCCACTTATTCCCGGATCGATTCTGGCGCATCGTGATCTCATGCTGGGTGGCCCGATCAGTCATGCACGGATCCCAGAAGAGACGGTCAAATGACATCTCGCCGAGACGGTTTCGGAAAATCGTCTTTATGTGAAGTCGAAACCTGTCGCGATGGCCGGTGGATTTTTATTCGTCCGGATGTCCGGGGTCGTGTTGACAGTATGAGCACAGTAATTTACTCTCCGTGTGCAGGCAGGTTGTTTAACAGCCCGGATTTTCCGGGGTATAATTGAGAGCCCGATCATTCCGCCATATGTGCGACCCGGGTCGTAAACTGAACGAAATACAAGGAGAATATCTATGAAACAAAAAAATTCCGCTGTCGATGACCGTATGTCCCGTTCCATCATCCGCGAACTGTGCGGGAATGATTCTGTGGAACAGGTCTCCCGCCTGATCTCGCAGCTGACTCGACGCTCCGTCGTGCCGGATATCGCAAGCATGGTTATGGATCCCTCTTGTCATGTTATCGTGATCGAATGTGACGGGGAGCTCCTGGGTCTCTCATCGATCGTCTTCTATCGTACTCCGACGCGCGGTCTGACCGGTCGGATCGAGGATGTCGTGGTGGATGAGAAAATGCGGGGCAGTGGGTATGGCCGAAAAATGCTCGAAGCGTTGCTTGATGAGGCACGGATCCGCAAAACAGTGTGCGTCCAGCTTGTCAGTGAACCAGAACGTGCCACTGCTCGGGCCCTGTATGATTCTCTCGGATTTACGTTGCGTGAAACGGGCGAGTTCACGCACTGGTTGTAAAGAATCATCTGATGCTCTCACGGGGTACCCGGTACGTGTACGTGTGAACCGACAAATGCGACGATCGTGGAACATATCAGGAAATTCCATGTGACGGGCTTCAGTCCGGGAACAATATGCAACAGGGTCGTACGCTATGCGACCCTGTTTTTTTTATGTGAAAACCCGTTGCGGAGGATATGGGACCCGAGGATTTTGATAAACGAAGACCCCGTTGCGGAGGATATGGGACCCGAGGATTTTGATAAACGAAGACCCCGTTGCGGAGGTTATATGGGACCC
>CAIOMK010000034.1 GCA_903859375.1 Candidatus Moraniibacteriota bacterium
CATGGATGCCGGGTCGTAGCCCGGCATGACAGAATGTTACTCTGTGCTCTCTTCTTTGTCACCCCGGGCTTTTGACCCGGGGTCCAGGAGCGGGAACGAAGACATGGATGCCGGGTCGTAGCCCGGCATGACAGGGGGAGGGTAGTCGCAAGTCACAAGTCGAAGAGTAGTCACAAGTCGAAAGTGAAAAGTTGAAAGTCGAAGACTCCTCGCGCCCGCCTGTCCATGATATGGCATTTCGGGCAGGGAGACAGACGGGAACAGAGCTGTAAAGTCTTGTTTTTATCCCAATATATGGCCTGAAAATGTCTTTCCTTTATCCGGTTATTTATCTTTACAATTCGATGATTACAGCCTATCATAGGAAATGACTCCTGGTTTTTTCTTCCATAATCAATCGTTTTTTGCGTTATGAAAATGTCTATCGATACGAAAAACAATTCCGTCACGTTTCCCGTGAACACGAAAATTTATTCGAAGGATATCGTGTACAAGGCGTGCTACGTGTTCATCGACCGGATGTATGTCTTCCTTGATCTTCCCGCGAAGAAGGACGTCATCTCGGTCACGCTGAAAGGAAAGTCGACACTGACCAAGAAAGGAATCGAAAAACTGGAAGGGGAATTCGTGAATGAGTTGCTCAATTCGTTGGTGCGCGAGAATGTCTCGAAGCGCAATCAGAAAGTACTCGAGCAGATCGTCGGTGGAGCGATGGGCGCGGCTCTCGGTATGAACAGTCTGGATACCGGAGAAGTCGGCAACGACGTCGTGAACGGCAACGACTTCGTAAGCGAGGCCGATCGTGATGAGGCCAAGGAAATCGAAGCCGCGGTCGAGGCGCTTCGGAGGGAGCTCGAGGCCATCGATACGGAAGACGATTATGAGAAGGACGTACTCGGCATACGGACTGTGGTTTTGGAGACGGCGGTCGCATCCGATGACGATACGGTGAATCCGGCGCCTGTTTCATCGAAAGGCGTGAAGCCCAAAACGAAGGCGAAAGCGAAGCCGGTGAAGGGGACTAAGAAGCCTCAGAACAAGACCCATGCAAAAAAGAAATAATACCGTTTTGACGTTCTCTCATTCGTTGTATGATCCTCAGTCTATCGAATTCGCCGCAGGGGAGTTCGCGGAATTGGCTGAGATAGCCCTCGTGAGACGCAAGGACCATACGGAGGTTTCGATCGTGAACGGTGATGACAAAACCGTGCCGTCCGAGTTCGCGAATTACGCCTTATTTTTAACCATACAATCAAGATGATTTCCGCCGCGAAGATAAACTATCGGAATCTGGCGAATTTTCGCTTTACGAAGCTCGATTCGAGGTATCTGTTGACGACGGATACGGGACGATGGATTTTCCTTACAGAAGGTGAGTTTAATCAGTTTCTTAACGGGACAATCAAGAAGGACACCCCGACGTATACGGAGTTGAAGGACGGCGGATTCCTGAAGCCGAAGAACACCGAGTTGTCGATGCAGGCTTCTCAATATCTTGAACTGAACGCCTCACTCGCGCAGGGGCCGTCTTTGTTTATTTTCGTGTTGACGCTCCAGTGCAATCACCGGTGTCTGTATTGTCAGGTCACCCCGGAGAAGAAGGGGACGAAAGGGTTCGACATGAGCAAGGAAGTCGCGAAGAAATCGGTCGACCTCTCATTCCGGTCGCCATCGCGGCATATCGGGATAGAATTTCAGGGAGGGGAACCGATCCTCAACTGGCCCGTGCTGCAATATATCGTCAAATATGCGAAAGCGGTGAACAAGACTGCGAACAAGGAACTGAAAATCTCCCTCGTGACGAATCTCACCTTGCTTGACGATGAAAAACTGGCCTATCTCCTCAAGGAGGGCGTGAGTATCAGCTGTTCACTCGACGGGCCGGACTATGTACATGACAAGAACCGAATCTACCTCGACGGCAAAGGAGGGAGTTACAAGCCGCTCATCAAAAAAATACGGAACGTTCAGGACGCTATCGTACAAAAAAAAGCGAAAAGTAAGAAGGGCTTCGTCGATCAACTGAATGCCATATTGACCACGACAAAATTCTCTCTGCCGTATCCGAAGGAGATCGTGAATGAATATCTCGCCAAAGGTTTCGACAATATCTTCATACGGCCACTCAGCCCGTTCGGCCTGCAGAGACAGACGATCGATATCATCGGATATACCGCCGAGGAATTCATCGCGTTCTACGAGCAGGCACTCGACCATATCTTGGAGCTGAATCTCGGAGGGACACTGTTCGTCGAGCGGAATGCCGCACTTGCCCTGAAGAGGATCCTGAAACACAAGGACGCATCTTATTATGAGATGCGCTCGCCTTGTGGTGCCGGTATCGGTCAGATGGCATTCAATTATGACGGGAAAATATATACCTGCGACGAAGGTCGGATGGCCGAGCGGATGGGGCATGAGAATTTCAGACTCGGTACCGTGCAGACCGAAATCTATCCGGATATCGTCGACAACGAGGTAACCCGGACGATGTGTCTCGGTTCGTCTTTGGACAACCAGGCGGGATGCGCCGATTGCGTGTACAGGCCCTATTGCGGAATCTGTCCTCTGGCCAATTTTATCGAGCACGGCACGATATTCCCTCAGATACTCAATACCGACAAGCACAAGATCAACAAGGCTCTGTTTGATTATCTGTTCAGTAAACTCCAAGACGAGAAATACAGGAATGTCTTCGAAAGCTGGCTCGTATAGTCGTATGGGAAAAGGACCGCGATCCGGAAAAGACGTTCGGGAAGAGGATATTCCTCGCGTACTGAATGTTTTTTTTCCCGGAAAATGCAATCTCGCATGCACCTATTGTTTCGTCCGAAAGGAAGAGGAGCATCTTAATGATATCGACGAGCAGGCAGTCCTGCGGGAAATCGATGTGTTTTTCGAATATCCTGGACGGAAGAAATCATTGAGTTTCAATGGCGGGGAGCCTCTTCTGGAATGGGATCTCGTGCGCAAGACACACGCGTATGCCAAACGGCAGGCGAAAAAGAAAGGGCTGACTTTGGAAGTCATCATCGTCACGAACGGAACATTGCTTACGCAGGAACATGTCGATTTTTTCCGGGAAAACGATATCTCGGTCCGCATCAGTATCGACGGGAGCAGGGAGACTCATGACCGATCGCGACCCTTCCGGGCGAAGGATGGCACATCAAGCTTTGATGTCATCATGAACAATATCCGCGCGATACGGCCGGGATCGCTACGATTGTCGGCGTCACTGGTATTCGGTCCCGAAACGGTCGGCTCCCTCCTTGAGAATATTGATTTCCTGAGAAGGAACGGATTCACGGGCATCGATTATTTTCCCGAGCTCTATGCCACGTGGGACAAAGAGGCTCTGAGCGTGTTGCGGAAAGAAGCGAAAAAGATTGAGCGGTATTATATCGGCCTGTTTGAAACCAAGGAGACTGCGCTTTTTCGGTCCTCGGCGCTCGATATGATTGTGAATGGTTCGAGTGCCGGCAATCGTGAGACCTGCGGTAAAATACAGGCGGATTCACTCGGGAATTTCTACGCGTGTGACAAGGTTTTCTCCCTCCCGAAAACAGCACGGGGCGCCTATTTGATTGGGAACGTGAAAACTGGAGTCGATATGGGAAAACGACGGGGAATCCTGGATGGTGCCAGGTCGGGGTTCCTGACCGAGTCTTCTCTCGGTTGCGTTTCCTGCCCGTTGCGGAAATACTGCTTCTGCCCCGTCGGACAGCATATCTTCATGAAGCATGGCCCTGCCTCAGATCCGTCGTTCTGGAAGTCGTTCTGTGCGGTCTCCAAGACGCTTATCACCATGAACCTGAATATCGTCAAGAAGCTCGAGTATGACGATAGGTTTGTGAAACTATACCGGTTCTGATACCACGGCTTGCTTGTGAATACGGTAGCATCATGGTATTATTTTTGTAGGAAATAAGTATATTACAGGTAAACATGACGACTATGATTGTCAAACTGAAAAAACTTCCGCTTATCAGGAAAAATTTAAAAACATTCCTTCTGAGTGAAGAGGGGAAAATGACGAAAAAGGATATTGCGAAAATGACGGCTGTCGTCGTTGCCGTTGCCAGCGTGTTGAGCGTTACGGCTAAGCCGAATGATAGTTTTGCCGCATGCAATCATGCGTCGCATGGCTCGCACGGCTCGCATGGCTCACACGGCTCACACGGTTCCCACAGCTCCGGCGGGTGGTGTTGAGGCGCGTTAATAACAATACGAAATCAGTATGAGATTGAAAGAAATACAAAAAAAATACGTTCTTATCATAGCGGGCCTTTTGGCTATTTTACTGATTCTGATCGGTTCATCATACGCGTACCTGAAATTTTTCAAAAATAACACGGTCGTGAGTACTCTGCCGGCGACACCTGCGACACCGGAGACGACGGTTGTACCAGTGACACCTGTTCCAGGCGCTGATTCGAATCCTCTTCCTCAGACAATCCCGAATAGCTCGGAGCCTTCTCGGACGATATGGACCGCTGTGATTGAGGGTTGTCAGAAGGATCCGGAAGCGGATTTCAAGAGTGAACAGGCATCCATTCCCGACCACGTCCTCAATGCAGGCTTCCTAGCCCTCGCGAAAAAGGATATCGCCGTCTGCGCATCGACGGGTTCGACGAAAGATAGTAATGGATCGACATGCGAGGACAAATACGTTCTCCTGACGACTTTGTCGACGGTTGGTTCGGATTGTGGCAAGATCGCGAACAGGGACTTGTCGATTTCCTGCAGTGCCAATCAGAAGAAGGATTCGGCGGTCTGTTCCCAGATTTCCGATGCAGGAAGAAAGACTGTCTGTGAAGCTGTCGTAAGCGGAGATGCAGGTAAATGCGATGCTCTCCCCGCTGATCAGAAAGGTAGCTGTTCTAATACCGTCGTATTCGTGAAGGCGTTGAATAGTCACGATGTGAACGTGTGTGGCCAGATAGACGCTTCGATTGCCGGTGGGATATTTGATAGGACGTATTGCAAAATAGTACTCAGTCAGGATTCCCAGAAGGCTTGGAATGAATATTATTCGAACAGTGTCTGTGTGCGGAAATACGCGGGCAGCGTGGCCAAGGAAAAGAACGATATTTCCTTCTGCGAGAATATTCCCGGCAAGGATGTTGAAAATAAAAGCCTCTATGCGGATTGCGTGGCGCAGTTCAAGTAAGGGGTAGGCCTTTTGAAAAGGCCGTAGGCGGTACAAAAATAAAAAAAGGACAGCGACATCATAGAGAGCAACGTCGCTTTTCCAGGAGGGAAGGGAGGTATTGACGGCAATACTTCCCTTTCTCTTTGCAGGCGAAGACAACGCCATTTCCCTGATATGATTCCTGATATCGCGCTATGAAAAACAACGATCTTCTCTTCGGGGAAGTCTCGAAAAAAATAGCTGATTCCGATTTTAGCGGATACACGTTCCAGTACCCTCCATTGTTTACTTGGGATAAAAAGGCATCGGATGAGGCTGTCCATGATGCTTGGGAGAAACGGCTGTACGAGCAGACCGACCACCTCGGCATCTATATACATATCCCGTTTTGCAAACAGCGATGCACATATTGCAGGTATTTTTCGAAAAAACTCGACGATCGGAGTGAGCTGACCGACTTTCTTGCCTCGCTCAAAAAGGAAATCGGTCTTCTGAAAGATCATTTCAAAAAACAGAAGATACATACCCTGTATATTGGTGGAGGTACACCCTCGATCCTGAGTGGTGTCCAGATTATCGAGCTTTTCGAGTTCCTTCGGAACAGTTTTGATTTTTCCGAATGCGTGCAGACCGTATTCGAGGGAAATCCCGATTTCCTCACTTTGGAAAAACTGAGAATTTTGAAAAAATATGAAGTCAATCGTCTGACGATCGGTGTTCAGAGTCTCGATCAGAAGGTGATCGATCTCGCGAACCGGTTTCAGACGACGGGCTCGTTCCAGAAGTGCATTAAAAATGCCAAGAAAGTCGGCATCGAAACGATAAACATCGATCTGATGATCGGACTGCCAGGGCAGTCTGGTGACAGTTTCCTCCAGACGCTTGAGGAAGTGATACGGCTCGATCCGGACATGATCCATCTGCATCCATTTTATCCGACCAGACTGACGACGTTCACGAAAAATGAGCAGAAGATTTCTTCGCGTGAAATCAAAAAGAGGGACAAAATGGGTCATATCGGTCACCTTATTCTCAAACAGAACGGATATGCGGACAATGAGTTCGATGCCGCCAGCAAGGAGAAGAAGGATATCAATATCCAACTTTCCGACGCGATGGAATTCAATAGTTCCTTTTTGGGGCTCGGTCCGGGGGCAGTCTCCCACGTAGAGGGAGCGATACGGTACGTCAATATGAATACCGTCGGTGGATATGAAAAGTCGCTCGATGATGGTAGGCTTCCTCTCTTGTCCGCTCGAGAACTGACCAAAAATGATGATATGATCTATCATGTCATCAGCTGTCTTCGGTACGATGGGGTCGACAAGAAACGGTTCAGGAGATTGTTTGATCGGGATGTGGATACGGTTTTTGCCGAAGAGATCGAGTATCTGGTGAAAATAGGACAGATTGAAAATACTGCTGATTCGTTGATTCCGAAATTTTCGGATTTAGGTGAATATACCATCTTTTCGAAATATTTCTATGACAAGGTATTCATAGCGGATTGTGAGAAGGCTTTCCCAATGAAGGGCACCGAAGTCGACGATGAACTTTATTTTTAGCCGAGGATATGAAAAGCACACACGATATATTCATAAAATCGTACGGATGCTCCTTCAACCGGTTCCGGTCGCAGAGACTGGCGGAGTTGTTAAATGGAGACTTTTCCGTTTATAATCAGTCATATGGCAGTGACCGGTCTTTCTTTCGTGATGCGGAAGAGGAATCA
>CAIOMK010000035.1 GCA_903859375.1 Candidatus Moraniibacteriota bacterium
CCGGTGTGACGAACCGGATATGAGGCCTCTTCAAATGACAGCCGGTCGACGGGGTGTGGATCCGATGGACGGTCGGAAACAGTCTCAGATGATCGCAGGCTTGACAGGCGGTTTTTCGTCCGCTATTCTGTACCTGTACCATAGGTATAGATATAACACTGAATGAAACCGTATGAGCACCGTAAAAGTCGATGCGTCGAAATGTCCACAAGATCATGTCTGTCCGCTGATACGGGTCTGTCCCGCAGGCGCCATCAGTCAGGTCGGATATTCGGCACCGACAATCGATCATGACAAGTGCGTTTCCTGCGGACGATGCGTGATCTCGTGTCCGTACAAATGCCTCTCTTTTGAGTAATACCTTTTCTAAACATCACCTCTGTTTCCGCGAGTCCGCCAGCTGGCGGAGTCTTCTGAAATCCGTAGCGGTCCAGATTCCGATCTCATTCCCTGGATTGCCACGGGCGACTACGCCCTCGCAAAGACAGACTGATGAGGAGTGCATGTATTGGAACTGATAGCGCTCTCATGTTATCAGTACGAACAGTCGATAATCAATCAAGACAACGATATGAAGAAATCGGACACACCGGTCTCCGGACCGGAGAAGGCCAAGATCCTTATCGCCATCAGAAAAGCCAAGACGAGTCTTGGGAAGATCGAAGCCATGGTAGAGGAAGAACGGGATTGCTTCCCCGTCATCCAGCAGGTCCTCGCGGCCATCGGATTGCTCAAGTCGGCGAACCTCCTCATGCTCGACCGGCATATCGCCCGAGAACTCAAGGGCGTCGCCAAAGCCGACACGCTCCGTGCCGAGTTGGTCCGTATCGTGAAGACCGCCCAGAGCAAGTGATAATCCCTTTCCATATATCCCTATGAAACGAATTCCATTCGTATATTTTGTTGCGGCCGTCGCCATGATCGGACTCTCTTTCGTAGCCATCCGCTCTCTCCGTGCCGGACAGGATACATCCGTCTCACCCACAGTGACTCCGGTACAAGTCGAGGCCGTTCGCGCTGTCGCATTCCGCTCCGAACGGACCGTTTCCGGATTCGTCCAGGGCGTCCGTCAGGCCGATGTCGCGCCGAAGACCGGTGGCTATGTCGTGAAACTTCTCAAGGAAGAAGGAGATGCCGTTCGTGCCGGCGAGACGATCGCCGTCCTCGACGGAAGCGAACTTTCCGCCATGAACAAGAGTGCGCAACTCTCGCTTGATGCGGCGGGAACCATACTCCGTGAGACGAAAGATCTTTACAGACAGACGGTAAACCAGGCCGAGGCCTCACGTAAGAAAGCTGAGGATTCCTACGCTTCCGGAGACATCACTTCCCGCGACCTCGATATCGCCAAGGAAGCGGTGAAGAGCGCAAAACGTACGCGTGACGCACAGGACGCCGTGGCCGCAGCCGGAAAAACCGCCGCGGAAGGAGGAACACTCGTCGCCGGCGCAGCCGCAGCGAATGCGACCGTTACTGCACCGTTTTCCGGAATCATCACGCGCCGATATACCTCACTCGGATCATTCGTCGCTCCCGGAACACCGATCTACGCCGTCGCATCGCAGGATGCGCTCGAGATAAGCGTTTCGATACCTGGTGAACTCGCGAAAAATCTC
>CAIOMK010000036.1 GCA_903859375.1 Candidatus Moraniibacteriota bacterium
GGGAAAAGTCCGAACGAATATTTGAAAGAATTCGAATTAATCAATCCGCCAAATGTGTGTTCCTAAAACAATGTTCATACATCATACGTCGTCACCGTCACATCAGGCCCAATAAAAAAGGACTTCCTTCCGGAAGCCCTTTTGATAATCGAAACGATCCCTACGCTATCGACACGACCACGCACTCGAGCTTGCCGACCGGCACATCGATCTCGACACGGTCGTTCTTCGCATGTCCCATAAGGGCACGTCCGAACGGTGAATCACTTGAGATGAATCCCTGAGCCGGATTGACTTCGTTCGTACCGACGATAGTGAAACGCATCTCTTTTCCTTTGCAATCGAGAACGACCAAGGAACCGATCTGCACCGAAGTCGCCCCAGAGGTCTTCTCGACGACGGTCGATTCTTTCAACATCGACTCGAGTTCCATGATACGGCCCTCATTCTCGTTCTGCTGATGCTTCGCCTCGCTGTACTCGGCATTCTCGGAAAGGTCCCCTTGTTCCTTTGCCTCCTTGATGGAGCCCGCTATCTCCTGTCGCAGACGAATCTTCCTGTCCTCGAGTTCCGCCTTCAGTTTCTTCATCCCGTCTTGAGTAAGTATCTTGGCCATGACGTTTTCCTATATGTTAGCTTTCTTCGGTACGGCTTCGAGAAGCAGTACCCGCGGAACAAAAATCTTCCCGGGACAAAAAAGTGCTTCCAATGGTATCACGGATGCCGGGGATGTCAAGATACCTCAAATAAAGCTTTATATATGGAAAAATATGCCTTACTGAATACCCGATCCACCGACCCCAAGCCGTTCCCGGAAATACCAGTCGTAGATATCCTTCGCGACCGGCACCGTATTGTAATTCTCATTCCCTTCCTGTGCCTCGACAAGTATGATAAGCGCTATTTTCGGATCATCATACGGAGCAAAGGACACGAACCAGCCATCGGTCTTGTCACCTGTCCCAAACTGTGCCGTCCCTGTCTTGCCGGCCACAGGAAGAGGAAGCGTCTTGAGTGGAGTCGCCGTCCCGTCGGTCACAGTCTCGCGCATACCCTCCCGGACAATCTTAAGGATGTTCGGGCTCATGAAAGCACTTCGGATGACGCGTGGCGAATTCTGGACCGTGTTCCCGTCGATTCCGCGGACCTGCGAAACGATCTGTGGGACATAGAGCGTCCCACCATTGGCGATGGCGGCGATCGAATTCACGATTTGTAACGGAGTCGCCGTAGTGAATCCCTGGCCGATAGCCGAGTGATAGTCATCGCCTATGTACCAGGACTCCCCCATCGCTTTCTTCTTCCATTCGGGATCCGCCAGGAACCCGTCCGCTTCGCCCGGCAGATCGATGCCGGTTCTGTCCCCGTATCCGAAACGTGACGCGTATTCCTTCATACGACGTATGCCAAGCCCGGAAACGGGACCGTATCCACCACCGATGCTATAGAAAAACACGTCACTCGAGACCGCGATAGCACTCCGTATGTCCGTCAGTCCGTTCACTCTCCAGTCACCGAAAGAGAAACTGCCGACTGTGATTCCTCCTTTGGATTCTATCTGCGTATGCTCGTCGACGACGCCTTCGGAAAGCGCTGCTGCCGCTATGACCGGCTTGAACGTCGAACCGGGTGCATATTCTCCCGAGATCGCCCGGTCGAACAACGGCTTGGCCGCATTCTGAAGCAATGAGCGGTATGCGTCATTCGAGATGCCTTCGGAAAAAAGGTTGTTGTCGAATCCCGGAACCGAGACGAGCGCCAGCACCGATCCGTCTTTCGGATCGAGCGCCACCACCGCACCACGGGACAGGCCCTTTGATTCGAGCATCGTCTGAAGAGAATCATACGCCTTCTTCTGCAGATCCGCGTCAATGTTCAATACGAGATCGTTTCCGGGAACAGCGGGAATCGAACCGAGAACCTTTTTCGGATGACCGAATGCGTCCACTTCCATACGGTCATAACCGCGCGTACCACGAAGCTCGTTCTCGTAACTCTTCTCGATACCCTGCTTCCCGATCATATCGGTCGGCAGGTAAGCCGACTCCGCCGCAAGTTCCGATTCGGTGATCTTGCCGTCGTAACCGATGAGATGGGAAAAAATAACACTGTCGGAGTATTCCCGGTATGCGGTCTTAAACAGGCTCACTCCCGGAAATTCCTTCTGCCGGGACAGAAAGGCTATCATCTCCTCCTGTGTCAGTTTCTCTTTGAGCAAAAACGGGGAAAGTCCGGCTGTCCCACCGATGGCAAAGGCTTCATCGAGCGTGCCCGCATCCACATGCAGCACCGCCATGATCGCCGTGCGGAACCGATCGCGATCGACAGTCTCTTTCGGCAGGTCCATCGGGATAAGCGCCGCGCCGATACTCGGGACATTCCCGACCAGCGGTTTCCCATACCGATCGAAGATGATGCCTCGCGGTGCGGGTTGCGGGATCTGACGGACGCTGTTGTGCTTCGCTATATCGGCGTATTTCCCACCCTGAAAAAGATTCATGGAAACGACACGGCCGAAGAGGAGGAACAGGATCAACCCGGACACGATGAAATATCCCTTCGCCCATTTTCGACGAAGAGGCCACTCGATTTTCGCGGCATCCCTCTCCGTGATGGTGAGGACCGCGTCATCGATCTCACTTCCTTTTCTTTGTGGCATTTTTCCAAACATAAGATAGGTGTCGGATGCGGATCATACCGGACTGTCAGAACGCGTTCGGCGAATCGAAATAAGAAAGCCACTGCTCGAATCGGGACAAAATTGCGGACATAACCGTGAACGAGACGATTCCCATACCGATTGCCGGCACGGCCCTTCCCCACGAGATGGTCGGGAACAGGTTGCTACCATCGAACCAAGACGAGACGGCCAGGAACCAAAGAGCGCCCGCCCCGACCAGGAATCCCGCAAACACATGCATCATGAGTCCGTGTTCAACCGTGAATCTGCGGGAAATGAATCCGGCGACATACGCCACTCCGGCCGAGAATGCGGCGAGCAGTCCGATACGCCCGAGTGTCGCGATATCGGCTGTCAGACCGATTCCCACCACGACCGGCAATGCCCGCACGAATCCGCGTGACAATGACAACGAGACAGCTATGGAAAACAACACGACCGGGAACAGGAGCGGGGAAGAAAAAGTCAGGTTCAACACGGAAGCACCGAGCACGGAGAGCGCGACGACCGCGACGATTCTGACAACGGAAATTCTCATTGGTCCTATCCGATTACAGCGACTGTTCCTTGCGAATAAGATATAAAAAACGGAGTTTTCCGAAATCGGCCGGAGACAGGATACTCGCTTCGCGGAATAATCGGTCACCGGAATCGCGGATCGAGCTCACCGACCCGATCAGCAGGCCCGATGGGACCGTCCCTCCGGCTCCGGACGTCACGACCCGATCGCCTTGGGAGAGCGGATCGGCCTGGAGCACCATGCTATATGAAATACCAAGACCCCGGTCGCCCCGCACGATGCCTTTCGTTCCGCTCCCGACAGTGACACCGCCGAGGGCACTTTCCGAATTGGTGACAAACGCCACTCTCGCGCTCGCTGGATATACCTCGTCGACCACGCCGACCAACACCCCTTCACCGACGACCGCCGACATTCCGGTCACAACTCCCTGCATCGAACCACGATCGATGACGACGAAACCGTGTCCTCCTTCACCTCCGGCAGCTATAACCTCGGCTGAGAGCATATCGAACCGTTTCCGTATATCGAGGCCGACCGTTTTCCTGATCGTCTCGTTTTCGTCACGCAGGAACGCGAGTCCGGCGTTCTCCGCCAGAAGACGGACATTTTCTTCGGAAAGACGTTCATTCTCCCTCTTCAGGTTTCCGATGGAGGAGATGAATTCGCGCATATCACGGAATCCGAATGCCACACCGGAGAACACTTTTTCAACGGGAGAAAAGACGGTATGAAACACTCCCCGCAAAAACGAATCTACGGGCGCCGGGTTCCACCATGCGAACCCGAACAATATCGAGAACACGATGACAATGCGGAAAAATTTCGAATGAGAAAGTCCCTGCGGATTCATAGCGATAGTTCGTAAACGATACCTGCCATGTGGAAGCCTATCGAAGCGCGCTCGAAGAGCCTGATTCGATGAGGACGTCTTGCAGGTGTTCCATGTCATCAAGCACGACACCCGTCCCCCGGGCCACGGCGGTCAGAGGATCTTCCATGAGCCGTACGGGAATACTGGTCTGATTCGCGAACAGTTTGTCGATCCCGCGGATCAGGCTTCCGCCTCCGGCCAAGATGATACCGCGACCCATGATATCGGAAAGGAGCTCCGGAGGGGTTTCTTCGACGATTGTCTTGATGGCGTTCGTAATGACGCGGATCGAATGGGAAAGAGCCTCCCGGACATGCTCGTCGGTCATGATGATCTCCTTGGGCAGTCCCGAGACAAGGTCGCGTCCACGAACCGGTATCGTGAGTTTTTCGCGTAACGGATAGGCGCTCCCGATGGCGATCTTCGCTTCCTCGGCCGTCCGTTCACCGATGAGGAGGTTGAACTCGTCCCGGCAGTACCGGACGATGTCCTGGTTCATCTTGTCGCCCGCGATACGGAGACTGCGTGAGATGACCACACCGCCAAGTGAAATGATCGCGATCTCGGTCGTCCCGCCACCGATGTCCACGATCATGTTGCCCGCCGCTTCCGTGACCGGCAGTCTGGCACCGATGGCGGCGGCCATCGGTTCATCGATGAGAAACGCCTGGCGTGCGCCCGCGTTCTGTGCCGCCTCAACCACTGCCCGTTTCTCCACTTCGGTCACGCCCGAGGGGATACCGATAAGCACCCGCGGACGACGAAGAAACATCTTGTTTCCCTGATGGACCTTGCTGATAAAAAATCGAAGCATCTGTTGTGTCACTTCGAAGTCGGAAACGACGCCGTTCACGAGCGGTCTCGTGACCGTGATGTGTCCCGGTGTCTTGCCGACCATCCGTTTGGCGTTCTTGCCGATGGCCAGTATCTGTCCCGTCCTTTGGTTCACCGCCACGACGGACGGCTCATTGATGACGATTCCCCGACCACGAACGAAAATGAGCGTATTCGCCGTCCCCAGGTCGATGCCGATATCCTGTGAAAAACGGCCGAAAACGCTCTCAATAAAGCCTTTTTTCAAATACCCGAACAGTGATACGATTGAAGCCATAGAAAAAACCGAAAAAACGGAAGAGACCACTCCCCATTCTATCTCATTTGACAGAAAAGTTCCAGATATGAACAGAAAATCTGCTCACGGCCGGTTCCTACGGAGTCAGACGTTTGACGTCCCGCGGATAAAGTACGGCTTCCTTGATACTCCCCAATCCGAGCAGCTTCTGAACGATACGTTCCGAACCGAGTCCCCATCCGCCATGCGGTGGAGCACCATACCGGAATATGTCGACGTAGTCCTTGAAGTCTTCCGGGTCGAGACCGAACGTCCGTATGTTTTCAACCAGTATGTCCGCCTCATGTATACGCTGACCGCCCGAAGCGATCTCGACTCCCCGAAACAGGAGATCGAATGTTTCCGTGATGGACGGGTCCGTCTTGCTCGGCATACTGTAAAAAGGCCGGAGTTTCGTCGGATAGTGCGTCAAGAATACGAGATCGGAACCGAAAGTTTTCTTCACATATTCACAGATCATCTTCTCCCCTTCGCCGTCGATATCGTGATTTTCCAGCTCCTTCCCATACTCGGCACGGAGAATTTCTTCCGCCTCGGACAGACGTATGCGCGGAATCGCGACATCGTTCGGAACCGACTCTCCATACGAGGAAAGTTCCGTCTTGCATGCCTCGCTGATATTTCGGAAAATATGTTTCATCGTCCGTTCGAGCTCGACCATGATGTCTTCCATGCCGCCGATGAATCCCATCTCGGCGTCGAGGCCGGTGAACTCGTTCACGTGCCGGGTCGTGAAGTGCGGCTCGGCCCGGAACACCGTCCCGACCTCGAATACGCGTTCGAAGGCGCTCATCGCGGCCTGTTTGTAGAACTGCGGGCTCTGTGCGAGGAACGCGTCCCGATCGAAATATTTGATCTTGAAAAAATTCGCTCCGCCTTCGGTCGCCGATCCGAGGATCTTCGGCGTCTTGATCTCGACGAACCCGCCGGCGCGCATCGCCTCATCATATGAGCGGAGCACTTCGGAATAGATGGTGAAAATAGCGCGTACTTTCGCGTTACGCAGTGCCAGCGTCCGATGATTAAGCAACGTATCCAGGTTCACACCGAGATCGGTCTGCGAGACATCTATCGGCATTTCGACCGACGGCTTGCCAAGTACCCGTATGGATTTCACTTCGAGCTCGACGCCACCCGTCGGCAGATCCGCATTCCGCATCTTCTCGGGCCGTTCCTTTATCAGTCCTTCGATCTCGACCGCATATTCTCCACGGACATCCGCCACTGCGGCGATCGCATCCGAACCAGGCAGGACGATCGATTGGATCTTGCCGCTGTGATCGCGGATATCGAGAAAAACCAGCTTCCCATGGTCGCGCCGTATATCGATCCATCCCCGTATCAACACGTCTTCACCGGCGTGTGCGGGTGTTTCCGCTATCAGTGTCCGTTCCATATCGTTCCCCTGTTACATCAATATTATATTTTTTCTCCCCGCACGGCCCGTTCTTTGAAAACCTCGTTCACCGCATAGACGAGCTCGCTCGGCGTACGCTGTGTCTTGAGGAAAGTCCGATCGACCGAGTCGCTCTTCATGATTTTCTCCATCTGCTCCTCCTCGAGCGATGCCGACAGGACTATGACCGGGAGATCTTTCCCATGTTCCGTCTGCCGCAACTTCGAGATGATCTCATGTCCACCGACGCTCGGCATCATGATATCGGTGATCAGCATATCGAATCCGCCTTCAAGTGCCGCCGCGAGACCGGATGCGCCATCCGTCTTGGCAATGACCTCGTATCCCTCGTCACGGAGACGTTTGCCGAACATCTCGACGAACACATCCTCATCCTCGATGAACAGGATACGTTTCGTCAGGGAACCGACCGACTTCGACAGTCCGGATTTTTCCTTATCGGCCTTATGGGAACCGTTTTTTTCCTGTTCCGCGAATTGGCGCAGGAATCGCTGTATCTCTTCCACGACCTCTGACGGCGTGAAATCCGTTTTCGAGATGAATCCGTTCGCCCCGAGAGAGAGACATTCTTCGCGATCCTCTTCGCTACTCAGATTGCTAAATACGACAATCTTGATCTTGTCGTCATATTTCGGATTGGTCCGCAGCTCCTTGAGCACGTCCTTGCCGCTCATTTCCGGAATGACCAGATCGAGCAAAATGAGATCATACGTATCCGACTGCACGGCCCGAAGCACATCCTTGCCCGTACCGACGTTCAAAGCGTTCAAGCCGGATGTCTCGAACTTCTTCTTGTAGATTTCCGCGATGAACGGATCGTCCTCAACAAACAGTATTTTCGACATATCGGTACCATTATAAGGAAACATGAGCCCATCCTATCTGAAATCCGATTTGAAATCAAGGAAAAAAACCGGTCCCATCACAGCCCTCTCCGTTCGATGCCCCCTTCGTTCGCGAGCGCCTGGGGATTCCGATAGGGCAGTTCGATGATGAACCGGGCGCCCGTCCCGACCCCGTCCGATTCCGCCCACATACGCCCGCCATGCGCCTCGACGAAACTCTTCCCGACGTAGAGTCCGAGACCCGTCCCTCCCACATAGACTTTCGTCGTTTCTTTCGTCCGCATAAACTTCCCAAAGAGTTTCTCTCCGTCCCCGGGCTGAAATCCTATGCCGGTATCCGCGATAACGATGCGCACCATGTTCTCCTTCACCGGTTCGACGGAAACCGTCACGGAGCCCTTCTCGGTATATTTGAGCGCATTGTCGATGAGATTCGAGACGGACTCCCGGATTTTTCCCGGGTCAAGCATGATTTCTGGAATTTCCGTCTCGGTCAGGTTCAACGTAAGCGAGACTTCCTTGTCGCGGGCTATCGGCATGAACATTTCCGTCTGTTCCCGCACCAAAGACACCACGTCCGTTGGTTCGTACGAATATCGGATACGGCCAGCATCGATACGCGACACGTTTAGGAGATCTTCGACGAGCTGGATCAGGTTTCGATTCACGAGATTGAGTTTTTCGAGCACATCGGTCACCTCGACCGATACCGTCCCATACGACCCCTCGAGAACGAGCGACAGGTATCCCTTGATTGCCGTCAATGGCGTCCTCAGCTGATGGGACGCGATAGAGATGAATTCGGTCTTCGTATTGTCGAGTTCCTTCAACCGTTCGTTCGCCTTCGCGAGGGAATCGGAAATCCTCTGAAGCTCTTCTTTCCTGTCGTTCTCCTTGTTGGTCAACTTCACGAGAAACCCGATGATGACGGATACGGAAAAGAAATAGACGATTCCGATCACCAATTGGAGCAAAGAGCCGGCAGTCAGGACCTGCATGAACGACAGCAACAAGATGATGAGGGAGAACATTTCGACGGCAAGCATCTTTCCGCTCAAAAGACGGAATCTCAAGATGGAATATCCCGGAAAAATGACGAGAAAGACACTGCTGAAAATACCCAGGCGGTAGATAAAAAGGAAATTCGACGTATCGTCCGGCAGAAAGATGTTCACATACGATAGGGCGGATGCGGTGAGAATGATTCCCAGGAACAGGTACAGATATTGGCTTCGGTCCTGCGATGTCGCCGAACGGTAGTATCTGCCAAGCAATGCCAGTCCCGAAAACAGCGCCAGGGCGATAATGGCGTAATAAGCCAATCCCAACGGTCCGAGAATGGGAAGGACGGTTCCGGTCGGATCATGCGTGAACTCGCCGACGATGAGATTCGTGGCAAAGGCAAGTATCGAGATCGCGAACGGGACCGTAGCCAACATCCACCAGACGACGTTTTTCCTGGTAACCCGTAACCCAACGAGAGCCATACAGAAATAAAGGAATGAGGAGACGAGGAAAAATGCCAGTGCGAAATCAGCCTTCGCGAAGAAGACTCTCCACCCCCAATCGAAAAACCAATCTTGCAGATACGCGGCGATCATCCACAGCAGGACGAAAAGATTGAAGATGAAAAAAGATCTGTTTACCGGACTTTTCGTGTTTTTCAGGAATACGAATGCTCCGAGGAAAAACAGGAAAAAACTCAGGATGAACATCGACACGACGCCGCTATCGAACAGCATACTGGTACGAAATAATATATACTTTTCCCATATTCTACCCCATCCGTCGCTAATTGACAAAGTTATATAAATGTGCGATTGTCAGTTTAGGATGAAACAACCATTAACAAATCGGAGGGCCAGCATGGGAAGTATCATAAAAGTATACTGTGTTTCTGACCTTCTTTCGGCCGGAAAACGATCAAAAGACGAAATCATAGACGGTTTCGTGAAAGTCAACGAAGCCGTGTGGGGAGACCTCGTTTCGAACGAATACGTCTGGACCCACGAAAAAATGGAACAGCAGATCAAGAACTGCCCGCATCTCCTCTACTGCGCCTATGTGGACGGGACAATGGCCGGGACACTCAGTTGTATCTACAAGAACAGGGCCGACATCCTGAATTGCAGGAGTTGGGACGACATGAGCGGACAAGGAACGCTCTCGACACATGACGAAAATGGTGACTCGTCCTTCGGAATCGACCTTTCAGTGATCAAGGAATACCAGAATCTCGGTGTCCCTTACAAAATCATGAGGAAAGGTTTTTTTGAAAGGATCGTCATGCCGAATAAGAAAGGCGCCTATCTCGGATCGAGGATTCCGGGATACAAGGCATACAAGGAAAAACATGCGAATATGGATATCGAGGAATACGTCTTCGGACATAAGAACGAAGGCAGAACCCACGATCCGGAAATACGCATATATCAGGGAGAAGGCTTCCAACGGGTACAGATTGTCAAGGATTATTTCCAAGATGAAGAAAGTCTCGACTATGGAGTCCTGATGTTTTGGGAAAACAAGTACCATCTGGATCTGAAAAAGTTCTATCATGAACTCAACCCGTTTAAAAAAACGGGCATTGTGGGAACAGCTCCCACATAGAATGACGAAGGGGAAGGTGCCTATGGCAACCTTCCCCTTTTTTCATACAACCGCAAGCGAGAGGAATACCAGTATGGTGGTCGCGAACTCGAGCGTGATCTCCGTCCACGCGGACACGCGAAAATAATAATGAAGCCGCTTCCCTCCGGCGATGAGCAGATACGACGGCGAGATGAACGAGACCGTCCGGTTCAGAACGAACCCGATCCATCCGACGAGACCGATGATCCGTATCGTCGAGATATCGAAGCGCCCCAGCAGTTCAAAGACGAGACCGGACACATTAAGCTCGACCAGATATCGCATCACGTTCAGCCCCATAGCCGAAAGGATCATGAGCGCCCCGACAGCATACAACACCTCCGTCACCGCGACGAGAGCGAAGTATTTCGAAACCGATACCCCCATCTCGGATTTCATGGACTTCCCTTTCGAGACCGCCACCACGCTGATCGCTATCCCGAGAATCCAATCGATACCTGTCGTCACGTTGACGATCAGCTTCATGAGCGGTGATCCGCGGTTCAAAAGAACCATGATACCGAAAACAACAGCCAGTGCCAAGGAGGCGCCGACAGCCCAAATAACTTTTTTATTCACAAGTCACTCCTTTTTTTAAGAAACGTTTTTTAGTATGTATTAGATTTTCAGATATTTTTTTCGGGATATCTCTTCCCCCGAACCACGAAATTCGTTTCCGCATCCTTCAATGCGAACGCATCGGTGAAATACTTTTCGACGAACACCGAATCCATGCCGTTCTGACACGTATATGCGTCGATACTCACGAAGCCACGTTTCGGAAACGTATGGATGCTAATATGACTTTCCTCGATCACCACGAAACCGCTCCATCCACCTGGATCCTTGCCGTCGTTCCCGGATGCGAAATACACGAGCGGCTCGGAAAGTTTATGCATCCCGAGTTTCTCCGGAAGTTCGTTCAGGCAATGGAAGACAATCTCCCTGTCATCAAGAGACTTTTCGTCACCACCATAGCCGTCGAGCATGAAATGCTCCCCGAAATGAGGCGTGTTCAAATCTTTTTCCATCGATACCTCTGTCATGTTTGTTTTATGAGATATTCCGGAATCGAACGTTCCAGAAAATCATAATACCACATTCCAATTATTTCGCAATACGAGGGGGTAATGTGTACACACATATGGCGGTTTTTGCTAGGCTCTGGGGTCATCCCTCATCCCAGCCAAATATGTCAATCCATATGTCGGAAACGATACAAGAAGAACGGCTCAGGTGGGTCCTGCCGGTCGCCGGGAGCGAA
>CAIOMK010000037.1 GCA_903859375.1 Candidatus Moraniibacteriota bacterium
AATGCCCCTGTAAGTTTTCTTTTTGGTTTTTCCCATCTCGGCTTGCCGATAGGGAGCGCGTTAAGGCCTGATGACCTGAGGCGCGCCAGAAGAAGGTCGTCTTACGCGTAAATTCAGGATTCTACCGAAGTTATGGCAAAGAAGCTTTATATTGGCAATCTTTCCTACAACACGACCGACGAGAGCCTCCGCGCTGCTTTTCAGCAGTCAGGAACTGTCGTTTCGGTTGCAGTTATCATGGACAAAATGACGGGCCGCTCACGCGGTTTCGGATTTGTCGAGATGGAAGATGCCGATGCCGACAAGGCTATCAGCATGTGGCACGGGAAAGACCTTGACGGACGCGAACTCGTGGTCAACGAGGCACGCCCGCTCGAGGATCGCCCGCGCCGTGATGATCGCCCGCGCTACTAATATAGCCGGCAAAAAGACCCGCTTCGGCGGGTCTTTTTTTTATGCGTCATTTCAAAGTGATCTATCGTAGCAGGGTCGACAATTCGTCCGGATGTGATGCGAGAAATGTCGGTCGCATGGCACGGAGTGCTGACTCGGAGTTGAATCCCCACGTGACAGCTATCGACTGGATACCTGCTTCGCGCGCGGCCTCGACATCGCGGGCCTCGTCTCCTATGTACCACGCCTCATTTTCCGCAACGTCAAGGTACCTGGTGATACGTTTAAGCGGGCCCGCCTTTCCGAACACGTTCCATTCGGAAAAAACATGGTCGAAGAAGAACAATACTCCCTCTCTTTCAAGGATGGCTTCAACGTTCGATTTGCTGTTGGATGTCACGATACCGAGAATACACCCTTCTTCGTGCAGCTGTCGTATAGCCTCCCCGATCCCATCGACAAGTCGGACATCAGCCGACGCCTTCTTGAAATAATGCTGAAATTTTTTAGCAAAAAATGGGATCTTCCATGCCGGTATGCCAAGTTTATCGATAACTTGTTTCATGGACAAATCACGGAATACACCGACTTCGCCTTCGTCGAACAGATATCCTTCCCGACTCGCGAATGATAAGAAGACCGGAAACGAATCTACAATGGTTCCATCGAAATCAAACAATACGAGTTTTTGAGACATAGTGATTGGTTTACATTCGGATTTCATATCCACCATGATTGCCGAATCTTTCTGACAGATATTCTCATCGAGTGACACTTCTTGCGCCATCATACCACGCATGACGACATATTTCGATATTTTTTCAAAAATAGTCCGGCGATTCAATGAAATGAACCGAAGATACGTGAAAGAGGGTCGATCCAACCGGAAAGATCATTCGCATCGGAAACGTACCCACGGATATCCGGCGTTGCCCCCTTATGAATACCGAGATGAAGATGTTTTCGCTCCCCGTCGGTTTCGACCGAATATCCGGTTCCAAGCATACCGATAGCCTTTCCGGCTGAAAGAGTGGCTCCTTTCTGCATCTTGATGCCTGCCAATCGAAGATGACCGTATATGATCGTCACCGGTTTCCCATCATGCTCACACGATTGGATTACGACTCCCCCGTATCCGCTCACCGAACGTTTCGAAAGGAGAGATCCGGTGCAAACGGCCGAAACAGTGACATCGATATCCGATTCTTCCGGAAATATCTCAAAGTCAGCCCCTGTGTGGTATCCTGAAAATCGTTCCGGCTGAATGGGCGATGTCGCTTTATGAATCAAAATACCGAACGGCTTTTTCGTCACACGTTCGTTTCCACGATCAAGAGGCGAAACAAATCCGGCTTCTTTTTTCACGGTCGGAATTTCCGGTACGGAATTATCGTATACCGGGTCAGAAAGAAGAGGAGGTACACTCACCTCTGACGGAATGACAGGTGGCACAAAAGGAGTGGGCCGATAAAGAGAGATATACGCGAGATAAATAACCGCTAGCGTTATCGTGGTTATTCCGGTTATTCGTATGAGTCGAAAATGTCGAAGCCACATACTGTGGTTCTTATCAGGCGAAAATGCCCAATTCTCCTGATTTCTCTCTTGAAAATGAGAGATATCTGTCCGAAACCTCTTCCTCGCCCATACTTCTTCTATAAAGCGCCATAATAAGAGCGGCCACGGATTGACAATAGGCCCTCTCCGACGCGTCGACAGGTTCCCCTCGGAGCTTCGTATACTCGGCATACATGTGATCGGCCGATTCCTTACCGATCAATACTTCCACGTCAGTCGCAGGTCGGCTCAGGATATAGAGCGGTGATCGGGAGCGCCATATGCGCATAGGTGGCATCGAATCGATAAACCGTACCTCATCATCTTCTAACAGGATATTGCCCGCATGATTGTCGACCGAGGCGAGATACTGTTTCGTATCGAATGCACGGAACGGGGCGTATGATGGGATGAAGCGGATAAGTGTTTCTGCAATTTCCCCGGCACGGGTCTTGAAAAGGGAATCGTCGTGCATCCGTATCCAATCCCGTGTCGATTCCATATCCTGGGTATGCATTTCCGGCAGTGAAATCGAAAATATATCGGAAAATTCGTCACGGACAGATTCGGTAAGGGTATCAAGACGTTCAAAGGTCGTCTTCACCAGCGACTGCAGATCGACCGTCGACACCGTTCCTTGTTGAAGAAGGGTATACAATACGTTTTTTTCATTAATTTTTCTCATTTCTATGAAAAAATCCTCCGCTTCCGACTCTGGAACCTGTACATACTGATTACCCTCTTGTCTTACATAGCCCAATCGTATATATGTCTCGGGGGACATCGCTTCATTCCATCTGAAATCATCACGGAAGAAGTCCTTTCTGAAAACCGGGTGCGTAAAATCCCCGATAGACCCCTCTCTCCATTTATATACTTTGAATACGCGGTCGTCGAAAAAAAAGAGTTTTGAAATCACCGTTTCAATAACCTTGTCCGGAAGTCGGGAAATACCCGCCACCCCACCGTTTTCGAATGCGTGTAAGAGGTTCATATTCCCATTATAGATAAAAAAAGGCTCGGCGGGAACTCCATAGTCCCACCGAGCCGGATATTTCACGAGAAAAGGCTTACCAAAGAGATAAGCTCGTCATGCAGTATACCATTGCTGGCGATATGCCCGACGCCCTCGAAACAGCCATCTATACTGCAGGGATACGTGATTTCATTTCCATGAAGATCAGTGAACCTGCCACCTGCCTCCGCGACGATGAGATGCATCGTTGCCGCCTCCCAGCTGTTGTTGCCGGGAAATATCGTCCCTTCGAACAGCCCCGAAGCAACCAAGCCACCGGGATACACGACGGATCCCTCATCAAGAATGCTCCCACCAAGAGTGGATAGGTGTCCACTGAACTGAGAAAGCTTTTCTTTTCCTTTCCACCACATCACATAAAAGCTTGACTTGCTCACCTTGTCACGTGCGGATACGTTCACACGATACCCGTTCATGAAACATCCCTTTCCTCTTTCAGCCGACCACAACTGTCGGGTAAACGGATTGTAGATGACAGCCACGAGAGGAATGCCGTTTTTTACGACTGAAATCGAAAAAACAGACAAGTTTCTCCCCTTACAGAACGACTCCGTTCCGTCGATAGGATCACAGAATATGTAATACTCCGAACCAGCCATCCTGCTCCCTTCTTCCGCAATGACGGAAACGTGAGGAAAATGCTTTTCTATCTGGCAAATGACAAAGGTGTTGATGCTCTTGTCCGCTATTGTGACCGGTGTCCCGTCCTCTTTGGTCTCACTGGGAAGCCATCTGAACCTCATCATTATCTCACCCGCTCTCATGGCGAGCTCGGAAAGAAAGTCCCTATCGGGAAATATTGTATTTCTCACGTAAATCTCCCGTTTCGTTATTGGAATGTAAAAGAATGTGAACGAATAATGTCTTATTTTACTCTTTCTGTCAAGGTCTGGGGGTAATGTGTACACACATATGGCGGTTTTTGCTAGGCTCTGGGGTCATCCCTCATCCCAGCCAAATATGTCAATCCATATGTCGGAAACGATACAAGAAGAACGGCTCAGGTGGGTCCTGCCGGTCGCCGGGAGCGAA
>CAIOMK010000038.1 GCA_903859375.1 Candidatus Moraniibacteriota bacterium
GAGCCAGGCATACGAGTCGGTACCGTCCGCCATGTGGAAGCGGACCGAGACATCCGTATTGACCGAAGCATTCGACCAGTCCGAGAAATCATAGACAGTCCCCGCTGTCACCGGGACGTTGTCGAAATACCATTTCGCGTCGCCGTCCGTATAGGCGGTTACAGTGACCTTCGCGGCATTACCCGTATGTCCGGCGACCGGATACTCGAAGGCGGTCGTGTTGTTCCCCCATAGTCCCTGAGACCAATTTGCAGGGAGACTTCCGTTCGCCGTTTCCAGCGACGGGTTCACGATGAGGTTCGTCGAGGCGGCGTGGGAAGTCCTCGAGGAAACGAGAAACACCGCCGACAGCACCGCCCCACCAAACAACAATCTATTGAAGATAAACGACTTTTTCATACTCTTATTTCTTGCAATAATTATCGGGAAGCGGGATCTATGGCGTAAGCATCGATATGCCCTGACCGAAAGTCACCGTCTTCATACCCGTCGACTGCACATAGTTGGCTGTCTGTTGGAGAATCGCAGGATCGTTGCCATATAGGTTATCCGGAATATTCGGCAGTTTTTCCTGACGATGAAGCGTCAAGACGAGCCATGTCTTATCTGCGCGAGCCGTATCGAGCCATCCTTTGATAGTCGAGAACGGGACATCGTTGTTCACGTTCTGACTCAGGATCTTATATGGATTCGACAAGGGCGTATTGTATCCCTCGTCTACCGTACGGGCACCCTTGTATCCCGCCCCTTTCACGAGAGCTATGACCGCGTCGTTGTAGGAACCATACGGGTACATGAATGAGGTGGCGGTGATGCCGAGACCCAGAAGGTCACTCTTCGATCCCGTAATCTCTGTCTTCGCCTTTGCGGCAGTCATCGTCGTAAGGTCGGGATGCGTCCGCGTGTGCGAGGATATCTCGTGACCGTTCGCAGCCATCGTCTTCACCTGGGCAGCTGTCATGTAGTCAGGATCGGTATACGTCCCGGTCGTGATGATGGCCTGTGTGCTTTTGATGCCGACTGCATCGAGGATAGGCAGGCCGTTAGTATAGACGCTCTTGTAGCCATCATCGAAGGTGAAAGAGACCATTCCTGCGGCGAACTTCGGAGCCGATCCGCTATCGATCAGCGAGTAGTCGTCGACTGTCAGCGATCCTTTGGCCGCAATCAGATGAAACACCGTCGCGGAAACGGTTCCGGACGGGACGACGAACGAGGCGGAAAACTGCTTCCATGCGTTCGTCCCGGTAACCGTTCCGAGCCCGAGATACTGGTCGCTTCCATCAGACTGATGAAACTGCGCCACGACTTCCGTGCCGACGTTCGCGGTCGACCAATCCGAGAAAACATAATTATTCCCCGGCGTCACCGGAACGTTCTTGAAATACCATTTCGCGTCACCGCTTTTGAACGAGCTCACGGTGACCTTCGCCGCCTTGGCGCCCGTATGACCCGCGACCGGATAGGTGAACGTGGCGGAAATGGTTCCCCATTTGTCCTGGAGCCATCCGGTCGGCAGTTTCCCTGTGGCCGTTTCCAACGACGGGTTCGCGATGAGGTTCGTACCGGCCGCGAAGGATGTCCCGACTGAAACCACGGCTGCCAGCACGAATATTATGCCACCAGAGAACAATGTATGTACTAATTTTTTCATATTCTTTTCTTAGGTTGATTAGATACCGTCTCAATCGATTCCACCGATACCGCGCCCCTATTCATCCGACGACCTCTTCCTCGTCCTGACTCTGTAGAAAGAGTAATTCGCAAGGAAGACGGCAAGGAGAGCTATCGGCCACCAATATATGCCCCTGTAGTATGTGAACCAGAACACGAACGCCGCCACCGTCACACCGATCGGGAAGATACAGGCTCTCCAGAGCGGGAGTTCAACTTTTGCCATAGTAATTTGTTTTTGGGAAAAACGACCAATTGATGAAGAGATAGTAGGCGATTCCTGAAAAGAGGAGCATCCAGATGGGGAGGATACGATTCGATTCTTCGACGACACCGAGTACCTGTGGCAAGGGGTCGGACGGAGTCTCAAAGGACAAAGGCATATCGGATGAAACATTCGGGACCTCTGCGGCAGAGGCGATCTCGCCACCGAGGACCATGAATGCGGCGAGAACACTCTTGGATCGGACATCACCCTGCTCAGACGTTCCGGATGCCCGGGCCGCCGCGCTATATTTGCCACTGTCCGAACCGGCGGGAATGCTGATGGTATAGGTGATGATCGCACCGGAACCCGCGTCCAGAGTACCTATCGGCCACGAGAACGAGGCGAGTTCGGCGCCGCTCGGACTCGCTATCCGATCGCTCACGACGACATCCGAAACGGGACTCTTTCCATTATTTTTGACCACGACCTCATACGTCACGCTTTCTCCGTTTCGTATCGACGATGATGATTCCGTACTCCGTTTCAACAGCAGACTCGTGGCGGTGTCCGTCGGCGCGACATCCGTCGATGCGATCGGCACCATATTCGGTTCCTGAGCGATGAAGACGGTCGTATCATCGGTTGCGTCATTGTTCTCCTTATGTTTTTCGGTCGTATCCGTTTTTGCGGAAGCTTTCGCGACGAGAACGGAGCCGGACGGAATATCACCGACCGATCCGCTTACGTCGAACGAGTACGTTTCGCCGGGTCGGAGTATCGACGGGGTATCAGACGCTCCGGAAAATCCTTGCGGCAAGTCGAGTGAGAGCTTGACGCCGTCGGCCTTGGCCAGCCCCTTGTTCGTGATGGAGACATGATACGTGATGTCTTCACCCGGTGTAGCGGTATCGTGTCCGTCATCTATCGCGACCGTGAGATCCGGATAGGCGAATATGAGGTTCCCCCGCCACGTACCGAAGTTGTTGAAAATTCCCATGAGCCAGTTCGACCCTACGACATTCGTGTTCACGAGATTGAAAACACCTGCGTTCGCCGTAGCGTTACCGGTCGATATGGAGGCATTCCCACCGGAGCCCGATACGGTATTCCCTCCGGTATTCGCCGTTGCGACGACATTATTCGAAATCGTCGCGGACATGGTGTCGGAAGGAGAAGCAAGTCCCGCACATCCCGCACCGCATGATCCGTCTGCCGACCCACCGAACGCGAACTGATAGGAATTCCCTATGATCTGATCTCCGTCTATGACCTGTCCGATCCATGTCCCATAGTTATTGAGAAGGAAGAGGAACCATGCGCTACCCGTGAAATTCGTGTTCGCGATCGTGTTTGAACCGGCGGTCGCCGTCGCGGTTCCGGTCACGATATCACCCGTACCGGTCAATGTATTCCCTCCCGTATCGGACGTCGCCGAAACCGTATCCGTGATGTTCGTCTGATTGCCGTTCATCGTCACCTGCAATCCGGAAGGGCCGTTGCCGAACGACAACAGTCCCTCACCGGGCACGATTATATCGCCCGTCCATTCACCGAAGTTGTTCACGACCGCAAGCAACGATCCCGAACCCACAAGATTGAGATTCACGAGATTCACAGCCGCAGCCAGTGCGGCGGCAGTCCCGGTCAGTACGGATGCGTCTCCGGTGGCGTCCGTCGTTACAATATTGGCTCCCGTGTCGGCCGTAGCCGTGACGGTATTTGCAACGGACGCGGTCATGTCGGTCGTGACAGGAGGTGCGACACAGGTTCCGACCGAAGGATCAGGAGCCAGGCACGATGTTCCGGCGACTCCAAGGAAGCCTGTCAGCAGATTCACGTCACCGGTCGTCTGACCGGTCAGGTTCGTCACATCCTTGGTCACGTTGCCGACGATATTCGTATTCAGATCGGTCACGACTCCGGCAGTCGAAGATGCGACGCCGGTCACGACGGTCGACGGGGTCGCCACAGCCGTGTCGGGCGGTGACGTCTCTTGGATCGTGCATACCGGACCACTCACGGCGTCTGTCATCAATGACGGTTCTGCGCCGGTCGGGACCACGTCGGAAAAAACGGTGTTCTTTCCGGTTATGGTATTCGCACTCACTGTCGTCACGATACCGGTCACGTCGGTGGTCGATGACGCCGGAGTATTTTCTTTCGGTGCATTCGCGACCGAGGTATCGACGACCGGAAACGATGAGGCATCTATCACATCACCTACAGTGGATGAGATCGGCGTGGACTCCGGCTGTGTCGTGTTGTCGGAATCGCTATCCGCCGATGGCGCATGGTCAGTATCGATCGGATCGCTTCCTTTCGTTCCAGAATCAGAACCCGTGTCTGATGAACCGGACGTCTGATCAGTCGTATCGGCAGGCGTCGTTCCTGCGGACTCGGCAGTACCTGGGTCTGCGGGCGTAACACCGACACCGCTCGGCGTGTCCGTATTGTTCACTTCCTCCGTTCCTTCGGGTGCGTGCGCGCCGGTATCGGCAGAGGTTCCGCCGTCGCCTTGTTGATTGTCCGTACCCGTCACGTTCGCTGTTGAAACCACGTCCTTCGTCTTGGTGTCATCAGCACTCGCGATGTTTTGTTGCGGTGATGTCTCCTCTGCGTCCGGCTTCGCATCTTCTTTCTTCACGGATTCGGTAGTCTGTTCGGGTTTCGGTATCGTTTTCGGCGTCTCAACCGGTTCGTCCACAGTGTTCTCAGGCGGATTTTCTTTCGGCGATTCGGCTTCGGCCGGAGGAGGATCGCCTGATACCGTTTCCGCCGATGCGAATAACGGGACGAACTGGAAACCCACCATGGAGAAGGCAAGCACCGACGCCAAAAAACGTTCGGGTAACGTATGTTTCCCGTTTCTTTTCCAAATAATGAAAATTCGTTCATTCATAACGGTCTTCTTAATCAGGACGTGACACCAGTTTCTGACGTGTGTTCAGCGCCGACCGCCGACGATCATGATTTCCCTGCCAGTTTTTCGAAAAAATTCTTCACACCGTCCCACCATGTTCCCACCGCCGAACGTTGATCTTTGGACTCGGCCTGTTTCGCTTCATCGACCCGAGGTGTCGGAGTATCGCCCGCCGATGCCGATGCCGAATCGGACACCGATGAGACGACGGCCTCCGAATCTTCGGGATTCACGTGTATATCGACGTTCGCAACGGCGTCGCCGTCATCGGATTGCTTGGAAACGTGGACATCTTCCCCTGTCGAAGATCCTTTCACTTCCGCTTTCTTGCCATTCGCTTCGGACGAGGCGGTCCCTTCGATGGACACGTTCTTATCGGAAACCCACGCCTTCGATGAGCTCGTTGCGGTCGCGATGCCGGTGACCACGTTTCCACCGGTATTCCCGCCCGTATCGGCCGATGACGAGACAGATGAAGTCACCGAGGTCACTCCGGCAATCGTCCGCCCACTTCCACTAACACGCGCCATAATAATTGGCTGCATGATGAATGGAATCGAGAGGATGGCTACCCGTATCGGCATTGTCTTCATCTTTTTCATAAGAGTGTATCGATAAATCTCGTACACCGTCACACGACACTTTCGGTTAGAGGACTACCGTTGCAATCACATACTTTTACTTTCTCTCTTCGATACCGACCAGTCATTCTTTCGGGTCGCCCGGGAAAGCGGCGCTTTTCGCGCGATAGCATCCGCTTCCCGTCGCCCCTTATGTCGAAAGATGCGTCCGCTATTTGATCCGAGTGATGCTGACGCCGTTTACGGTGATTGACTGTGCCGTTGACGTTGCCGCGCCTGTCGCGATGATTCCGGATCCGGAAACAGTCTGACTATTGCGGTGATTGGTCTGAACCGGTGCAGTGATCTTGTTGTTGCCTGTCGTGGCAGACGAAGCCGTCATGGTTGCGGTACGATTGGTACCGTTTCCGTTGTCGACAGTCGTCTTGCCCGTGGCTCCGTTTATCATTGTCACGTTCGCGTTCGCGACCGTGATGGAACTGGCTGTCGAAGTGGCGTCACCGGTATAAATCGATCCGCTTCCGTTGACAGTGTTCCCGCCCGTGCTGCTCGACGATGTCGTCGTGCTGTACGTCGTATTACCGCCGTTCCAATTGGTCACAGTCGTTCCGGACTGAGACGAATTGTTATAGCTGTGTGCCGATGCCGATGCCGCTACCGCGAAAGCGAGTGCGAACGCCGGAGCGAGCATGAGAATTTTTTTCATAGTGTATTCACCTTCCTTTCCAGTTTTTTCCACAGCGCCGCGCGCGCCTTGGAACGAATTATAGGGGAGAATCATTCGGACCACTTTCACCCTCCGATCCGGATGGTTATCCCATCGACCTTTCGGCTTCTCAAAAGCCGCCGAGAATCCGACAGTGAGCGTCTGTCGAACTCTCGGAGACCTTCGCTTCGCCTGATGGAAAGCCCGCGAGAATCAGGCAGGCAGAACCTGCCAAACTCTCTCCGACCTTCCTTCCGACCATGCGCGTCAAACACCGCGTCGCGCGTCGAACCACGGCCCCGACGTGGGAAACCGTCCGCGACCACACCCGATTATTTTCAAATGACATCGACTCCGAACCATATTCCGACCGCCCTCTCCAGCCGGAGAAAACACCTCGTACACCGCAAACCGGATCATTCTCACGAAACAATCGTTTCCTTTTTCCCTCAATAGCGGTTATGTTTTCGACAAACCTTTCGGTCCTATCGAAAAGCTGACTGAGATCGGACAGGAATCCTGTCAAACGCTTGTCGGCTTTCCGCCGTGCCATTGATTTCGTATGCCGTGCCATACTCGTCGATGTCCGTACCCCCGTAGAGATCACACGCTCTCGTGCCAGATCGCTACTTGAAACGGCCATTGCCATTACTTTTCTCCGCCACCGTCCCGCCTCTTTTTCGGCTCCAAAAAACCGACGAGAGCCTTACAGTGAAACTGTAAAAATCTCGTCGGCCTTCCCCGCCTGGGTATGCTCCTCAAATGATGTCGTGTACTTGTTCATATTCGTGTTCATACCCGCAGAGGTTACAAGCTCAGATGCTCGAATCGCTTATCGGAAACGCTCACTCCTTATCCCTTCACCGCACTCACTGACTGATCCTTAAAGATTGTACACAAAAATTGAGTAAAAAACAAGAACTTGTCAAGAGTATTCTTTTTCGCGATCATGACAAGACGCAAACTTTCCCTTTCATACGGTACTTTATACGGATAAGAAAAATATTTCCGTCGATTTTTTCCTACCGAAGCGATGCCGATGAAAATACATTCGGGCTATTTTCGAACTCTATAAAAAAATAAGGCGGAAAATAGTTCCCCGCCTCATCATGATGTGCTGCATGGATCGGATCATCGGTAAAAATATTTCGGTTTCCCCTTTTCGGAAAAAAGGGCGAGTAATACGAGAATACCGCAGATAACAACACATATCGGAACCAGGACCGGAAGCATGATCGCGATCATTATGACCATCGCATAGATGACAACGGCAAGATGAACGACGAGCACGACGACCGAGACCGCCAATTTCAATGATTCTTCAGACCAGAGTTTCATTTCGTTTCTCCCGTCTATTTGTTTTCAAAAAACACTACATTTGCACCTTCAGTGTACGCCCGGCGTCAAAAAAAACAAGGAGGCGGATTTCTCCGCCCCCCTGTGCCACGCTGGAAAAAAGAATATCTATCCTTTCCTCTCGGTAAAGATTCCCTCGATCGCGACAAGCTGTTCCGGCGTGTTGACATTGAGCCCCTCCAACGGGTCCGGAAGCGGGATGGCGCAGATGTTCTTCCCCTCTTCCATCGCCATCGCGATCAGATCGGTGATATAGAATTCCTTGGACGCATTGTCACTTCCGAGCTGGTCGACGTGTTCCCAGAGCCATGACGCCTCGAAGCAATACACGCTCGTATTCACCTCGCGGATCGCACGCTCCTCTTCGGTCGCGTCCTTGTACTCGACGATCCGTTCTACGATACCGTCTTTGTTGCGGACGATACGGCCGTAGTGGAGCAGGTGTTCATGAATGCCGACGAAATCCGGCACCACGACCGTCCCGAGTGTGATCGTCTCACCACGCTCCTCGTGATGTGCGAGGATGGTGCGGATAGTCTCCGCCGAGATGAGAGGCTGATCTCCAGCGAGCACGACGATATGCGATATGTCCGATTGTTCATGCAGGAGCGGAGACGCGCAGGAAACCGCATGCCCCGTCCCGAGCTGTTGCTCTTGTACGACACAGATGACGCGCCCGTCGAGATGCTCCTTGATCTTCTCACCGTGAAATCCGACAATGATGACCGGCTTCGTTTCCGGAACGGCTTTCTCGGATGCCTCGACGATATATTCGACAATCGGTTTTCCGGAAACGGGGATCATTGTCTTCGGTATATCCGTCATGTTCATTCTCGTTCCTTTCCCTCCCGCCATAATGATCACCTGATTCATATGCTCTAAAAATACTTCCTGATTATGATTCCGATTCAATAAAAAAGCCGGGTCAACATTTCCGGCACTTTAAAAAAATATACCATATCCCACGCATTTTTTCCAGTCCGTCGTCCGTTTGAAAAAGATAATAATTGCTTTTTATAAGCCATTTATCAAATCAATGCACGACGACAGCGGTCCCGATATCCGTCCAGTCATACACGCGTTTTGCCGGACCGACGCCAAGCCGAACACAACCGTGCGAGACCGGGACACCGAGATGATTCGCCCCCTCCTTGTATCCGCCGGGCCATTCGGGAAGTTCGTGTATGCCGAATTTCCCATCTGGTACGAGCGCCATCCAGTTCGGCATGAAGAGTCCGTATGCCGCCGACCACGCCCGTGGGGTCTTGTTGCGTATCAGGTATTCGCCTTTCGGCGTTTCCATTCCCGGCTTTCCGGTCGATACCGGATATGAGTCGAGAGCGATACCGTTCTCGAATATCGTCATGATCTGGATGGCCAAATTGATATCGATATATCTTCCCGACGGTTTGAGTGCCTGCGCATATTTTTTCGCCTGTGCCGCACGCAAGACGATATCCTTTTCCCATTCGAACGGCTTCTCGGCGAGCGTCGAGAAAGATACCTTCCTGATTTCCAGAAACGCCTCGTCATCTTCCCCCCGCCACTTGACCGAAACGGACAGCGTGTACTTCGTGTCCGGCGAAAGAGGCGTCTTCGGCAGTATGCGGAACTCGGTCTTGTCCGAGTTGTTCTCATAGGACACCGGAATCGACGGGGTCAGACGGAAATCGATGAAGTGCGCCTTCACGGAAGTATCGAACGTGACGACGATGGGATCCTCGATATCCAACAGTACATCGGTCGTACCGTCTTCGGGTGTCACGGACAACACTTCTGGATATCCTGGAACGTCGAAAGAAAATGAGGCCATCGGAATCGTTTTCGCGATACCGGTCTTCCCGCCATCGACCGTGATTCGATACGACCCGCCAGAAGACCACTTTCCGCCCGGACGCACCGACATGACCGTCCTGGCATCGTTCCACGCGATATGGAACGGCTCATTCGGAGAAAGTGAGATTTTCCCATCGAGACTGCCGGCCGAGACCGGTTCCGAGAATCCGATGACAAACGGGTCGGACGGTGTCGCCGGCCCGCCCCCTATTTCAGTCGCCCGAACCGTCCCGAAAATCTGTACGCTGCCGAAAACGAGAAAAGCGGCCGGAATGAGACCGGACAGGATCGCCGCGAAAAATGAAAGCGTCTTGAACGTGTTCGGGGACATAATAGGATTCGGTTCAGACGGATATGACCGACTCGAACCGATGAGCCGTGAGCAACATGACGGTACAGGCTCTGATGAAACGGATTCCGGCTTCTCCGAGTTTCCGTTCCGTTTCCGGGTTCTCGGAACCGGGGTTGAAGATGACGAGCGACGGCGCAAGCGAGATGATGTCTTCCACGAGTCTTGAACCTGTTTCCGGACTCACGTAGACAGTCAGGACATCGGGATGTCTCGGCACTTCCGCAAGAACGGGAATGACCGCGACACCTTCGACTTCCTTCAGGGTCGGATGTACCGGTATGACACCGTATCCCTGTTCCATAAGGAGCTTCTGCGCACGATTCGAAAAGCGTTCCGGGACATCGCTCGCTCCGAGTATGACGATTGTTTTTTGTGCATCCATATCAGGATTCCTCCAAGATGATCTTCTTCGAGAACCCTCCTCGTTCCTCGGACTTCTTCCGCTTCACGGCTTCGACCTCGTCCCGTGAAATTCCCTCGTGAAGGAGTATCGCATCGATGACTTCGAGGACATCGGCCACCTCGCCGATATTCCGGTCGCGAATCAGCTCTTCCGTCTCCTCACGGAGTTTCTCATACAGTTTGCCGGCATATTCCCCGTCGGTCGCGACATGGAATGAACAGGCCTCGCCTTTCGCCATGATGATTTCCGGGATCCGGTCCCGGACCAGTTTGTCATATATCATAGCAAGATGTGTCTACGAATGATGCAGACAGTATATCATGCGAAAACGGACAAAAAAATATCGGGCAGCACGGTGCCCGATAACGTTTCAGTCTGAACATTTCATCATCGCGTAATTCCCAGAATCACATTCGGTTTCCGGAAACCTGACAAATGAAACCTATCCGGACGCATGACATACTCGTCGACCATACGTGGACCAGGAAACAGAAGCGGCGTGAGACCTGAGTGGAAATCACTCCCCCCGTCTCTTCGACTATTCCAAGTCATGCCGACGATTGATTCCGATAAGGAGACCCGGGAGTCGGGAATATGTGTCGTGTACGATATATCCGAGCATATCCTCATCCGTTTTCACCCCGTGTTTCGCATATCCGCTTTTGGTCCATTCGATCTGTTGCCGTTTCCAATCCGAATCGTTCTCCCTGATGGGTCCGATGGCATGTGAAACGATGAGAGAAGTATCGAAAGCGGTTCCCACATGAACCCGTGCAAATCCCTCGATGCCTTGGTCATCGGAATATTCCCGGATATTGACCACCCACAAGGTTCCATCGGAGGACGAATCGAAAGTACCACGGAACGGTTCGAGTTGTTTGATGTGATCCGGGGTCGTAATCGAGACGGAAACTGATGTCCCATATTCGAATATGACCGGTATCAATCCTTCCAGCATTTTCTCAAGCATATCGACGGATTTCGTACTGAAACGGAAATGATCCGTATTCCGACTCCATCTTATAACACTCTTTCTCCACCTCCTTTGTGATCTGTCACCGAAGAAAGAAATAAACCTGTGACCTATCGCAGACAACATGATACCTCCGCATTTATTGTTAAAGATACGCTTCTGATTGAGGCAAGAATACAAACGAAGGTATTAAAAGTCAAGCATATCCGGAATGATTCCGCATCCCCGTACCGGCCGGACCGTTCACGGACACTCACCGGATCAACATCGAATCACCGAAGGAATAGAAGGCATATCCTTCGCGGATCGCCTCTTCGTAGAGGGAGACGAGATTCCGTTTGGAGCCCTTGTCCCGCAGAAACGCATCGACAAGGAGCATGAGCGAACTTTTGGGCAAATGAAAATTCGTCACGAGCATATCCGCCGATCGGAACCGGTGCGGAGGAAAAATGAAAATGTCGGTCTCGCCGGAATGCGGATGGAACACCGTGCCGTTTTCCGATGACGAAACGAGGACCGACTCGAGCGTGCGGAGTGCGGTCGTGCCGACGGCGACGATCGCATCCCCTTCACGTCGCGCCTGATTGAGACGCTCCGAGGTCTCTTCGGAAACATCGATCCGTTCACGATGAAGTGTCTTTGTTACGAAATGTTCCGGACGAAGCGGGGCAAAGGTCCCCTGTCCGACATCGAGTCCCACTTTCACTGTATCGATTCCTTTTGCCACGAGTGTTGCGAGGACTCCGTCCGTGAAATGAAGTGAGGCGGTCGGTGCCGCGACCGATGCGCCGGTCCTCGCAAAAACGGTCTGATAGCGTTCCCTGAGTTCCGTCTCGTTGTGTTTCGATTCCTTGTCTTCCAGATAATGCGGAATCGGGGTCTCCCCATATGAATCAAGCAGCTCCGAAAGAAGATGATCCGATCGAAGTCGCACGAAGAAACGATTCTCATCCTGTGAAACGACCTCAAAATAGCTCCCGTCCGGAAAGAGGAGTTTCATTCCCGGGATGCATTTCCGATCCACAAGCACTGGAATGTTTCCCGATTCATCGGTCGACTCATTGGCGAGGACGAAGACCTCGATTTTTCCTCCGGTTTCCTTCACAAGCATGAGCCGGGCCGGCACGACCCGCGTCTCGTTCAAGACGACGAGCGACCGTTCTGGAAGAAAGACCGCCAGGTTCGAGAAGGTATCATGAACAACCGAGTCGGTCGCCGTATCATAGACGAACAGACGCGCCGCATCGCGCGGCTCGACGCCTTTCTTGCGTATCAGCTCCGGTGGGAGCCGGTAATCGTAGTCTTTCAAATTATCGATATCCATACGATTTCATTTCCATTCGTGACAAGCTGTTCCCAGACAGTCTATGTGAATTCGTTTCAAACCGTCAATGGTCATATTTTTCTTTCAGCAGGCGAAAATACGTATCATAACCGGTCCGTTCCAAAAGACAAACTTGACAATCGTCAAAAAAAGGAGTATATTAGCCTTAATTAGTTCTTTGGATCGTATTCAAAATCCCATGTCGAGTCAGAAATTTGGCAGTATGGATTGCATTTTTTTGTGAGGTGAGATTTTGAACGCGCTTTTGGTGGAGGGAAGCTTTTATTCACGTTCATTGTGCATGTGAAGACAAGGATGCTATCCTCCCGAAAGGAATGGGGGCCTTTCGGACAAGGGGAGATAGAGACACTCGTTTCATGCTTTCCCTAGGTTTCACTCCACCTCGTTTATTGGGGTCTGGAATGACGTACTGCTCGGTCACGAAATCGTTTCGGATATCCCAAAAGTCCGGTTGCCTTAACAAGCGCCGGACTTTTTTTATTCACGGATTTATGTGATCGCATCGCGATGACGGACGCGACGGCCCGGGAACACTATCCGTCGATTTTCTCGAACCGTTTCATTTGTTCCCCATCGACCTCGACGTATCCGGCGAACATATCGGCCGGTCGAACCCACAGATCGCGTTCACCATAGAGCGCACGATATACCACCAATTCCCCAAGCGTCTCGCTGTGCCTGGCGACGCCGAGCACTTCGTACACGTTCCCTTTGTAATGACGATATTTTCCGGGCTCGATCATAGTTTCGAATATTCTTTCCGGTTACCCCGATGCTTCAATGGAATCCCGCTCAAATAATCATTTCCTGGTCCGTATCGTCCGACCGGTCACCCCCAAGAGACGCTTCACGAGTCGATCCCCTTCCTCGCTCCATATCCAGGCAAATATAATAGCATCGTCCGCAAGCGGGATATTCGCTATCGCCTCCGCGAAGAGTTCCGTCGCGTATCCTTTGCCTCGGTATTCCGGAATGGTGAATGCCGCACACAGATAGAGCGCCTCGTACCGTTCGTGCGGAACCACATCGTCCGTCAACTCACGTTCGTTGATTTCGCCGCGCAAAAAACGTTCCGCAGACTCGCGTGAAGTCGGAATCGACGTCGTCCAACTTATCGGTTCTCCGTTCTCGATCCAGACGTTGAGCGCCAACGGGTGCAGATCGAGCAGCCGCTTCGTGGTCCATTCAGATATCTGCATCTGTTCCGGATCAGCCGCCGTTTCGAAGTACCGCTCCGTCGTCTCCCTGATTTTCCGCAGTATTTCCTGGTCCATACGAAGTCGTGATGTTCCGATTATGAACGATCATTTCCCGTGGCATTTCTTGTATTTCTTCCCGCTGCCGCACGGACACGGGTCGTTTCGACCGACAGTATTTTCGGAATGGATCGGCTCCTGTTTGACCGTCTCGCCCTTGCCACCGGACTCCTCCGTGGTGCCGAACTGTGCTGGCGTATCGGATGCGCCGGATAGGATGATATTCCGCGGAGTCGGTGCGGAGATCGGTGCGCTCACAGCCGGCTCGATCTTGAGGACGGTCAGGAGATAGGTCTTGCGTACCGCATCGAGCAGGCCGGTGAAAAGATTGTATGCCTCTCGTTTGTACTCGACAAGCGGATCACGCTGGCCATACCCGCGGAGTCCGATACCCTGACGAAGGTATTCGATCTCATCGAGATGATTCATCCACAGTTGATCGAGTGACTGGACATAGAGAATCCGCTGGATATGATCCCATGTCTCGACCGGTATCGAGACGGCTTTCGCATCGAGCACGCGCGCACCCGCTTCGGAAAGATACTCGCGGATACGGGTCCGCTTTTCGACCTCGTCGACGGAGCGGTCGTCACGGACAGCCTCGAACATCGCCAATGCCGCCTTCTCATCGAGCGTCGGAAACAAGCCGTTCGCCTCGACGGCGATTTCCGCTACCGCCCATTCGGCCTCGTGTCCGGCGCAATGGAACGCAATCATCTTGTCGAATTCCTCGTCCAACAGGGCGCGGGTCATCTCGCCCGCCGACGAGGATCCGAGAGACTCTCGACGCCTGCGATAGACGACTTCGCGTTGCCGGTTCATCACGTCGTCGTATTCGAGCACGTGCTTGCGGATATCGAAGTTGAACCCTTCGATCTTGGTCTGTGCGCTTTCGATCATTTTGGAGATGGCCCCGCTCTCGATAGGCTCCTCATCGGGAAGGCCCATCGTGTTCATCATGTTTTTGAGCCGATCGCCGGCGAACCGACGCATCAGTTCGTCCTCGAGTGAGATGAAGAAACGAGTCTCTCCCGGATCGCCCTGCCGACCAGCGCGACCGCGAAGCTGATTGTCGATACGTCTCGCCTCGTGTCGTTCGGTACCGATAATCACCAACCCGCCGAGCTCACGGACGCCTTCGCCGAGCTTGATGTCGGTCCCCCGTCCGGCCATGTTCGTCGCGATGGTCACCGCGCCCTTCTGTCCCGCTCCGGCGATGATCGGCGCTTCACGCTCATGCTGTTTGGCATTGAGCACGTTGTGTGGCACGCCCTCGCGCCCGAGCAACGCCGCGAGGTATTCCGATTTTTCGATCGCGATGGTACCGATGAGGATCGGCTGGCCGGCTTCGCTGATACGCTTCACTTCCTCCGCTATCTTCTGATATTTCACTTCCTCCGTCTTGTAGATGATATCGGGGAGGTCCTTTCGGATGAGCGTCTTGTTCGTCGGGATCGTCACGACATCGAGTTTGTAGACCTTGGAAAATTCCTCGGCCGACGTGGATGCGGTCCCGGTCATGCCGGCAAGCTTGCCGTACAGGCGGAAATAGTTCTGGAACGTGATGGTCGCGAGCGTCCGTGACTCGCGCTGGACGGCGACGCCTTCTTTGGCCTCGAGCGCCTGATGCAGTCCTTCGCTGTACCGTCTCCCGTGCATGATGCGTCCGGTGAAATCGTCCACGATGAGCACTTCCCCGTCGCGTACGACATAGTCGCGGTCGAGATGAAAGATAAATTCGGCCTTGAGCGACTGTTCGAGGTGATGGACGTACTGGATATTCCCCTGATCGTAGAGGTTCGGCATATTGAGGAGCTCCTCGACACGCGTGATGCCGTCGTCGGTCAGCGTCACCGTTTTGAATTTCTCATCAAGGATGAAATCCGCTTCCACTTTGAGACGCGGGACGATTTTGGCGAACCGTTCATAGAGTTTGGTGGATTCGGCATCGGGTGCGGAGATGATGAGCGGCGTCCGTGCCTCGTCGATGAGTATCGAGTCGACCTCGTCGACGATCGCGAAATGCAGATCACGCTGAACCATGTCGGACAGATCGCCTACCATGTTGTCGCGGAGATAATCGAACCCGAATTCATTGTTCGTGCCATAGGTGATATCCGACGCATAGGCCTCTCGGCGTGTGACGGGAATCAGGTTCTCATGTTCGACTGACACCTCATTCGTATCGGTGACATTCGGCTCATACCGATATGAGACGCCCTGCTGAAGGATGCAGGCGGTCGTCAGTCCGAGAAAATGAAAGACCCGTCCCATCCAATTCGAATCGCGTGACGCGAGATAATCATTCACGGTGACGACATGGACACCTTTACCGGAAAGCGCGTTGAGATAGATGGCCAGAGTCGAGGTAAGCGTCTTGCCTTCACCGGTCTTCATCTCGGCGATCTTGCCCTGATGAAGGACCGCCCCGCCGATAAGTTGGACATCGTAGTGCCGTTCGCCGATGACCCGCCGGGCCGCTTCCCGCACCACTGCAAACGCCTCCGGAAGAATATCTTCTTCCGTCTCTCCCGATGACAGACGCGTTCGGAGCTCCCCGGTCTTCGCCCGAAGCGCCTCATCGGACAGACTTTCCATACCTTCCGCGAAAACATTCACCTCGTCGACGATCGGACGGATCGATGTGATGACCCGTTCGTTCGAACCGAACATCTTTTTCATGAAATCCATAAGCGAAGCACAACACAAATCCAAAAAAACAATAACCAAACACCGAAATACAGAACGGGAATGGGCGGAGCCAAAAAACCAAAACCACTCCTCAAAACCGGCCAGGTCCGATCCGTGCCACGGTCAAATTCTTGTCTTTCCCATTGTAGAAGCAAAAACCCTCCCCGTCAAAGGCAAACAACACCTGTGACAGGGAGGATCTCATTGTTCGAGTTCATCTCGCATGAACGGCTTACAAAGAACAAATATGCTCTGTAAAGACCGAGATAAAGCAAATATCAGAACGAGCGCCTTTTCCTGCAGTCGCACCAATTTCACATACCCGCGTCGACGATCCGCCTCCATCTCGTCACGCATCGCGCACAGCATTCCTTCGACTACCTCCGCGGTACAGTCATAGCGCATGCCGATAATCGCTCTCCCAAGCTCGAAATTGCTCATCCCCGCCGAGTCCACGCTCGACGGATGTCTCTTTTTTACCGATTCTTCCATCTGATACCTCCTTTTTTTCCGTTCCAAAAAGATTCAGGATTTTTTGCTATTCGGTTTTTCCGTTCCGATATTGTACGCTTTTCACTTTCAGAACCTCGCGGAATCGTCGATGACGAGACTTTTCTTGATCGATCTCGCACCACGTTCCCGAAGTTCCCTCTTCTTGTCTTTCTCGCGGACAATCTGCACACGAAGCTTGTCGATGACCTTGTCTATCGACCCTTCGACACTTTTTGTCGTCTCTTCGGCGCGGGTCAGGTTGTTCGATTCCCGGACATTCACCTCGACACGAAAGAAGCCCTTCTTGTCCAAAGCCACCTCCACCTCATACAACGCATCCTCATGAAAGAGATCCTCCACCTCGGACAGCCGTTTCAGGATATAGTCCTGCTCGCTCTCCCGAATCCGACAGTCCTTGCCCAAGAACTTCGTTTTCATACTCTTTTCGTTAGAGATTACCCTGTTCCATTATACCACTTTCCTCGGATGGTACGTGATAGGACGGTATATACTTTCATTTGTCCCATACTGGCCATTCTTCCGGCTTTTCCCTTTTTTTCTTCGCCGCCTCATGTCCGAACCCGACCAACTGAACCTCTTCTTGCAATTGGATATCAAGCTCGTCACGGACCCGCTGTTTCACTATTGAAATCAGGGTGAGCACTTCCTCGGCCGTCGCACCGCCCGTGTTCACGATATAATTCGGATGTTGTTCGCTCACTTTCGCGTTCCCGATCGTCTTGCCGCGCAATCCGACCTGATCGATGACCCATCCCGCAGGAAGGCGATCACCCTTGGGCTCTTTCCCGGAATCATGACGGAATTCCTCCCGGAGATGCTCGTCCGTAACCACCGGATTCATGAAAAATGAACCCGCACAAAACGCGTCCTGAGGATGCTTCGCTTCCCGCATGGCCTGCGTCTCTTTCGCGACCGATTTCAGAACACTCGGATCCCCGCCTGGCTTGAGAAGGAATTCGGCAGACAGAATCACGAGTTCCGGATGATCCTTGAACAAGCTGTGCCGATATCCGAAGTCACATTCGTCCTTCTTGTATTCCTTCATCATGCCGGTTCTCTTGTTGAGCACTTTGACCGACATGACGAGCGAGGCGACATCCGCCCCGAATGCGCCCGCGTTTCCGCGCACCGCGCCACCGACCGATCCGGGAATACCGAATAGTCGTTCCATGCCCGCGAGACCCGCCTCACAACAGTCGAAAGCGACTTTGGACAAGGACTGACCCGCCCCTGCCGAGATGCGCCCGTTCTCAAGAAGATGAAACCCGCCATCCAAGATCCGTATCACGAGTCCCTGGAAACCCTGGTCCGAAAAAAGAGTGTTGCTCCCCCCTGAAAACACGTAGACCGGAAGATGATCGGCGGCGGCCCGTTCGAAACCGAGCGCGAGCTCACTCATATCCGAAACCTCGGCAAACAGTTTTGCCGGCCCGCCTATCTTGAACGTCGTATATTGTGCGAGTGATACGTTGCTTCGAAAGTTCATACTGCGTATGTTCGTTTATTTTTTCAGGATGTCATCTTCCGTCACACCGCGATTATATCACGAAGTACGCTCCACGTTCGAACCGTCCCCGTCACGTACGACGCCCTCGGCGACTTTCCAGACATCGCCGGCTCCGAACGTGACCAGGAGGTCGCCTTCTTCGAGGGATGCGCGGAGGACCGATATCACTTCCGGAATCGTCGGGACATACTCGGCCTTGTCGCGGACATACCGGTTGATACCGCGAACCAGGTCGGCCGAAGAAACACCTCCCGCCGTCTCACGGGCGCTTCCGTATATGTCGAGGACGATCACCCGGTCGGCATCATCGAAGCTCTGCGAGAATTCGGAAAGCAGTGCGGCCGTACGAGTGAACGTATGCGGATGAAAAACGGCGACGATCCGCTTGTCGGGATAGGCGTCACGGAATGCGGAAATGGTCGCGCGAAGCTCCTCGGGATGATGAGCGTAATCATCGTACACGGGAATTCCTTTATATATGCCGATATATTCACTCCGTCTCGACGTTCCCACGAACGTGGAAAGAGACTCCCGAACCGCTTCCATATCGACACGAAGGAACGCGGCGAGCGCGATGACGGCAGTCGCGTTCTGTGCGTTGTGTTTGCCCGGAAGACGAAGCGAGAATATCCCCAGGGACCCGTCTTCGGTCTCGATTCCGAATCGCTGCCGAATGCCCTCCGGTCCGGTTTCAACCGCACCGACCGTCTCACGGGAGACAATGCGGACATCGGCGGCGCCATCGAACCCATATGAGATCTTGTGACATTTCGCTTCCGTCGCGACAGAAAGGACGGATGCCGAATCGGCGGAATACACCAACGCCCCGTGCATCGGAATACGCTTCACGAACCGACGGAATGTTTCTTGGTATGTCTCAACGTCCGGGAAAAAATCAGGATGATCCCAATCAACGCTGGTCAGTATCGCCGAGAACGGTGAATAGTGAGAAAGCTTGTCCTGATATTCGTCCGCTTCGAGTACGAACATGTTTCCCGACCCGGCAAGGGCGTTGCCCGACCAGGCACGCACCCGGCTGCCGATGATGGCCGACGGATCTTTGCCGGCGGATCGGAGTGCCTCGGCGAGCATGGCGGAGGTCGTGGTCTTGCCATGCGTCCCGGTGACGAGCAGGCTCATCGTTTCTTTTGTCAGCTCCCCGACGGCTTCTGGATACGAAAGGACCCGCAGTCCGAGTTCACGGGCGCGGGAAACCTCGACGTTCGACGGGAATGCGGTCGAATACACGACGAGATCGACATCGACAGGGACGTGATCCGCAGAAAAGGTAGTCTCGACGGCTATGCCCTCTTTCTCGAGAACGGACGCGTAGAAACGGTCCCCGGTGTCCGATCCGGAAACGTCATATCCGATCTTGTGATACAGTGTCGCGAGCGCCGATGTGCCGGCACCTTCGATACCGACGATATAAATACTCCTCATCATGCGTATTCGGTCAGACTGATGATTCCGGTGGCGATCATTTCCGCCGCGGTCGGATTATAAAATACCCCGATTTCCTCCGCCATTTTTCCACGCAACGTCGGATCTCTGAGAAGATCGACGACTTTCCCGGAAAGCATATGCTCGCCGAGATTCGATTCTTCGAGAACGAGCGCCCCGCCGACCCTGGCGACCTCATAGGCATTCATACGTTGTTCGTCGTTTGCCGCCGTCGGAAGAGGCACAAGGATAGACGCCTTGCCGACTGCCGCCAACTCGGCGACCGTACCGGCACCTGCCCTCGATATGACGAGGTCCGCCCGCGCAAACGCATCAGCCAGTTCCGTGACATTGAGAAACGGGGCCGCCACATAGCCGTCGTGACCCGCCTTGATCCCGTATTCCCCCGCCAGCGCCACAGCCGACTGATAGTTTTTTTCTCCGGTCTGATGAAGGACCTGTGTTCCGCGGATGATATCCGGCAACATACGTGCGACCGCGTTATTGAGCGCCTGTGCACCGAGACTCCCTCCCAGGATCAGGAGAAGCGGACGATCCGGAGAAAATCCGAAATATGAATCGGCGTGGGACGCGTCTCCGGCAAGGATTTCCGTCCGTACGGGATTGCCGGTGATCGCGGTCTTGTCCGCGGGAAAATATGCCGCCGCCGACGGATATGCGACAGCGATCCGCGACGCGAACACTGAAAGAAACCGGTTCGCCCGTCCGGCAACGGCGTCGGAATCATGCAATAGGATCGGGATACGCAACACCCAGGCCGCGAGACAGACCGGGACCGGGACCGATCCGCCTTTCGCAAACACGACGTCGGGCATAAAGCCGTACAGATACCACAATGACTGGAGGAATCCGATCGGCACTTTGAAAGGGTCGACGAAATTCAACAGTGAAAAATACCGTCGTATCTTGCCGGACAGGATGTACTTCGAGGCGATACCCTCGCTGTGCATCGCTTCCTGTTCGAAGCGGCCCGAAGAGCCGAGATACAATGCGTTCACCGAAAAACGGGAGTGTGCAAACAACGCCCGCGCCACCGCGATCAACGGATACGTATGTCCGCCGGTGAGCCCGCCCGTGAATACTATTCTGAGTTCGGAATCGTCGCTGTTTCGAGCCATATTTTTGCTGAAATGATACCTATTCCATTGTAGGACGTTTGGAAATGTTGAGCAATATGCCGATCGCACCGAGAATCGCCACAAGGGACGTGCCGCCGTAACTGATAAATGGCAGAGGCACGCCGGTAAGAGGCATCAATCCGCTGATGGCACTGATATTGATGAAGGCCTGAAAGACGATCCAGGAAACGATACCGGACGCAAGCAGACGACCGAATTCATCCGGTGCGTTGCGCGCGATCCGAAACCCGCGATAGGCGAAGAACAGGAAGAGCAAGACGATGATGACGCAACCGACAAGACCGAGCTCTTCGCCGGTCACTGCGAAAATGGAATCGGTCATCGGTTCCGGAAGGTAGAGAAACTTCTGTCGGCTGTGACCGAGGCCGACCCCGAACAGGCCTCCGGAACCAAGTGCGATGAATGCCTGCCGGATCTGATACCCGGCACCGGTCGGGTCATGTTCCGGGTCGAGAAACACCAGGAACCGTTTCATCCGATACGGCGCAAGCATGATAAGTATAGACAGCCCGACGAGACCCGATCCGATCATGATGCCTATATGGGAAAATTTTCCACCGGCGACGACGAACATGGAAAGTGCCATAACGCACAGGATGATGAACGTTCCTGTATCGGGCTGTTTCATGATAAGGAACGAGATGATACCGAGCAGGAACAGAAACGGCACCACTCCCTCTTGAAAATCCATCTTCTGCATCGAGGCTTTGCCAGAAAACCAGGCGGCAAGATACACAGCGAGCGCGAGTTTCATTATCTCGGACGGCTGGAACGGGACGACGGACCCGAGTTGGATCCATCGCGCGGCACCGTACGCCGATATACCCACTCCCGGTATGAGCACGAGCACGAGCAGACCGATTGCCCCGAAAAACATCGGGATGGCGATCTTCTTCCAAAAGTGATACGGGATATTCTGCATCACGTACATAGCGACGAATCCGACGGCGACCCCGATGAGTTGTCGTTTGAAGAAAAAAGCACCGTCCTCGAACCGAAGGTTTCCATATGCCACGCCGGCGCTCGCCACCATGACGAGACCGATACCGAGCAGGAGGAACACCACGAACAAAAGGGCGCTGTCGAATGACGTTTTCCGTCGCGGGGTTTTTGGTGTCGATATCCGCTTGCCGGCCATAGGCGTTTCTTTTACTGTGTTGATCATCGTGTCCGTCACTGTCAGACGTTATTCATCGGTCGTTTTTTTCGACATCGCTGCCCTCCATTTCGCTATCTCGCCATGATGCCCGGACAACAACGTTTCCGGCACCTTCCATCCGCGAAATTCCTCCGGCTTCGTATACTGAGGGTGTTCAAGTACGCCACTTTCGGTGTGGGACTCCGTCTCGGCGCTTTCCGCGTTCCCAAGCACTCCCGGGATGAGTCGGGTCACCGCGTCGGCGACGACCATCGCGGGCAATTCCCCTCCGGTAAGCACATATTCCCCGATGGAGAGTTCCTCATCGACCAAGTGTTCGGCGACCCGCTCGTCCACACCCTCGTACCGACCGCACACGAAAATAATCCTGTCGTACTCCGCGACGAATCGTCGTGCGTCCTTCTGTGTGAACCGATTTCCTTTCGCGGAAAACAATATCACACGGGTCCGTTCACGTGGCACGTCCGACGCTCCAAGCAGATCCTCCACACACGCGAAAAGCGGTTCGGGCTTCATGACCATTCCCGCGCCTCCGCCGTACGGAGTATCGTCCACGGTGCGATGCCTGTCGGTCGTATAGTCACGCGGATTCGCGAACGAAAAAGATACCAGCCCGTCTTCCTTGGCGCGATTCAACATCGATACGCCGAGATAAGACGCGAAACTTTCGGGAAACAGGGAAACAAAATCGAAAAACATAATGAGAAATAAATGAATAGGGAATGAGGAATGAAGAAGAAGGAACGGGAGGATGATAGAAATTAAAACCCGATCATCATGCAGGGATGGGTACGTGACAGATTCCGACTGTACGGACTTTATGGACCTTATGGACTTTTTCCCATTATATCCCGAAAATCACGCGAACGGAAGCATAAAAAAGCCGCGGCCCGCATATCATATGCGTCCACGGCTGAGGAATATCGTCAGAAATCAAGGACCTTCTCCCCGAATGACACCAGCAAGGCCTCGACATCTCTTCTTGCATCACCTGGAAAATCTTGAAGGTTTTCCGAAAGATGAACGTCGTCTCCGCGGGACTTGTGATAGAGAAACACCTCTATCCTCTCATAAATACCCTCCTTTTCAAGAGGCTGCAATTCGACGATCAGCCCGTTTCCGTCGAGACACTTCCGATGCGCGGAAAAGGTCCGAAACGAGACTTCTCCCGAAGCGACCGGCACCAGACGATTCCCATACCAGGGGTCCGGTCCGATGGCGTAGTCGAGAAACAGGTCTTTGGGATATTTCCCCTTCCGTTCCACCAGTCCCCATTTCAAATGCTTGGTAGCACTCCTGAACGCTTCCGACGCCTGCCACCCGTAAATCTTTTTGCCCCTGAAAATGAGGCGTGTTTTTATACCCGGCATTATGACTCCTTATATTCGTTTTTTAAAGACAACACTTCCGACCGATGAGGGGATAACGAACGCCCTTCATTTTCCCCGCACCGGTTGGAACAGTCCGAACCGCGTACCGATAGACCGTTATTTGTTCCCCTCCTTACTCAGGACGAAATCATGATCGAGGATGATAGTCTGCTCCGTTCTGGAACCGTCTTTCGAAAGAATGGAAATCGTGACGGGAATGTCGCCCGTCCCCGCCTGACGTGCGATCTTGAGGTCATAAAAATCCCGTTCGAGCGCCTTCGGAAGATCGTATTCGAAGACCACGTCTTTCTTCGTCCCGAGAGGCACTTGCACGAGCGTACCGACATATTTCTTCCCCATGAACGCTCCATAGACAGGATCGGTCACACCGCCTTGTACGGTGTGGAAAAAACTCCCCTCCGGCACGTAGACGCGGAGGAATGATTGGTAGTCCTTCACCATGAACGTCTTTTCTGTCGCCGTGTTCTCATAATGAATCACAGTACGCGCCTTCGGTGTCTCGCCGGAGAAATCCACGTCGTACGATATGGATCGCTTCATGACCGAATCGGTTTTCCATGCGCCGAGGTTCGCATCGACGGCCATCAGATAATCATCCGACCATTTCGAATCGAATGCACCTCCCCACCCGGCAGCAAGGACCGCGTCCTCGAGCGTCCCGTCGGCGAATCGGACCTGTATATCCTTACGGTTCAGATCGTCTATCAATACCCGGAACAGCTTGAAAAGATCTTGTGGCGGAAGTGATTTCACCTTTTCCAAAATCTGTCTGCCGAGGAGTCCGAGTACGGATTTGCGCTCGCCAAAATCTATCTTCTGATCGATATATCCCTGCTCGACCTGTCGTTCAAGATCGATCACCGCGGTACCCGCACCGTAGGTACCCGGAAATCCGGGCACTTCGACCGGCCCTGTCACCGTAAGAAAAGATGAGAGCACGTCAGCCGTGATGCCGATGACGCCGTCGAATTGCTCCTGTCCACCACCCAGCGAATAAAACTCGGATGCTTTCTGTGCATCAGTCGGAAAATCCGGCTCCCAGTTCGAATCGCGAAGTTTCCATGAGGAGATACGGATCGTCTCTTTCATCGGATACGGCGGCTCGATCGTGTTCGGGATACGACCGTCGAAATTGCCCGTATCATGCGTCTTGAATTCCGTCACATGGCCGTCTTGGACCTTGAGTATTCCGAATGAACCGATGAACCCGCCTCCGGGCCGAAGCTCAAAATTATTCTGGAACAGGATGAGATAGGTCTTTTCCCTGCCATCCGTATGCATGATCGAATCGATCAGGAACGCGAGTGCCTGCGTATCGTTTTTCACGTCAATCGATAACGGAAGACTGCCCACGATATTGCCGATAGTGCCGAATCCCTGATTCCGCGTTTCCCAATACAGGAACCAACAAGCGAGAAACAATGCCGAAAAGACCGCTGTAAGCAGCCAGAATCGAAACGGATTTTTTTTCTTTTCCTCTAGTTTGGAATCCATAGGGATGATCAAGAAAATATATCAGGTGTCGGGATCAACCTCGAAGCAGCTCGTTCAGACGCCGTTGATATTCCGATCGGGTCGGTGCGGCGGGGACATTCGCGGCATCGGCCTGAGTCTCCGGAATTTCGGCGGATGCGCTCGGTCCGGTCGGAGCGGTCTCGACTATCGGTGCGTCCGCATGATCCGATCCGCTCTCTTCCTCCACCGGCTCGAAAGCGAACTCCTTGAGAAAACGAGCTTCCTCCTCCGAAAAAGTCGGGATGTCGAGCGGTGCGGGAGCTTTCTTCCATACCGGAACCGTTTCACTCGTACGTGCAGCTTCAGCCGTCTTCACTGGCGGTACCGGCTCGAAAAAGGAATCTGTTTCGGTCACGGTCGTATCGATTTCCGTTTCCGGTTCAACAACAGTGACGATGTCGGTATCTGCATCCGTATCAATATCGGTATCCGTATCGGTGTTTTCCGATTCGCGGTCGAACGCCCCCGACTCGACCGAACCGGAAAGCAGTGTCGATGCCGGTCGTTTCGGTTTGAACATATCCGCACTGAACGGCATCGCCGACAGGGACATCTTCCGCTGTTCGAACAGTGACCGGCCACGTGAAAGCAGGGAAAGGAACGGTGATATCACGAAGGCGACCGCGCCACACAAGACCACAAGACCGAAGAGGAGTGTGAGTCCGTCAGGCAATCTCGCCGAAACCGTCGGGCCGTCGACGATACGGAAATCGACTTCTTCTTTCACATCATAGTACTTCGACGCATATCGGAACAGGGAAAGTGCCGCCGCATGTGCGACGCTTTTCGCATCGTCGGGATCGCTTCGAAATGCATGAACGGAAATGATGCCGCCACGTTTGGCCGATGATACCGACACCATCGAGTCGAACAGCTTTTCTGTCGCCGTACCGGACAGTTCATCATGGGAAGACAGGGACATAAGTCCGGGTACCGATTCCGTCGTTTGAAAAAAGAATGTATGGAATGCGGAAGTCTGAGAAAGGAAGACGACATTGTCGACGATTTCCGATGTCGTGGAAACGGACTTCGCCCGCGGTATCACGAGCACGGACACGGTCGACTGATATCCGCGGAATCCGATCGAGATCGCCGCGAACGCCATGACCGTCACGAATGCAAGCACCGCCAATACGCGTCGCTTCCGGTTCGGGAACGTCACTTCTGGATTATGCGACCCGTTGTCGGTGTCTGATGTCATATCGTTTTCCATTACGCAGATGTTCCATTTCCTCATACAGTTCCACCGTCTGCCTCGTGATCGATTCCCACCCGTACAGATCCGCCGCGCGCTTCCGAGCAGATTCACCGTATTCCCGCATCGTTTCTGGACGACTCAGGAGCTTCGCCAATTCGGCCTTGAGGGATTCTATGTTTTTCTGTTCGAAATATGCTCCAGTATCGCCGAGTGCTTCTTCATTTCCCGGGATTCGGCTCGCGACAATCGGCAATCCGTAGCTCATCGCTTCGAGAAGGGAAAGAGACAACCCCTCGTCCTCGGAAGGCTGAACGAAGACCGCCGCATTGCCATACAATTCTGCCAGAGCCTCACCCGACTGCTCGCCGAGAAATAGTACGCTGTCGCGCCCCTCGCTCATATTCCTGATATACCGCTCGTAGCCGGGCGTACCGGCATGCGTACCGACAATCGCGAGTTTGAAATTATTCTGAATCCTTCCCGTATCTTCCAACTCGAGAAATGCCTGTATGAGATGATGGATTCCTTTGTGTGAGACAAGACGGGACACGGACAGGACATACCGTTTTTCCTTGAGCCCGAACACGCCGATCATATCGGACGATTCGGCCACGACCGCCTCCGCCCCGTTCGGAATATAGACGATGTCCCTGCCATACCGCTTCTTCGCGTATGCCGCCATTCCCCGCGAGACCGTGATGGTCCGATGAGGCATGTCGCAGGTGAGACGTTCCGCGAACCGCAGACACGCCTTGGCGAACGATCCCCACTTCCCATGGAAATAATCCCGACTGTGAAAGGTGGCGACGACCGTCGTCTTCCTGGAAAAGAATTTCGGGATGAACGCAAATACCGACGGACCGATTGACTGGTAATGGATGACATCGTACCCGCAGAAAAGCGCGTGCACCGTCGAAAGGAAAGAGTGGGAGAGCGCATCGAGATGCTTCGTCGCGATACTCGGGAGCGATACGATATGGACCCCGTTCCACGTACGCACGGACGGATCGGAATAATACGGACGGGAATAGACCGTCACCTCGTGTCCGAGAGCGGCCAATCGTACGGCAAGATGTTCGACGTGGGTCTCGACCCCGCCGGATTTCGCCGGTATCCCTTTTTGTCCGATAAATGCTATTTTCATGCGTTCCGGTTTCTTACGTGCGAACGTCCCGATCAATATCCGCGGATGACCGAAGAAACATTTCCGATGCGGTTCCCCCAGGAAGAATTTTTCTCGAGAAAAACGTGCTTCCACATATCGGTAGCGGATTGGTTGCGGGCGATGAGCACTATGCCCCATCGGCCGTTGTCCACCGTCTTCGATGACTTCACGCCGAACGATCCAGTGGATCCGTCACTCTCGATCTGGATACCTTCACGACCGTTCCGGCGGAACTGATTGTCGCGGGACCAGATTTCGGAACCGTCGACGACCGCCTTCCATCCGCTTCCGCCATTGTCGTTCGAATTGACATTCTCAAGCCACGCCTTCGTGTCCGCGAGAAAATCGATACCGTCTGTCTCATTGTCATGTATATCGCAATTGACGAGCACGACGTACCGGCTCTCGGAAAAGATTCCCGCCCGGCCGCTCCCCTTCACCTCGACTTTCTCGGCATACAGACGATGGTTCTTGTCGCTTTTCGCGGAGTCCGCGGAAATACCGTCGAGCCGTGCGTCTTTTACGACGACGTCGAACAGTTTCGCGCGGGCGTCCTTGACGACCTCGATACCGTTGCGTCCGTTTTCGACCGTGACATCATTGAGAGACGACCCGTGCTTCATCGTGACCGTCGCGTTGTTCTTGCCTCCGCGGATGACCACCTTGTTACGATCGTTGTGGTTTCCATTCACCGTGACGCCCTTCGGAATGGTGATCGATTCCTTGTATTTCCCATCATGAATAGAGATTTCGTCCCCGTCGCCGGCATAATCGAGCGCCTTGCTGATCGTCGCATACGGATGAGCACTCGTCCCGTCCTCAAGACCGGATGCGTTCCCGTCGACATGGATCGTTTTGGAATTCCCGAAAACGACGAACGGAAGCATCACTGAAACCGCCAGTATGGTCGCAAGCGCGCCATATTTTACACGAGAAAGCGTCACGAAAGACATAGTTCACCTGTTCAATGATTAACGTAATATGATAACAAACAAACCTTTTTTTGTCAATATTGGATATCTCGGCTACAATAGAGGTATATAAAACAAAAAACGTATGCGGAAAGAATCGCTCGACTCACTGTTTTCACCGGATTCCATCGCGCTCATCGGCGCTTCGACCCGTCTCGGAACCGTTGGCAATGATATCGCCAAGAATCTCATACTCGGTCGGTTCGAGGGCAAAGTCTTCCCCGTCAACCCGAAGGCCGACGAGCTGTACGGCGTCCGGTGCTATCCGGACATCCGATCCATCGGCTCGGTTCCGGAACTCGTCATCATCGCGATACCGGCCGCTTCGGTTCCCGACATGCTCAGGGAATCGGCCGACCTCGGCGTGGCGGCTGCGGTGATCATCTCTGCCGGGTTCCGTGAGACCGGCCAAGCCGGCGCCGCGCTCGAAGCCGAAGTCGCCCGTATCGCCGCCGAGACCGGCATGCTCGTACTCGGTCCGAACTGCCTCGGATTCCTTCATACCGGACTCCGTCTCAACGCATCCTTCGCCCCGAGACTCCCGCGCCGCGGTCCGGTCGGCTTCCTCTCGCAGAGCGGTGCGCTCATGACGGCCATACTCGATCTCTCCGAAGGGAAAATCGGCTTCTCGAAATTTGTCAGTACCGGCAATAAGGCCGTTCTCGACGAGAAGAAACTCCTCTCCTATCTCTCGACCGATCCGGAAACACGCGTCATCGCATTCTACGCCGAAGGGCTTTCGGATGCACCCTCGCTCATCACTCTCGGCCGGGATGTGCTCGCGCTCCCGCAGGCGAAACCGATCATCGCCCTCAAATCAGGACGGACCGAATCCGGCATGCGCGCATCCGGCTCGCATACGGGATCGCTCGCCGGTACCGATGCCGCGTACGACGCACTCTTTCGTCAGGCGTTCATACTGCGCGCCGACTCGGTCCGCGAATTTCTCGATACCATCGATACGCTTTCGAACAATACGCTCCCGGCTGGTCCGCACGTGACCATCGTCACCAATGCGGGCGGCCTCGGTGTCATCGCCTCGGATGCGGCGACGCAGGCCGGACTTTCCGTTTCTGCACTCACCAAGGACACGACCGATGCACTCCGTCTCCTCTTGCCCGCGGCCGCGAGCGTCGGCAATCCGATCGATGTCCTCGGCGATGCACAGAGCGACCGCTATGAGACCGCTCTCACACTCGCATCCAAAGATCCGGGTACGGATGCCATACTCGTCATCCTGACCCCTCAATCCATGACACAGGCGGACAAGACGGCACGCGTCATCATCAAGACGAAGGAATCCTGTGACAAACCGGTACTCGCCGTATTCGCAGGCGGTCATTCGCTTTCCCACGGGACGGATATCCTCCGGGAAGCCGGCGTCTCCGTCTTCACCTATCCCGAAGAGGCGATCAGCGCACTCGGACTGCTTCATCGTATCGCCGCCTGGCGTGAAAAACGATTCTCACCGAAACGTTCATTTCAGGATATCGATCGCGATCGTGCCGAGAAGGCCTTCGCATCCGCACGATCGGAGCACCGGTCGCAACTCACCGAACAGGAAACGCGCGAAGTATTTTTCGCCTACGGGTTCCCCCTCCTTGAAAGCCGGTTCGCACCGACTGCCGAAGAAGCCGAGACTGCCGCGCGTGAAATAGGCGGACGGGTCGCACTCAAGATCGTCTCGCCGGACATCATTCACAAGACCGACGCCGGCGGAGTCATGCTCGACATCGGACCAGACGAGGTCGCCTCGAAATACGCCGAGCTCTTCGACCGGGTCCGCATGAAGAAACCGGAGGCCCGGCTCGACGGAGTGACAGTCATGGAGATGGGCATACCCGACGGCAAGGAACTCATACTCGGTGTGAAACGTGAACCGGGACTCGGAAGTCTCCTCCTTGTCGGCATGGGCGGCATTTATACGGAAACGCTGAGGGATGTCTCCTTCCGATTCGCACCGCTCGTCCCCGAAGACGCGGTCGAGATGCTCTCCGAGCTTCGCAGCTTCCCTATCCTCAAGGGTGTCCGTGGCGAAGCCGGTATCGACATGACCGCCGTCACCGATTGCCTGCAGAGACTTTCCCGACTTGTCGAAGACTTCCCAGAAATCACCGAACTCGACATCAATCCTCTGTCCGCCCACACCGACGTATCGGCTTCCCGGATACTCGACGCCCGCATCTCGATCGACTGACGACCATTGAAAAAACCGGGCCCTATCGAAGGGTCCGGTTTTTGTTTGTCCGACATGCGTTTCAAGTTCGACTCCGGACAAGACGCGTCCCGTCCTATTCCCGGCAACAGTTCATGATGTCCCCGATGACGGTACCGAGCCGTCCGAACAGATCACTCTTGCGGGTGGCGGGCTTCTTCGGATCCGGAGAAACGGTTTTCGTTTCGGACTGCAACGGGAGAGCGGCCGCCTCCGTGTCCGATATGTTCGCCGACGTATCCTTGATATCGAGCAGTCCGAGATTCATTCCCCAGAAAAGATTCCAAATCGAATATGCCTTGTCGAAATATTCCTTGGCTTCGGCGTCCTTTCCCTGTCCGAGTGCTTTCGTCCCCACTTCGGACAGTCGCATGCTTGCCGCGAGCATGTGTTTCGAGATGCACCAGACCTCGCCTTTGGGATCCGTCACGACCTTCGCAAGCATGTCCTTGCGGATTTCGCGGACACTCTTGAGCAGTTCCAAAAATTTATCGTCCCGCGTCTTCTCGAAACTGAACTGGAAATGCTCTTCCAGGGAAATCAGGTTCATGATGGCGATGCCGAGATCCTCTTTGGATGAGAGATCAAGCGGATTACCCTCTTCCTTGAACCGCTTCACCTTATCCATGAATCCTTCGACTGATCCGAGTGATGTATCCATAGTGGTCTGTTATGTATCGAAATGAAAACCGATGACGCTACGAGATCCCGTCCCGCACGCGCGAGAAACAGGCGTATCGTTCAGGAAAAAAAGAAATGGACGATCAGGCTCGCCGCGATGACACCGACGAGAGGCGCGATAAGCTTCTGATATGGGAAATACACTTTCCCGTCGTGCCTGGCGATGATCCGTTTGTTGATGGCGTCAATGACGAATATCGCACATGCACCGAAGACGATTCCCGCCACGACCGGAGGCAGTCCCAAGACGAGCCCAGGCCCGGACCAGACGAGCTGTTTTCGCACCGAGAACGCCGTGATAGCGATTGTCAGAAGAAAAATAGTCGAGAAGCTCCCTTTGAAGTCCTTTCCGTACTTGGCCAGCCACTTCACCGTGACCACCGTCGCCGAAACGATCAACGCACCGATCCACAGACCGAGCACGAGGTCGCTGACGCCAAGCCACCTGGCGAGCGCCATCCCGCCGATGAGACCCAGAGGACAAAGTGGTCCACACATACGATACGCATTAGAGGATGAAGTTTCCTCCCTATTTTAGGCTATTTTCATGTCTTTGCCAATATCACGTTTCCCCCGGATGATGTCGGTATAGATGCGTTCCAATGCTTCCGCATACGGTTCGGATTTCAAATCCGCAACGCTTTCCCGGGCACGCTCGCCTATTCCGTGAAGGTCCGCAGAATCAAGACTGCGGATCAGCCGAGCAAGAGCCGTGGCATCCTCCGGCTCACACAAAAATCCGTTCACACCGTCCCGTATCCGCTCCGTCATGCCGCCGATATCGGAAGCGATGACGACCTTGCCACGGGCAAGCGACTCCGTCAGGACATACGGCAGATTCTCATACCAGACCGACGGGATGACGACCGCCTTCGCCTCCGCGATCTCGCGATCGAGTTCCGCGCCATACTTCGGTCCCTGGAATTTCACGGTTCCGGAACAGCCACGCGTCGTCGCGAGCCGGCTCAACGTTTCCATATATGAATGTTCTCCGGATCCGACGATATGAAACTCGAATTCCGATCCGAGAAGACTCGCCGCCCCGATCAGGGTTTCGATTCCCTTCTCCGGAGAGATCCTTCCAAAAAAGAGAATCCGATTCTTGACGATATCGGAGCCCACGACCGCGTCAGGGAACGGCACGAGTGGCTGTGGAACGTGTGCGATCGGATATCTGAAGCCGAGCTCAGCGAATGTACCGATGAGAAAACGGCTCGGTGAAAGGAACGCGTCGACCCCGGCATAGGTCCCGATTGCGGAGTGGAACCATCCCTCGACCGCACAGACGAGACTTTTCGCGTACGAGTCCTTCACGCACCGGTCAAGGACACATCGGAATCCCGACCCGTGATTCCAGATCTTTCCACGGACGAACAGGTTATAATTCGGCGAGACCAATTTGTAGTCATGAAGCGTCATCGCAATCGGTATGCCTTTCTTCCTCAGCGTGTGGATGATCGATGGCGAGAGCTGATGATAGATATTGTGCAGATGTGCGACATCCGGACGGAATTCATCGATAAGCTGTCCGAGATTCCGTACGGCTTCACGGTTCCAAACGATGCCCGTCGCGAGACGTACATTCTCGGACAACGATTGTCCGGCGTCATATTCCGACTCTGTCACGAACAAACGGTCCCACGGCGTCGGTTCGTTGTCCGGATGACGCATCGAAAAAAAGGCGACCTCGTGTCCCCGCTCCGAAAGGACCTTCGCCATATCGAAATAGGCCCGCTCGGCTCCCCCTTTTATGAAATGATATTTGTTGATGAGAAGGATCCGCATAACGCTCCACTGTCCCGTGACCGGTGTATTGAATATTATTTGACAAAATCGCTCTTTTGTTTTATTATCCTATAAATACGATATTATGTCAATGCGAGATGGTAATGTGTACACACATATGGCGGTTTTTGCTAGGCTCTGGGGTCATCCCTCATCCCAGCCAAATATGTCAATCCATATGTCGGAAACGATACAAGAAGAACGGCTCAGGTGGGTCCTGCCGGTCGCCGGGAGCGAA
>CAIOMK010000039.1 GCA_903859375.1 Candidatus Moraniibacteriota bacterium
AAGAGTCGAAAGTCGAAAGTCACAAGTCGAAAGTGAAAAGCGGGAACGGGGGAGAATAGTCACAAGTCGAAAGTCACAAGTCGAAAGTGAAAAGCGGGAACGGGGGAGAATAGTCACAAGTCGAAAGTCACAAGTCGAAAGTGAAAAGCGGGAACGGGGGAGAATAGCCTTCGGTCGCCTCCTTGTGCGCCGTGAACAACACGAGTTCTGGTCCGTTCCCCAACACCGTATACGGCGAGCCTGATTGGACATGGACCTGTGTCGGACCGTATGAAGGGAGTCAGGCGAACTGCAGTGCCAATTGTTCCAATGCCTGCGAAGCGTCCAAAGCGCTTCACTGCCAAAGCGAGGTATCATGGAACATCAAGAACGACTGTGGCAAGGCGGTCGACTGTACCGGGCCCGGCACCCGTACCGACTGCAACCTGAACTATCGCGAGGTCGTGCCGTCGAACTGACGCGATCGCTGAAAACGGAAAATCGAATATTTCGTGGCTCTGAGAGGGGATTTTCCGATGCTGAACTTCAATTTTTGCTCCTCGGTCGGAACGTGATAGGATAAGGGCATGATAGAGGCGAATTTCACCAGAAAAAAGGTCGGGTCGCTCACACTCGGGGAGAAGCTTCGGAAAGTCCGGACCGACAACCGGATCACTCTCGCAGAGGTGTCGCGCGTCACGAAAATACAAGTGAAATATCTTGAGGCGCTCGAGACGGGGGCATATGAGAATCTCCCGCCCGAGGTATATGCGCGCGGATTCCTCCGGGGGTACGCGACGTATCTTGGCATATCCGAGGATACCGTCATAAAACTTTACGAACGGGAACGAAGCATACAAAACAACCTGACCAAGACGGAATCCGTATCGCGTTTCCTACCAAGCGGGCCGATACGTTTCCATCTCCCTTTTTCGATCCGTGGCATCGTCATCGCGGTCATCGCGGTCATCGTGTTCGGATTTTTCTCCTACCTGTATCTCGAATTCCGATCCTTCGTCTCGGAGCCACGACTGGTGATCTTGTCTCCGATGGACGGGGATACCGTGACGGAAGCGGAGACGGTCGTCCGTGGCGAGACGGATCCCCGGGCGGTCATCCGTATCAACGGAGTGGATACGGCTGTCGATGAGAAGGGTTCGTTTACGGAGAGCCTGTCTCTCAACGCTGGACTCAATGCGATAACCGTCTCGTCGACGAATCGATTCGGAAAGACGCGTGAACGGACAGTCTCGGTCAATGCCGTTTTGCCGGAACACGACAACGAAGGGTCCTCTGTGCCGGCTCCGGAGAATATGGCTACCATCAGGATATCGGTGCGCGCGACATCCGCGACATCCGTCCTGGTCCGTGCCGACGGCGAAACGGTCTGGAACGGGATGATCCCGACGGGAGAAAAGAAGACCTTTGACGCGAAAGAAAAGGTGGAAATTTCGTCCACGGTCGGGAACGCCGTGATGACCCAGCAAAACGATGAGACAGAGACAGTGCTCTCATCAGGCAAAGGACCCGCCTCGGTCATTTTTGGGCCGAACGGGCGGGAGTGATAGAATATGTTTCGAGCGGACGTTACGGTCATTAATCGGATACGCATATGGCGACAAAGGAAAAGGACACGAAGTCGGAAAAAAGGGGAGGCAAGGACGGGCTCGATGACGTGATGGGCGCGATTCGGGAAAAGTTCGGCGATGAGATCATCATGAAACTCGGGGAAGTCCGCAAGGTTGATATCGAGGCGATCCCGACGGGTTCCGTCTCACTCGATCTGGCACTTGGCATCGGTGGTGTGCCACGTGGCCGGGTGGTCGAGATCTATGGACCGGAATCGTCCGGCAAGACGACGTTGGCACTCCATATCATCGCGAACGCACAGAGGATGGGCGGTACTGCCGCGTTCATCGATGCGGAACACGCACTCGATCCGGAGTATGCCAAGAAGCTCGGTGTGAGTACGAACGATCTCCTTATTTCCCAGCCGGATTCCGGCGAACAGGCGCTCGACATCGTCGAGACACTCGTGCGTTCGAACGCGCTCGACGTGATCGTGGTGGACTCGGTCGCGGCGCTCGTGCCACGTGCGGAAATCGAAGGTGAGATGGGCGACCAGCATGTCGGTCGGCAGGCGCGACTCATGTCGCAGGCTCTGCGGAAACTTACTCCGATCATGTCAAAGTCCAATACCGTCGTCGTCTTCATCAACCAGATCCGTATGAAGATCGGCGTCATGTTCGGCAATCCGGAGACGACCTCGGGCGGTCAGGCACTCAAGTTCTATTCGTCGGTCCGGCTCGAGGTGCGCCGTGCCGCGCAGATCAAAAAGGGCGAGGACGTGGTTGGGAACCGGGTCAAAGTGAAGGTCGTGAAGAACAAAGTTGCGCCTCCGTTCAAGACGACCGAATTCGATATCATGTACAACGAAGGTATTTCGGCTTCGGGAGATATCCTGGATACGGGAGTCCGGCTCGAAATCCTGAAGAAGTCGGGAAACTCATATCTTTCCGGGGAGACGAAGCTCGGCGTCGGTCGTGAGACCGCCAAGGCGTTCCTCAAGGAAAATCCGAAACTCGCCGAGGAAATCAGCAAGGCGATACTGAAGAAAGCCAAGGAAATGGCAGCGTTGTTGTAGGGATTTCCGCTTTTGTTCGGGAAAAAAGTCGTCCGACACGTTCGGTCGGCTTTTTTCGTGGTATACTTGTTTTATATGAAACAGGTATTTCGAATACTCGCTTTTTCTCTTGCTCTCCTTATTGTCGGCACCGACGTGCTCCCGATTGTGGTCGCGCACGCGCAGGACGCTTCTTCGATACAAGACGACCTTGCCTCGGCGGCGAAGAAATTGAAAAAGGCACAGGCGGAGCAGGCCGCTTTGACCGGGGAGTTGAGTCAGATCAATTCTTCCCTTTCGGCGAATCAGAAAGTGATCGCCGCAACGAAGGTCCGTATCTCGGCCGCGACGAACGACATCGACCGGAAGCAGGCCGAAATAGACCTGATCCAGGAGCGGATCGATGGAAATCGGCTTATTTTGGCAGGACTCGTCCGGGAAATGCAGGCGCAATCGGAGGACCCGCTTTTCAATGCGATCCTTTCGAGTGACGATGTGACCCAGGCCCTGAACAATCCGGACAGACTCCAGTCGATCGGGGAAAGGATGAACGCGGTCATGGACGATATCCATTCTTCGCAACAGCAGACTGTCCAGGCACAGCAGAATCTCGAACAGATGAAGAAGACGCAGGAAACGACACTCGGCGTGAAGCTGGTCGAGAAACAGTCGCTGTCCGCGGATCAACAGGAGACGCAGTCGGATCTCGCGAGTCAGAAGAAGATCGTCGACCGTCTGAAGAAGGAGATAGCCGAATTGCAGAGCGACTTGTCCTCATTGACCGGGAAATCATACAACGCGAAAGATATCCGGGAAGCTGTGGAGAACGCAAGCAGTGAAACGGGTGTTCCTCAGGGTGTGCTCTATGGATTTCTCAAGATGGAAACGAATCTCGGTGCGAACACGGGGCAGTGTACCTATGCGGAAGTGGAGAAAGTTTCCGTAGCGCGATACAAGAAATATGGATCGAAATACAAAGCATCGATTGCCCTCCTGTATGAACGGCGGGATATATTCTATGACATCGTCGATAGCCTCGGCTATGGCAAGGACAAGAAAGTTTCCTGTTCCCCGAGCGGATACATAGGTCAGGGCGGGGCGATGGGCGTATCGCAATTCATGTCTGACGTGTGGAAGGGATATGAATCCGAAATAAAATCCAAAACGGGACACGGTAAGCCGGACCCATGGGGTCTCACTGACGGTGTCATGGCTATGGCGATCAAATTGAGGAGGGCGGGCGCGACATCCGACAAGGAAGCGACTATCAAGAAAGCATCCATAAGCTACCTCGGCGGATTCAACGCGAACTATTACAACGGTATCGTATACTGGTCGCAGAATTACAAGTTGCTCTTCCAATAGCGTCGGTTCCGACAGGTGTCGGATGTCTCGTCCGGTCGGTGTTATATTGATTTTCGGAATACCCGTCGCTTCCCATGAAGAACGTGATATACTGAAAAGATATGATAGGTATCAACAAATAAGAGGACCGTTCTTCTATGAACTCAGTTTCTTCGTCATCAGTCCGCAAGGGTTCCATACTGATACTCTCACTCATCGTCCTGTCTCTCATGCTCGTGGTCGCGCTCACGGTCGTTTCTTCGTCGACGCTCCAGCAGAGGGCAGCACTGTCCACCGAGAATTCCACCCGCGCCTTTCAGCTTGCTGATTCCGCAGTCGAGCTGGTGTCATATCAGTTGTACAAGACGTTTCCATCACCGTTGACCCTCAACGTGGTCAAGGGCAACATCGGCGCTACCAGCTGTACCGACGGAGTCATTTATTATTCTTCGCCGACCGGGGGGGACTGGTGGGTCGCTTTTTATGATACCGAATCGGGTGCGACCCGAATTGCTTGTGATGCTCCTCTGTGGCGGAATAGTTTGAAGAGGATCAAAGCGCAGGGTTCCGCGACCGGGACCTCCCGTGCAGTGGAAGTTTCCGTGAAGGGGCAGACTGTCTCTACGGCCCCATAACGAGACGGTCTTGTCTCGCTTTGGGTCTTGCCAGAATAAGGAAACACTGTTAGGATATGTCAACAAGAGAGAAAGTCCGACGCGTCGCCCCGCTTTTCCCGAAGGTTCGGAGAAGAGACAAGGGCGGGCAGAAACCGCTCAGGGTCTGCTCTTTTGGCGGTTTTAATGTATTTGTAAGCAGTATAAGAACTACCGTATGGCAGCGAAAGACACCAGGGAATACGAGCTTTTCTATCTCGTTGGGGATTTGAAGGAGGCCGAGCTTCCGAAGATCCGCGAGGATGTGGAGAAAATCGTCACAGACTTCGGAGGGACCTTCCTCTCAGTCGAGACGGAAGAGAAACGGAATCTCGCGTATGAGATTCTCGATGAAAAGCGGGGTACCTATATCGCCCGTCGGTTCACGATTCCTGAGATCGGTGACGAACCGTTCTCGGCTGAAGCCAAAGAGAAAGTGAATGCCATCGAGAACATCAATCGTCTGCTGCTCCTGTATAAGGGGGTATCGCGGTTTATTCTCATCCGTGCGGAACGTCTTCCGGAGCTCAAAGCAATTCCGAGAGAGGAACGGGTCAAGCCTGTCCGTCGCGATGATCGTCGCAGTAGCGCCCCATCTTCGGGTGGACGTCGCTTCCCCGATCGGAGCGGTGATCGCCGTCCGGTGACTGAACCGGTACGTGTCGAGAAGCCGGTCGTGAAAGAAGAGACGAAACCGGTCGTGGACGAGAAGAAACCGATCGCACAGAAAGATCTCGACAAGCAGTTGAAAGAAGTGCTCGATATCTAAGGAAGTGAAAAGTGCAAAGCGGAAAGTGTAAAGTATAAGGGACGGGATTGAAAACAACGTAACGGTATATAAATTGGGTAAGCGAAGCATATGAACGTAAACAAAGCGATCTTGGTGGGACGGTTGACGCGCGATCCCGATATACGGACGACACAGACCGGACAGACGGTCGCGACGATCGGTATAGCGACGAACCATCACTGGAGTGACAAGGCCGGTCAGAAGCAGGAGAAGACCGAGTTCCATACGATCGTCTTGTGGGGACGACTCGCGGAGATCGCGGGGCAGTACCTTACGAAGGGCATGGAGGCTTACTTCGAAGGACGGCTTCAGACACGTTCCTTCGTCGGCAAAGACGGCGTCGAACGCAAGACGACCGAGATCGTCGGGGAGTCCATGCAGATCGGTTCCCGTCCGCAAGGTGGTGGTCAGGGCGGTGGCGGATATGCTCCGAGACAAAACGACTATTCCCAGCCTCCGGCCACAGGCGGATCATCCGCTGCGCCGCGTCCCGCCGCTTCACGACCCGCTCCGGCTGCGATTGAAGAGGAAATCCCGACCATCAATCTCGATGACGAGAGGGAAGATGTCCGGATCGAGGATGTGCCTTTTTAAACAAAAGTTGAAAGTGAACTGTTAGGAAGCCGTTTATACGGTTAATGTCGGAATATCATTATTCATTGTTACGACTATGGAAGACGCGATGCAGAAAAAGCTCGATCATATCGACTATAAGGACGCCTATTTTCTCCGGAAGTTTCTGAACTCCCAGGGAAAGATTTATCCGCCGAAGAGGCACGGACTTTCATCGAAACAGCAGAAGGATGTCGCATTGGCGGTCAAACGATCCCGTTTCATGGGACTTATCCCGTACGTGGTGAAATAAGGTTTCATTACGGGTTTGATGATCGTTTTGATTTTTGACCCCGTAAAACCTCTCTGCCAATTGGCGGATCGGCCACCGGGTATCCTTTCGACTTGTGACTTTGGACTATTGACTATAGCTTATGCTCGGACTCAGTGATATCAAGACGGGAAAGAAGATCGTGTGGGACGGACAGCCGTTCGTCGTGCTCGATTATCAGCATTCGATGACCGGGCGGACCGGCGCTGTCATGCGCACCAAGCTCCGGAATCTCTTGACGGGAGCGACCATCGAATATACCTTTCAGGACAAGGACAAATTCGAGGAAGCCGAGGTGACGAAATCTTCCGCACAGTATCTGTATCCCGAGCATGACGAGTTCCAATTCATGGACTCGGAAAGCTATGAACAGTTTGCTCTTTCGGTTGCGACGTTGGGCGATTCCGCCAAGTATCTCTTGGAAGGAACCGAGGTGACCGTGCTCAACTATGAGGGCCGTGCCATCAACGTAGAGCTCCCGGTGAAGATGACTTTCGAGGTGGTGGAGGCGCCGCCGGGTCTCAAGGGAGACACCGCATCGGGCGGGGACAAGGTCGTCACGCTCGAGAACGGACTCAAACTGACCGTCCCGCTCTTCATCGTCGTCGGCGACAAACTGATTGTAAATACCGAGAAGGGCGTGTACGTGTCGCGGGCATAGAAGGGTAAGGTGCAAAGCGTAAAGCGCAAAGAACAGCGTTGAAAGCATGCTCCGTGATCGCACCTTGCGATGCTACGGGGTCGAAAGCCTATCAAGTAAAAAAGTCGCCTACTGGGCGGCTTTTTTGTATTTAATTGATAGAGTGTTTTAGGAACACACATTTGGCGGATTGATTAATTCGAATTCTTTCAAATATTCGTTCGGACTTTTCCCGTCCAATCCGCAGTGTTCAAGATCATTGTAGTACATATTCCACC
>CAIOMK010000040.1 GCA_903859375.1 Candidatus Moraniibacteriota bacterium
CGCGACTCTATTTATAAATGGCAATAAGTTGCCGAATTATCAATTCATCAGGACGGATACGATCTCCCTCGAAATCGAACCACACTCTATCGAATACTTCCCGTTTCATCATCCGCTTTGCGCAGATTTCCGGGTCCTGCAAAAAGATATGTGTGTCATCAATACCACACACGACCGAATAATGACCATCCGCCGACCGGATATCCTCATCATAATCGTCCCTTCCGATCGTGAACCAGTCAACGATTAGAGGAATATTCCGTTCGACTCCCGTTAACCGTAATAAAAAAGAAGGGGCTCGGATGAGCCCCTTCTTCTTTCTTTTGAGCGGGTAACGGGAGTTTCGTCCTCGGTGTCTGCTGACACCTCGTAGTCCGGGGCAGCGCTGAATACTTCCTATTCGGTCGCATTCATCGACGCTCTCCGCCAACTGGCGGATCGCTTCTGCCCGTTCGACTCCCGTTAACCGTAATAAAAAAGAAGGGGCTCGGATGAGCCCCTTCTTCTTTCTTTTGAGCGGGTAACGGGAGTCGAACCCGTATTTCGTCCTTGGCAAGGACGCGTAATAGCCGCTATACGATACCCGCTTGCACTATCTTCGTCGAGATCTCTGCTGGTGGGACTGGCTGGATTCGAACCAGCGACCAAGCGGTTATGAGCCGCCTGCTCTAACCGCTGAGCTACAGTCCCAAGCTAAGAGCCCGTCAACATCATTTTCCGCACCTGTCTGTTCAAGAAATCGCTATAATGCGTTGATATACACAGGTTATACACAATTTCCTGTGCCTGGGGACAGAATCGAACTGTCGACACGAGGATTTTCAGTCCTCTGCTCTACCACTGAGCTACCCAGGCAATAACTGCATCCTCTACACACGCTCGCTACATCCCTCGAGCGCATTCAATTTCGACCGACGGTGGGCAATGGAGGACTCGAACCTCCGACCCCCTCGGTGTAAACGAGGTGCTCTAACCAACTGAGCTAATTGCCCGTACCTCCGTGGAAGGCTCGACGCGTCTTTTCAGCAAATCTCATCGACAAACACCAGACTTTTCTTATTATACGGGAAAGAACACAAATGACAAGGTTTACGCATTTTAGCAAAAAAAGCAGGCCCTCCTGCTCCATGCCCTTCATCTGATTGTGCCCAAGAGAGGACTCGAACCTCCAATCCCTTGCGGGAACTAGCACCTCAAGCTAGCGCGTATACCATTCCGCCACCTGGGCAAAAGAGAAGCAGTGCTTCTCTTATTTCTCCGAAGGCTTTCCTACTACTTCCACAATCTCTTCAATTGCAACATCATTTTCAAGGAATTCTGCTGTTTTAGTCTCATCTTCCAAGGAATCAGCGTCTTCTCTCCGGCCCTTACCTATTTTCAGTGATACCTCTTTCAGTTTTCGACGAAGAATCTTCGCTGATTTCTCTCTCACAAAATAGAGTTTCGAGCGACGTGAACGCGTGCTTTTCACGACTTCTATCTTTTCTATGTTCGGTGAAAAGATAGGAACAACTATTTCCACTCCGATGCCGAATGACATTTTCCTCACCGTTACGGTAGGAGAAGAGCTCTGTCCTCCGCGCATAGCGATAACCATGCCTTGGAAAACCTGTATACGGTCCTTACCTCCTTCAACTATTTTTCTGTAAATCTTCACGGAATCGCCAGAATGAAGATCCGGGAGATCCTTCGTCCTACGTGCCATGTTGAATTCGATAAGATCTTTGTGCATACGATTTGTACCGTTTTCAAGCGGTTTACGCTCTGAAAATCGGTATACTATAAAAAAAGAATCAGGCCTCGCCCTGCCCATCCGAAGCCTCCACAGGATAACCTGGTTTTTCATTCCCGTCAATAGCCGAGATATATCGGATAAAATCGGAAGGCACAGGAGCCTCAAATGAATACGTCTTTTCACGAAAGGGGAACTCTAGACGAAACGCGTGTAGCAATTGCCTCTCTGGGGCAGATTCCTTCATCATACGCCTACCGCCGTACAATCGATCACCGGCAACGGGGTGTCCGATAGCTGCCAAGTGGACACGAAGTTGATGTGTCCTCCCTGTTTTCGGGAAAAGGTTCAGAAGATCATATTCCGCATATCGCTCATTCAAAGAATATTCCGTCACAGCATCCCTCGTCTCACCCTGAAAAGAATCCGGGTCTTTGATAGCTCGTCGTCGTAAAGTACCGGCTTCATGTGCGAGAGGATACTCTATCGTTCCACTATTTTCCTTCACATGGCCTATGACAAGCGCGAGATATGTTTTTTGCGTCCTTCGTGACTGAAAATTATCTTTCAAAATCAAAAAAGATGCCGCGTTTTTCGCAAGGACTACGACGCCGCTCGTATTGCGGTCGAGTCGATGAACGATGCCTGGGCGATAAGAATCATCGCCAACCGATAGCATTTCGGTATGGGTAGCGGCGATCCAGTTGGCGACAGTCTCAGTCTTGTCATTTCCAGCCGGGTGCATCTGAACACCGGCCGGTTTCGCTATGACCAATATGTCATCATCCTCATAGATGACGGGCATATCCAATTTGTCATTAGGAAACAACTTTACGGGTGGAACTGCGACTACTGCCGATACTATCGTATCCCCATAACGGAGCCGTTTTGTGGGGCTGGTTTCAATCCGCCCATTAAGGAGGACCAATCCGGCTTCAATGCCGGTTCGCGTAGCGCTCCGAGAGATCCCTTCCATCCTTGTGTATGATGCCAAAAAGGCATCCAGGCGCTTACCTGAAGATATTTGCTGTACCGTGATCTCGAGAGTGCTCTTTTCCGACATATATGTATTGAATCAGGTAGGTGCATATAGTAAAACATTTCTCCTAAAACAGCAAGTTATTTTGACATTACGGCTGCAGACTTCTAATATAATGAATGAAAGATGTATTTTTGTGTCTATAAATCAATAAGATAAAACTATGGGATGTTGCAACAATGACGCTGGCTGTGCCTGCGATGGAGAGCAAACAGACGAATTCGATGATGACCTCTTTTTTCCGATGATCGGTGAGGAAATTTCTGATTTTGAGGGTGAAATTTTCCACAAGGAAGCATTCACGAAGGTGCATCTTTCGGATTATAGGGGAAAATGGTTGGTATTATTCTTCTACCCGGCTGATTTCACGTTTGTCTGCCCGACCGAATTGGAAGACCTTGCTTCTAGCTACTCCACATTTCAATCGTTGAATACAGAAATTTTATCCATAAGCACGGACACTGTATTCGTTCACAAGGCATGGCACGATCATTCCGAGGCTGTCAGCAAAGTTCAGTATCCTATGTTTGCAGATCCGACAGGGGAACTCAGCCGGATGTTTGGCACCTATATCGAGGGTGAAGGGATTGCGCTTCGAGGCACGTTTCTAATAGATCCGGATGGAATCCTCCAGGCGGTAGAAATCAATGCGAACAATATCGGTCGAAATTCGGACGAACTCCTTCGAAAAATCAGAGCGGCTCAGTTCGTTCGCGAACACGGCGGAGAAGCGTGCCCTGCGAAATGGATGAGAGAGGGAGACAAAACACTCACCCCAGGCATCGGTCTGGTTGGAAAGATCTGAGAATCATCAATTAAAAGAAGTTTTATGTATGAAATCAAGGATTTTTCGCGAATTTTGGGGACTCAGGGATTTTCTGACACACTTCTCGCAGATCATTTTACGTTGTATCAAGGCTACGTAAAAAATACGAACACCCTTCTTGATAAATGTGCGTTAATCGGAGCAGATACACCGGAGGGCGCCGAGATTCGCAGGCGTTTCGGATGGGAATGGAATGGGATGCGTCTTCATGAGCTTTATTTCGGAAACATACGGAAGGAATCATCCGGATTACAAGAAGGGCGCCTCAAGGATCGTCTTATTCAAGAATACGGAAGCATCGACATTTGGGAGCGCGATTTCCGCGCAACAGGATTGATGAGAGGCATCGGATGGGTTATTCTTTCCGAAGACAAGGAAACTGGCGGACTTCTTAACACTTGGGTGAATGAACATGCCTCCGGACACCTCGCCGGCGGTATACCTCTGCTCGTGATGGATGTGTTTGAACACGCATACATGCCGGATTACGGTATCAAACGAGCCTTGTATATCGATGCATGTATCAGCGCTATCGATTGGAACGTCGTAGAATCACGGCTTGGCTAACATTCATCAACCGACACCGAAACCCGGATAGAATCCGGGTTTTTCGTTTCACGATAAAGTGATATACTGACAATAAAAATAACACATAATACCATGAGAAAGAAACAGATCGTTTTCTCCTTGTTACCAGTTATTTTCGCAGTCGGCATCC
>CAIOMK010000041.1 GCA_903859375.1 Candidatus Moraniibacteriota bacterium
CAAGTCGATCTCGATGCCGTGATTCTCCTGTTGCCGGAAGAAGGCGATGGAAATCTACATCCCGTGGATATCGATAGCTTCGCGAAGAAGGTCGTCGACGCGGCTTATCACTATCCGTATGTCAATGCCGATCAGATAAGGCGGCATGAAGCGTTCTGGGTGAGGCTTGCGCAAAGAGTGCCCGTGTTTTCCTTCTCGACGAGGGGGCATGGAGATCCGTCCCAATCCATTGATGCGTTGAAGGAGCTGATTCATGACAGATAAAGTGTTTTTCGCATTGCGAGAGTTCTGTGAGGTGTACGCTCTGAAGACGATCATCGGGTACTGCAGGGAGCTATCGTTGGGATTTCACTGGAACATTCTTTCGTTTCCGGTGAATACCGATTTTGGCTACTGCAGCCTCTCGAAGGTCTTTTCGGAGATTCCGGAGGTGTCCGTCATCGAACATTTCGACGAAGCGTTTCTTTCGCAAATCAGGTTGTTCGGGTTTGCTACGGATATGCGTCATGATTTGGACGGATACATGCGGGAGCAGTTTTCCTGCTCAGAGGTGGCCTCATGCAGGCTCTACCGGCGTCCAACCAGTCGATCAGACCATCCATTGGTCGTTGTTGGTAACGTGAAAGTGAAATCTCCGGTCGAAGATTTTCAGTCGGAAATTTTTCGGAGACTCGCCCGGCTTCCTTATGACGTCGCTGTAGTTCCACGGCATCCGTTGAATCTCGACGAGATGAAAGCGGTTCATATCCCTTCCTCCATCAGGTTCATCAATACGATAGGGGAGTTGGAAGGCCTGCATTCCCGAGCTGATCTCGTTGTTATGGGGAGAATTTTCTCGGCCGATGGATTGAAACCGGATGATGATCATAATCCTCTCGAAGCCACGATCAACACACATGCGCTTTGTGGTTTACTCCATGAGGTGCCGAAGCCGTACCGATGGCTTTACGAGGATTCCGGATTATTGCACCAGTGTTCGACCTTGGAAGAGGTGTATGAGGGTATCGATCTCTGGATGCGAGACACCGACCTTCCGGGAAAGTTGGCGAAGAGGGACGAGTGGATTCAATCCAATCGAAGCCGATATCTCGGGGAAATCGTTAAAACGTTGCAAGTTCGGTCAGGAGAACGATCATGACCGAAAAGCGCAAATCAAAAAGCCGCAGGTGGTAAACATCTGCGGCTTTCTCTTTTTTACAGAGCGACCACTTCCAGGTCGTCCGGAACGATGACCGTTCCTTTGTAATATGTTGCCGCTTCTTCCGTATAGGCTGTCTTTCTGGTTCCGAATGTTGCTTTGTCTTCGGTGTGGATGAGGATCAGATTCTTCGCATTCGTCACAGATGCGGCTTCGCAAGCGTCCTTTACGCTTGAATGGTGCATGTCGTGCGGCTTGAACCGCTCGCTGTCACGCTCGAGACAGAAGGCGTTGTGGATGAGATAATCGGTATTTTTGCAGGATTCAAGAAGGCTTTCCTTGTAGGGCTCGTCGCCGAGACACACGATATTTTTTCCATCGTTGAATCGGAGTCTGAATCCGTATTGCTCCTCCTTTTCGCTTCGGAGATCAAATGGCTTGATTGTCCATGATCCGATAGTGATTTCATTCCCTTTATCAATCGGATGGAATGAAATTTTTCCGTCAAAAAGCTTTGTCACCTTATCTTTGAGGAAAATTGGTGCGATATCGCGGATGATTTTTATGACGCTCTGCGGAGCGTATATAGTGAGGTCTTCGGCCTTTTCTTTCGCTATTTTCGCCCCAAGAAACCGGAGGATCCAGAACACGCCGAAGAGGTGATCGATATGTTTGTGCGTCACAAAGAGGTGACGGATATTCTCGAGGGGAATATCAGCTTTTTCGAGCTGTGACAGGATGCCGTTCCCTCCTCCTGCATCTACGAGCAACCCGATGCTCTCATCCTGGATATAAAAGCAGGAATGATAGTATTTTGTCGCATCAGCCGCGCCGGTTCCAAGAAATGTGATCTTTTTCGATACCATGATTTTCTATTGAAACAAATATAGCCTATTGTACCGGCTAATTGCTTTATGGGCAATGTTTGAGCCCCTTCGCAAGATCTGAAATGTAAGCTAGGATGGAAACCGATCGGAAGCGGTATTTCCGGACTTTTTGAGGTGGTTCGAATCCTATCGCCGGAGCATAAAACAAAACACACCCAAGATTAATATCTTTGGGTGTGTTTTGTTATATTTCATTGGTTAGGATGAGAAGTTTATGCTCGGGAGCAAAGCGGACGGGTAAATCCTATCGCCGGAGCAAGAGGAAAACCGCCCATCAGGGCGGTTTTTTTGTGAAAGTGGAGGAAGCCGATGTCTTGGCTTCCGTCAGGATGAGAACACCGGAATGATTATTCCGGTAGGCGGAGACGCAAACACAGATCCTGAGGGACATGGGAAAGAGCGGGTTGTCCGTGATAGACTATCGATATATGTATATCATTATGCACGAGCACTTATGAAAAAACTGATCTTTTCCGCAATCATCGGCGCCGTGATCTTCGGATCGATAGGTTTCTTGACGTTTGTGGGGTATGGCGCCGGCAATTGCGATGTACCGGGAAAAGCCTGCGATTGTTTTTGCTGTCATATGTTCGGGTTGCGGGGCTATGAATCCTGCGGTGACTTCGGATTACTTATCGGTATCGTATCCGGCATTGTGGTCGGGATATTTTGTTACCGGATAGCCTGGAATCGATAGTTTATTGAGATTGCTTTCGGTGTTGAAATGACTGTCCGAGTATGAGCGTGTGTCATATGATAGAATATTTGCATGGACAGTAATCATTTGTTGGCGACAATCGGGCAATATTCGCTTATTCGAAATGAAGAGGGCAAGATTCTGGTTCTTGAGAGAATACGTTCAAAGATGTGGTGTTTACCGGGAGGAAGACTGAATGAAGACGAGGATTGGGAGTCTGCACTTGTCAGGGAAGTAAAGGAAGAGACTAATCTCGATTGTAAAAACCCCGTACCCTTTGCCACGAATATTTTGAAGGATGAATATCAGACGAAATATTGCGTATATTTTACGGTCGAAATATCTGAAATTGAAGCTTTTGTAATGAGCGGGGAGCATAGCCGATATGAATGGATCAGTTTGGGAGATATAGATCAGATCCATTTGGAGGATGAAAAAATACGGAAAGTCGTAGCCGGATATTTCAGGGATTTTTCGAAGGGATTCTCATAGTATTGAGCCTCGTATCTTTATACATTCAAAAAGACTACCCATCAGGATAGTCTTTTTCGCTCTATGTCGTGGCGTCTTCAGAACAGGATACCAGCCTGGTCTTATCGCTGTGGGAAAATGTGCTAGTTGCCAATTATCTGCAGGGCGACCTGTCTTGGTCGGGACCGATCCAGCTCGATGGCGAAGATCCTTTGCCATTTTCCGAGTTGTAGATCGTTTTTCAGGACATTTATCATGGTTGAGGTCGGCAGGTGTAGGGCTTTGTTGTGGGCATGTCCGTTGGCACATTCCCCATCGCACATGTTCACCGTACGGATTTCGAAATCGTCATGCTGATACTGATGGGTTTGCGGTGCCAGTTTCTCAAGAAGCACCTTCATATCGGCGATAAGAAGGGGCTCGGCCTCGTTGACGATGATAGCCAGCGTGGTGTGGAGGCTTTGGATATTGATCACTCCTTCGGTTATGCCGGTTTCTTTTATCGCACTTTTAATTTTTTCGGTAATATCGATGAAATCCAAGGTCGCATTCGAGCTGATATCGATGATGTGATTGAATATTTTCATAGGATGAATTCTCGAATTAATCGTATAAAGAGCATTATACTCCTTCTGCGGAAAAAACGATGGAAATACGAAAAACTGGTACGAATAACAGCGTACCCATTCGTTTCGATCTAAACAGATTCTTTGACGGGCAAACTGGATTACGAAAAGAGTTTATGATTTCACTCTCATCCGTTCGGCAGTCGAAAAAAAAGCGTATTACGCTTGAGGTATCGGGAAAATATCCCTGTCGTGAAGCATTTTTGTTTCCGCATACATATACGTGTGGGTGAGATGTTTGACCGTGTTCGAACATTGTTATACAATGATATGGTTTTCCGTAACACATATAAATCAACGACCAAGGGAATCTCTCCCCGGTGTTTTTTCTTTTTTCATTTTTTTATGGACGTATAACCATTCATGGTTTTAACACGTTAATTAGATTCATTTCATAAAAAGTCGGCAAAAAGAAATATCGGAAATGGACGTGTATCCGATCGGTTGATGGAGGGAAATGTCGGGTGCCGGAAAAAAACAATATAATTAGTCGTTATTATCGGAAGTATGAACACAAAAGTCCTGTATTCGATCGGTGTCATCGTTTTGGTGGCCGGTATAGCCATTGCCGGAACGTATGCTTTTTTTACCGCAGACCGTACGACAAGTTCCAACCAGTTCTCTGTGGGAACGTTGGACCTCGACGTTTCTTCGAACGGAAACGCTTCGGAACCTTTCATTGTCGAGAATCTCGGCACATTGTCCGAAATAAGCGGAAAGAAGACTTGGAAAATAAAGAATACCGGAACATTGCCCGGCCGTTTGTATCTGAATCTGCAGAACGTCAAAAATCTCGAGAACGGATGCAATGATCAGGAAAAAGTTGCCGATCCTACCTGTGAGACTTCCGGAAAAGAGGGAAATCTCGGTGAGCATGTAAATCTGAAGATCTTTCTCGGTACCGAAGAGAAGGTGAGCTCCACCCTGGCCACGAGCCAGGAGGGGAAAATCAGTGCCGACTGGTCGGAATTATCCATGATTGTCTTGCAGCCGAGTGAGGAGCGGGAAGTATCCGCTTTCTGGTTCGCGGGTTCCGAATCATATGGAAACGAAATTCAGAGTGATTCGACTTCATTCAGTCTGAATTTTCGACTGACACAGTTGACGACCACGGAGGCGGGCGCGCTGCGGTAACATCGACGAAAGGTTCGGACCTAAGAGCGATTATGTGTCGCTCTTAGGATTTCTTTTTTGTGGACAGCGCACGCCGTCCGGAGAAAACGGACGAAGTATCCTCTCTTCCATGCGCATAGAGATTTCCGGAAACCGATGACAACGGGAATCGAGAGCGCATGTATACCCTTTCAGTACAAAATCCGATGACAGCCATTCGATTCATCTTCCACGCCCTAAAGCTTGTGATAGCGATAGGCGTCCTATTTCTTGCGTTGTGGGCAATCAGCTCACGATTTGCGGTTCTAGGGAGCTACCGGTCCTTTTTGGTGCAGTCTGGTTCGATGGAGCCTGCCATTATGACGGGTGATATCATCATTGTCCAGGATAAGGGAGGATATTCCATAAATGATGTGGTGACCTTTCAGGAAGATGCCGGCCGTATCGTGACACACCGGATCGTCGGGGTCGACCATGGAACTCGGGAAAAGTATACGACCAAAGGTGATGCTAACCGTTCGGAAGATCAGGCGATCATCGCCTCCGATCGCGTTATAGGAAAGGTGATTTTGGTTCTGCCGAAACTGGGGTTCGCCGTCGCTTTTGCTCAGTCGCAAAACGGTCTCGTCGTCTTATTGATAGTACCCGCCGTCATTCTCATCATAGACGAACTGATTAAGATGAAAAAAAATGTTGGGTCCGGAAGTTAAACGTTGGGGCATATTTGCCGTCCTACTCTATATATTTCTCAATCAGACCGGCTACACCGACGCTGATATTTTTGCGGAGAGAACCGTGTCGGGCAATGCGTTGTCCGTGATCGCTCTTGATTTCTCGGTGTCGAATTCGTTCAATGACAGCGCGGCCACGAACCTGTTTCGGACACCGGGTATGACACCGGGCGGTTTCGATCTGGGAGCGATCAGTATCCGGACAAAGCCGGGTATGAAATTCAAATATCGCCTGAAAACGATCCAAACGAACGGTGACGCCGCTTTCTGTGACGCCCTGACGATCAAGATGCTGAACCGTGATTTTTCGAAGTCATATGAAGGCTCGTTATTGGGGTTATCCGAGACGTCGAGTATCCTGGGTGATGATCGGAAAGATAATATCTTTTCGGTCGGTTTGACCGGAACAGACCCTTCCCTGAAGAACAAGATCTGTGAATTCAATCTAGACATCAGGACGTATCAGGAACGTTCCGATGAGAAAGGGGGGATTTTTGCGGAAAGATCGATAAAGAATCTCGTCGCCAGCGGAAATTGGTAGTGAAAATATTCGTAATTCGGAGTCTGTATGCATGAACGTATCGGAGCATATCTGCAGTCGGGATACTATTCCTCTTTCGTGGCCTTTTATTGTATTTTTGTTGTCCTTGTGATCGTTTTTTCGTCTGATATTCCCGGTCCGCTCCGAAGCTTCACCAATATATCGGAATCGATGAGTCCGATGATCACACGGAACAGCATGACTATCGTCGCGAAGAGGAGGAACTATGAACCCGGAGATGTCGTCGCTTTTCATTTCATCACCGACGGGAATGATACAATCGTCACTCATCGGATAGTCGGGGTCCGTGGCAATATGTATGTGACCAAAGGTGATGCGAACGAGGCGTATGACAAGGAAGCAATCAATCCTCGGCTGGTAATCGGCAAGGTCATCCTGATCATTCCATATCTCGGCGCTTTCATTTCATTCGTGAAAGGGTATTATGGGACGGCATTTTTCATCGTATTCCCCGCGTATGTCATCATAGGCTCGGAATGTATCAGGATTCTATCGGAGTTGAAAAAGACGGATACCGATCGGGATGATACGACCCCACCGCAAGAAATGGATGTTAAAAAATAAAATGAGTACCTGTGATAAGATGAGACTGATATGAGTTTCATATCGGTATGGTCGTCTTGACCGAACATAACGTGAGCGTATGAAAGTGATCGACTATATCCAGACCGTCCTTATCGGGACGGGGTTCGCCTTGTTGTTCTGCCTGCCCGCACTGTCGCTATTTTTCGATATCGGATACGGAGCGAAAGAGAGGTTGTTCATCATTTCTTTCGTGGCGGCGTTCCTCCTTATGATCATCCGGCCCCTGTCCGATATCTTTGACGAACAACGCTGGCTGAAAAAGCTTATTGTCCTGCGAAAAGGTTTGGGTATACTTTCGGCGTCCATTATCGTCGGATTCATGCTTCAATCGATAATCGCGCCAGGCTCCGTCTATCTGACCTCCTTATTTTCTGCGCGGTATTATTCGCTCACCAGCTATGCCCTCTTTGCCCATATCGGTGACATTTCCGGTCTCATCCTGCTCCTCACGTCGAACCGATGGTCTCAGCGGTTACTGAAGGGGAACTGGAAGCGAATCCAACGGCTTTCATATGCGTATTTCTATGCCGGAGGTCTTTATGAGGCATTATATCTTGAAAGTTCCTTCGCTTTGTTCGCGCTGGTCGTCGTGACCGGACTGGTCTTGTTTGCATGGGTTTTGAAATTGCTGCATACGGAACAAGACCGGCCGACGGTTTGAGCGTGCTAAAATCTATCTATGAACATACGCACGTCGGGATTTTTCGGCTTCGTCGTCATAACGGTCAGTATCGTATTTTTGGGCGTATTATTTTTTCGGACAAAAGAAACGACTGTCAGTGTCACGAATGAGAGCGCTGTCGCCACGGAAAGCGTCGCCGAAGAGCCTCGGAATACGGCATCGCCGGTCGAGATGGAACGAAAACTGTCCGTATCGGCATGGTTGCCATACTGGGCCAAGGATATGGGCGTCGCATCACTTCAAGGAAAAATCGGTTTGTTCTCCGAAATCAATCCGTTCGCATACGGAGTGGGTGTCGATGGTACGCTGGTTGATACGGCACATATCAACAAGTCTCCGTGGCCGGAGTTGATCGTGGCAGCAAAGAGAGAAAACGTGAACATCATCCCGACGATATTATGGGGCGATGCCAAAGCGATGCATACGACTTTTTCAAGCCCGGAGCTTCTTGATCGACACGTGGATGCCATCACTGCCATGCTTGATATGAACGGTTTTTCTGGCGTGGATATCGATTATGAAGGCAAAGATATCGCCGATCGGGATGCTTTCACATCGTTTCTCAAAAGACTTCACGAGAAATTGGCGGCGGACGGCGGAAAGACATTGAGTTGCACCGTCGAGGCCCGGACACAGGACGATCCGCCGGCCGGACTTGCCGGTATCAGGGCGATGAGCTATGCCAACGATTATGTCGCGCTCAATGAATACTGTGACGCCGTGCGCATCATGGCATATGACCAGGTGTTCCAGATCCATCGTGCGAACACGTTCGAAGACCGGGGTGCTGTTCCGACCGCACCGAACGCGGACAGCCGATGGGTGGAAGAAGTCATGCGGTATACACTCCGTTTCATACCGGCTGACAAATTGGTTCTTGGCATATCGACGTATGGCTGGGAATTCGGCTATGAAACGATTGCCGATGGATACCGCTATACGCGGGTGAAAAGTATCAGTTATCCCGGGGCGTTGGAGGAGGCTCGTGTAGCCGGAGTGACTCCGATGAGGACGGACGGAGGGGAACTCTCGTTCACGTTCCAATCCGGAGACGGTGGACGCATCGTGACGGTCGACGACGGTGAATCGGTCCGCGAAAAAATCGATATCGCGCGGAAACTTGGACTCAGAGGCGTGAGTCTGTTCAAGATCGACGGTATGACCGATCCGAAGGTGTTCGATGTGCTGGGTGCTCCGGAAGCGAAAATCGAGCCACAAAAACACATCCCTTCGACCGTCCCGATATTCATGTATCATTATATACGGGCATATGCCGATTCGAACGATCCTCTAGGAGTGAACCTTTCCGTTTCGCCTGAAACATTTGAAAAACAAATGGTATGGCTTCAGGAAAACGGTTATGCGACGGTATCGATGGATATATTCAAAGATCCGAAGTCTTCATCTCTCAATCCGGTTGTCCTCACTTTCGATGACGGCTATCAGGATGCATATGACGTCGCATTCCCGATATTGAAGAAATACGGTATGACGGGGATGTTCTACCTCATCGTCGACAAGGTCGGCACCCCCGGATATCTGACATGGGATGAGATTGCGGAAATGCATGTGGCCGGCATGATGTTCGGGGCGCACTCGCTCAGTCATCCTGACCTGCGAAACCTGCCTTCCGAAAAACTGGGACGGGAAATACGGGGAAGTAAAGATGTGTTGACGGAGCATCTCGGTCGGGAAGTGACGGATTTCTGTTATCCTTCTGGCAAGTACGATGATGCGGCCACAAGCGAGGTCCGAAAGGACGGCTATATGACAGCTGTCACGACACGATCCGGAATCGCGAATCTCAAAGACGATCTTTTGACGCTCCGGAGGCTTCGGATTACGGAATATGCGGATATGAAAACCATCCTTGGGGAATAACTTTGAGAGTACTTCCCGCTTGCGCGTTTTCCTTCCGCTATGAGCCGAAGAGCGAGGGTGACGATAGAAATGATGATGGCGTGTTGTTCCATGACGGTAGGCTCGTGTGAATGATTGCGGATCAACTCATGATGCCAAGCTGTCGCTGGTCTTTGCCACATGTGCGATCAAACCCGTTCACGCGGTCATTTCAGGCACCCGGATGATTGGTGTGCTGTCGGCGTGTTCCGAATCGATGTCAGGCACGAATCCAGGGAGACCGTGCATGAAAATAGCGTCTGACCATGACAACTCCAGGAAGATGGAGAAGTACGTGTATAGATATCCGTTGAATCGGGAATCTTCTTGTGGTAGTATCGGGGTATGAAAACTCAACACGACGGGAAATCCGGAGGGTTCGTCCATTGGGCGCCGAGGGTCGCCTCGATTGTGTTCGTTTTGTTTCTTTCGATCTTTTCACTCGATGTCATCGAGCCGGGTCGGAGCATCGGAGAGATAGCCGTCGGACTTCTCATGCACAATATCCCCGTGTTCATACTCGGAACATTGACGGCAGTCGCTTGGAAGCATGGAATCGTCGGAGGAATAGCATTTATCTCGGCCGGCGTCCTGTACATCGCACTCGTATCCGTTCAGGGCGTGCGTGGCGGGCTCGATTGGCGGATCGTGCTCGCGTGGTCGGCTCAGATCGCCGGAATCGCGTTCATTATAGGCGGTCTGTACATTGCTGATTGGCGGCGGGAGCAGAAAAAGAACAGTGTCTTACCGTCATGATTCTTCCTCTTCCAGAGCGGCCAAATTTGGCTAATAATAGTCGAAAAAGGCCTTGGAATAGCATAATAAAGTGACTGCACTTGCCAAGAACCGCCTCAAGTGCTATAATGACTTGTCACATTGGCAAGCAATAACAGCGTAGTCGAACTTTTCTTGGCATCGCCGTGAATGTGTATAAATAGTCAATCAATATGATTATGGAACAAGGAAGAATTTCCCGTATCGTTTCAGATCGCGGATTTGGTTTCATCTCCCGCGATGGAAAAGATAAGGATCTCTTTTTCCACTCGAAAGAACTTTCAGGAGTAGTCTTTGAAGATCTTCGCGAGGGAGACACCGTTTCGTTTGAAGTCAGTGAGAGCCCGAAGGGCCCGAACGCGACGAACGTTTCGAAAGTCTAACGCAAGTTGGAAAGAACAAAGCCTCCCGGCAACGGGAGGTTTTTGTTTTGTCCGGAATGGACAGATTGATGGCATTGACATATACTTGATATGTCAAGTAATTCGAAAAGGAACACCAGTATGTCAAAGATAAGCGCTCCTGTCTCTTTTTTCGTGGAGTTGGCAAAACTGCAGGCGATTATGAATCGTCGTTTTGACAGCCACCTAGGAGGACTCGGTTTCAACGAGCTTATCATCCTGCTCCACCTTAGTCGTGCGGATGAAGGGAAAATGAGGCGTATAGACTTGGCTGAAGCGATAGGTCTGACGGCGTCCGGTGTCACCCGGCTGTTGTTGCCCATGGAGAAAATCGGTCTGGTTAAAAAGGAAGTGAATCAGGAGGATGCGCGAAGCAGTCTGGTGTCGCTTGCTCCCGGAGGGAAGCGGAAATTGGAGGAGGGGATCGAGAGGGCGGAGCTCCTCTTGAATGATATCGTACCGTCAAACAAAAGGAACGACTTGAAAAGGATGACGGATGTCCTTTTGGAATTGGGTGGGTATATACGATAATGATGATTTTGGCTTACGAAAGCCGTGCTTATTTTTTACAATGTTGACTTTTTGTAAAATCTGTTGTATTCTTGATAATCAACAGATGGAGTCAGCGTGTCTCACTGGAACTTCGGTTGGTCGTTGAAAACTGATAAGCACCCCGATAAGCCGTCCGTTCACGGTATCGAGTCGGCGATACAAGGAGACGCCCCGACGAATTTCGTAATCGATTCCGTATGAAGCAAAACCTTCTCATCATCAAAGACGTCGTCCTCGGTATGGGCGGGACTATCGAGGAATTCGTTCCGGAACGGGGGTGTTTTTATGTGGAAGTGCTCGGAAAGCGCATCATGATCGACCACAAGATGTCCATCACCCGTCAGTCCTTCATCAGTCGGAAGATGACCAGTTGCAAGGACGTCACTCACAAGCTCCTGCAGGGCAACGGTCTGCCCACGCCGGAGACCGAGTGTTTTTATAAGAAGAGTTATGACCAGTCCCGGGCGAGGGAACAGCTGGGAGTTCTTTCCTACCCGATCATACTGAAAGACGCCCAAGGCTCTCAGAGCCTGGGAATATTTCCGTTCGTCGAGACGGTGGCGGACGCGATCGTCATACTTGAACGGGAGCTTCCGAAGTACAAAAGCATGATCGCCCAGGAAATGGTGTACGGGAAGGAATACAGGGTGTTGGTACTCGATGAAAAGGTGATCGGTGCGCTCGAGATGATACCGCCATACGCCCAAGGGGACGGCGTGTCCACGTTGCGCGACATCATCATCGAGAAGCAGTCCTCGACAAAACGGCGGACAGCGTTTGATGACCGTCTCGATACGATGCTTGAGGAACAGGATGTAACCCTGGAGAGCATCATGCCGATTGATTCTATCGCATACATCAAACGGAATTCCTGTCTGGCTGAGGGAGGCGAGACCAGAGACGTGACCGATGATGTGCATGCGCGGGTCGAACAGATCTGTGTGGAAGCATCCAAAGTCGTCGGGAAACACCTCGTCGGTATCGATATCATGTGCGAGGATATATCGAAGGATCCGGATGATCAGGTGTTCAACATGCTTGAGATCAACGGTAAGCCGGACCTCTATATCCACTACGCCCCCACGCACGGGAAGACCAGAAACGTCGTGGAAGACATCGTCCGATTCATGGTAAAGACCGCGTAATAGCGTTGCGGTTCGGATGAAGTGTTTTCGGTCTGGGGATACCCGCATGTTGTCGCAGTTTCCCGTTTGATCTATACTGTCCGTACCAATATAGGCTTCCGTGGTATGACCGCGACGCTCGACTTCGCGGGTTCCGACTATCTTGGTCGATGACGGTTCGGATCGGATGTCCGTTTCGGGAATCGTATAATCGGAGAACAAAAGCGGATAGTCCGCCTCGCTCTCCCGTATGATTATGAAAAAGACACTTGTGAGGGGTGCGGACAAGGAGAAGGAAGCGCAACAAAACTTCCATCTTACCCGACCGCCGCGGCTTGAGGGAAAGGTGAAGAACGCGATGATGAATCCGGTCCGGAAACCGAAGTCTGCGGATAACCGGTTGCCGGAACGGTCCGATCGGCCGTCATCGGAGGGCTGAAACGGGTTTCGTCGATAGCGAGGGTGATAAAGGTCGGGCTTTCAATGGGAAGCCCGACTTTTATCGTTGTATGAGATTATCCTGAATCCGATAGTCAGAACTGGATCAGAAACTGACTCCTTCGCGATACGTGTATATTCTCGGATATATCTACATGTGTTTTTTGCCTTAGATAGGGCTCTTGACAATACCCCCAGGGGGGTATTAATATAAGCGTATGATTCATCAATCGTAACGGAAAGAAAAACGTATGACCACAACCAAACAGAAGCTTCTTCGGCGGCTCAAAATCATCGAAGGGCAGGTGCGCGGATTGCAGGAAATGCTCGAGAAGAACGCCTATTGCATCGACATCATCACTCAATCGTCGGCCGTGAAACAGGGACTGACCGCCGTCGAGGATATCCTGATGGAGGGTCATCTCGGAAGCTGTGTCATCAATCAGATCAAGAACGGACAAGAAGACAAGGCGAGGGAGGAAATCCTCAGTGTGTATCGGCTGAAACGGAAGTAAGTAATGTAATGTATCGATTAATACGGAAATATGAAACAGATTTCGTTCGCGCTCATGACAGGACTCATGATCGTAGTAGGTATTGTCGGTATCGGCATCGGGTATGCGTATACGCCGGAATATATGCTTTCCGCGTATGACAGGAATACGATGGACCTCGGGGTGGCGGACCGTTGGCTTGATCTGCGATATATCAACAACATGATCGCGCATCACCGCGGAGCGATGCTGCTCGCAGAGCAGGCCAAGCAGAGCTCACGACCGGAAATTCAGGAACTTTCCAATGTAATTCTCAAGAATGAGCCGGTGGCAATCGCCGAACTTACCACATGGAAAAAGTCATGGTACGGTGATATTCGTCCGGTGGCAGACCCGGTTGTCCCGAACCTCGGGTCGTATGATGCGACGTTTGACCTTCGGTTCCTGAATGCGCTTATCGCACATCATAAAAATGGCATCCTTATGACAAAGGACGTGAGGACCAAATCGAGCCGTTCCGAAATCCTGAATAATGCCGATACGGTCGAGGCATTCCTTACGGATAGCGGTGCTATGCTCACGAAATGGAGAAGCGACTGGTACGACAGTAAGTAATTCCGTATGAATGAAATAAAATATCACGTGAATGGAATGCATTGTGCGAGTTGCGCGGCGATTGTCGGGAAAAGCCTATCTCGCATTGAAGGTGTCGCAAGCGCCGAGGTTAATTTCGCCACCGAAGAAGTCCGATTGGATACCGGGACGGCGGACATCCCATTGGAGCGCTTGAACGAGACGCTTCGTACGCTGGGGTATGGTCTTTCCGAAAAGGAGTCCGATCGGGGATCTGATAACAACTCAGTTTCTTCGAGCTCCGAGCACGGCGGAAAGAATACCCTTCACGGGCAGGAAGAAAAAATGCGGTTCATGATACCGATCACCATACTCGTTTTTCTCATCATGATGTGGGAAATCGCCGCACAGGCATTTCTTTTTGTCCCAAATATTCCATTGCCAATGGGCTTGTTTTCGGTCATATCGATGGTGTTGTCCTCTGTGGTGATATTTTGGGTCGGAAATCGATTCCTTGCCGGCATAGTCCGATTTTTTCGATACGGGGTTGCCGACATGGATACCCTGATCGGTATCGGAACGTTGACCGCATTTCTCTTCAGTTCGTTCATCGTCATTTTTCCGGAAATCGCACGGATACTGCGTCTTCCGAATACGACCTATTTCGATGCGGTCATCGTCGTCATCGGTTTTGTGACCTTGGGGAAATATCTCGAGGCGCGATCGAAACAGAAGACCGGGGATGCCTTGAGAAAACTGATCGGTTTACAGGCAAAGACCGCGTTGGTCATCCGTGACGGCAAGGAGACAGAAATCAACATCGGTCAGGTCATGAAAGGGGATTTCATCATCGTGAAGCCGGGGTCGCGCATTCCGGTAGACGGCATCGTGACGGAAGGATCATCATATGTCGACGAGTCGATGGTGACGGGGGAGCCGATGCCGATCCGGAAGGGCGCGGGGGATACGGTGGTCGCTGGTACGGTCAATACGGCAGGATCGTTCACTTTTGAGGCGAAGAAGATCGGTGCGGAGACGCTTCTTTCAGGAATTATCCGTATGGTGGAGGATGCGCAGGGGAGCAAGGCGCCGATACAGGCGCTCGCGGACAAGATCTCTGGCATATTCGTGCCGGTCGTCCTTGTCATCGCGTTCGTGTCGCTCGTGGTTTGGCTCGTCGTCGGATCGCGATACCTCGGTTTTTCACAGGCGCTTTCGTTCGGTCTCTCGTCTTTCGTCGGTGTCTTGGTCATCGCCTGTCCATGCGCACTCGGATTGGCCACACCGACCGCCATCATCGTCGGGGTCGGTAAAGGAGCTAGGGAGGGTATTCTTATCAAGGACGCAGCCACACTCGAACTGCTTCAAAAAGCGACGGTTATGGTGTTTGACAAGACGGGTACGATCACCGAAGGGAAGCCGAAACTCGTCTCTGTGCTCAACTTATCGGACCGAAACGATGAGGCATTGATCTCGATCCTTGCTTCACTCGAAAGCCGTTCGGAGCACCCGATCGCTCACGCTATCGTGTCGGGTGCGACCGAAAAAGGCATCGGTTTCGTTGATGTTGCGGATTTTTCGGCGGTCGAAGGGAAGGGGGTCTGTGGTCGTGTCGGCGGTATCACCTATTATGCCGGAAACGCGCGTCTCATGCGGGATAGAGGCCTCTCCTTTGATTCCGGATCGATCAAAGCGTCGACTGCCGAAGGGAAGACGCCGGTCATCCTTTCGACGGAGAGTGCGGTTCTCGGTATCTTCATGGTGGAAGACGCCGTCAAACCCGAGGCGAAGCAGGCTGTTTCCGATCTGCACGCGCTCGGTATGAAAGTGGTCATGTTGACGGGGGACGATGCGGATACGGCGCGGTATATCGCCAATCAGGCCGGAATAGACGAGGTCGTGGCAGGAGTCCTCCCCGAAGGAAAATTCGCAAAGATACGGGAGTTGCAGGCATCGGGAAAAATTGTAGTTATGGCGGGAGACGGTATCAATGACGCGCCGGCCTTGGCGGCCTCCGATATCGGTATCGCCATGGGCACCGGTACGGATGTTGCCATCGAGACGGCGGGTATGACGCTTTTGCATGGTGACATATCGAAACTGGTCAAGGCGGTCCGTTTATCGAAACTGACTATGCGTGGAATCAGGCAAAACCTGTTCTGGGCGTTTGTGTACAATGTCGTCGGCATTCCTGTTGCGGCCGGACTCTTCTATCCGCTGTTTGGCATCACACTGAACCCGGTGTTCGCGGGACTCGCGATGGCATTCTCGAGCGTGTCGGTCGTCGGAAACTCACTTCGTTTAAAAACGAAAAAATTATGAAAACATATACGTTTCATGCCGATGGGATGCATTGCAAGTCGTGCACGCTCCTTATCGAAAGTGAACTCGGCGATGTCGAAGGTATCTCTTCGGTGAAAGCATCGCTTGCAAATGCCACGGTCGAAGTGACCGGAGACTTCGGTGACCGTGATGAAGAGGCTGTCGCGAACGATCTGAGTACGCCTCTGAAAGATCTCGGCTACACACTATCTCTGGAAAAAAAGGTGCATGCACCGAAGTGGTCGGAGTTCATGATCGCGACACCGATCGCACTCGTTTTCATCGGTGTTTTCTTCGGTCTGCAGCAATTCGGTATCGTGAACCTGGTCACCTCCCCGGATGTAGGATTCGGAACGGCATTCCTGATCGGTCTCGTCGCTTCGGTTTCGAGCTGTATGGCAGTCGTGGGAGGATTAGTACTGTCGCTTTCCGCGACCTTTGCCAAGGAGGGGGAGACTGTCCGGCCGCAGATGCTGTTCCACATCGGTCGTTTGGTGGCATTTTTCCTCCTCGGAGGAGCTATCGGAGCACTCGGGTCGGCATTCCAACTCGGTCCGATCGGGACGGCTCTTCTCGGATTCTGTGTCGCCATCGTGCTCATCATCCTCGGTATCAATCTGCTCGATGTGTTCCCGTGGGCGAGGAAGTTTCAGTTTGCCATGCCTGCGTTCATAGGAAAGCGGATACATGGAGTGAAGAATTTCAACCATACCCTCATGCCGCTCCTCGCGGGTATCGTCACATTTTTCCTCCCGTGCGGATTCACACAGTCGATGCAACTCTACGCACTTACGACCGGTAGTTTCGGAACAGGGGCTCTCACCTTGTTCGCATTCGCACTCGGCACATTGCCGGTCCTTTCTCTCCTGAGCTTCAGCTCTCTCGGACTGGGGAAGATGGCACAGACCGGAATATTCTTCAAGACGGCGGGGCTTCTGGTGATATTCTTCGGTATATTCAATCTCATTAACAGCCTGGTTAGTGCGGGAATCATTCCGCCGGTCTTCAACTTCTGACACATGATGAAAAGCTTATGAAAAAAAACATACGTATCATCGGAGCCATCATACTCCTGGCAATCGCCGCACTTGGGGCAGGAATGTATTTCGGGGCACGAACAAACAATGCTTCCCGGAACATTCCGGCAAAATCTGTGGTGAAAAACGATGCGGTCGATACCGACGGAAAGCAAATCATCGAAATATCCGTCAAAGGCGGATATGCTCCGAAGGTAAGTACGGCGAAAGCCGGCGTGCCGACTGTCATCCGTCTCATTACGGACAATACCTTCGATTGCTCATCAGCGGTTTCCATCCCGAGTATCGGGTATCATAAGAATCTCCCACGCACGGGTACGACGGATGTCGATGTTCCGGCACAGACCGCGGGTACAAAGCTTCGGGGGGCATGTTCCATGGGTATGTACAACTTCGTCGTGAATTTCGAATAAAGAGATGAACAGGATTACAAGAATCATAATCGTGAGTTTCATCCTGAACCTCGTCTGGGAGATGTTTCAGGCAATCCTCTTTGCGCCGCATTTCTTCGGTACGGCGGATTTCGTCCTGGTACATATCATGGCCGCATGTGCCGATATCATCATCACACTGCTTGTTCTCACCCCGGAATTATTCCTGTCCGAGCATATGTTCCGAACCGGTGGACGATTGAAATGGACAATCCTGAGCGCGTCCCTCGGTCTCCTTGTCGCGGTCTGTATCGAATGGTACGCGGTCTCTTCGGGTATGTGGACATATGGTCCGTATATGCCGATTATCCCTTTTCTCGGCGTCGGACTCACTCCGATCCTGCAGATGATGATCATACCTCCGGTTGCCGGTTATGTATCCGTACGTGGGGCGCATTTGTGATCCGATATGGAGAGGTATCCGGCATATTTGCATACGGGCAGCAAATATCGTATTATTCAGCGGTAGTGACGGATCCCAACCCTTGGTTTGCAGGTCGATGCCCTGAGGGCCATCACGGATCCGCACGAAATAATAAATCGATAACAGAACATTCATTCCCGATTCCGCCACACGCGGGACGGTCGTGGAGAAAACGTTATGGCGAAAATGACAAAGTCCGTGCTCGTATCGACGCTCTCGGAGAAGACAGGTCTTTCCAAGAAGGATGTCAGCGCCCTGTTCGACGCATTGTCGGCAGTTGCATACAAGGAAGTGAAGAAGGTCGGAGAGTTCGTCGTTCCGGGGTTCGGAAAGCTGGTGAAGGCCAAGCGCAAGGCGCGCACAGGCGTCAATCCGGCGACCGGAGAGAAGATCAAGATCGCGGCCAAGACCGTGGTCAAGTTCCGTCTCGCCAAAGCCGCCAAGGATGCGGTCCTCTAGGGAGCGCTGAATCTTGCGGGTATCAAAAACCCCCGTGTAAACGGGGGTTTTTATTTTTACGGTTTCGCATTTCGCGATCTTATAACATTGCGATAATGATATGGATGAGATACGCTGTCCGTGTGGACATGAGGCGCCCGAACGGTATGTCAGAGGGCTTGTGCGACAAATTCGTGTAAATAATTATCATGGTTTCCGGATATGTATGATATCTTCATAGACGCACTTATCGACAGCGCGAAGACGATCCCGTTTTTGTTGGTGGTGTATATCGGGATCGAGCTGATAGAATCAGCCTTCGCCAAGAAACTTATAGAAAAGATCGAGAAAGCCGGATCGGCGGGCCCCGCTCTCGGCGCGATAGCCGGCATATTGCCGCAGTGCGGTTTTTCCGTTTTTGCGACAGCCCTGTACGGACAAAGGCTCGTGACCATCGGGACATTGATGGCCGTGTATCTTTCGACATCCGACGAGGCTATTCCCGTCATATTGTCCCATCCTGACAGGGTCGGAATCATCGTGCCGTTTATCGCGACAAAAGTCGTCGTCGCACTTGTCTTCGGATATCTGCTTGACGGCGTGTATCGGAAAAACAGGGACAGGACATTCGCTCATGCCGAGGCGTACACTCGCGGACATGACGACCCGTTGCACGTACACTGCGATGTGATGCAGGAAAACGCCTGTTGTGGACACCATGTCACGGCTTCCGAAAAAGGATTCGACGCGAAAAAGATTTTTTGGCATCCCTTCAATCATGCCGTGAAGATTTTCCTCTTTATTTTCGTGGTGACGTTCGCGATAAATCTCGCGTTTTTTGAATTCGGTGATGCGGTTCTGGCAAAAATTTTCCTGAGCAACGGCTTTTTCCAGCCGTTTTTGGCGGCGTTGCTCGGCCTTATCCCGAATTGTGCGGTCTCGGTCGGCATAACCGAGCTGTATCTGCGGGGCATCCTTACATACGGTTCGGCCATCGCGGGATTGTGTGCCAGCGGAGGACTGGGCATCCTTATCCTTTTCAAGGAAGAGAAGAACAAACTTGAGGCTGTCAGGATTGTTTCTCTATTATTCGGAACGAGTGTCATCGCGGGATTATTCGTGCAATATGTTTTGCGATTGGCGTTGTAGGACCTCGTTGTGACGGATGTTAATAAAGTAAACCGGCCGTGAAGGCCGGTTTACATTCGTTCTTCGCGATGACTGTCGGATATCAGCCGTTGCTTTCCTTATTGCCATTGAACGCGGCTTCGAACTGATCGAGAATCCCATTTCCATCCGTATCCGTCGCCTCCTCGATATAGGAGAAATCATCGGCATCATGATGGAGATCGAATGCGTTCGGCACACTGTCACCGTCGGTGTCCGTGAAATATTCCTGTTGGTGGACCGACGGGTCGGGATCGATGCCGTCGACCAGCCCATCCCCATCCGTGTCGGTCAGATATTCAGACGGGGTTTCATATGCCGTCTGCTGGACCGAACGCGCCTCATAGGAGACGGTCTTTACGGTTTTCATTTTCGGCGTTACTATCTCGGAATTTCCACTCGTCTTGTTTTTTCGTCCGCGCCGTATCATCCCAATCGCCTCCCTCGGGTTCTTTCCCGTGATGAGGCTTCGGTGCCCCGTGATAGATCTTTTCGGCCTTGAGGGAACGGTCTTCGTTCATGGTTCCGACGATCTTCACTTCGGAAGCCTGCTCAAGGTTGACGTTCGGATAGAGCACTGTGTCGCGCTCGACCTGAATATTAACGGTATCCCCGTCGAGATCCTGAAGAGTGAAGCTTCCCGGCTCAGAAGAAAGAATGGTTCCGGCCAGATACCCCTCCCGTTCCTGTGACCAGAAATCGGTCGGTGTTTCGGAAAATTGTCCGTATGCCGGGATGGAGTCCCTGAATTTCTGGTCGAAAAACCCGTCCACTCCGAGCAGTTTGAAGGCGCTCGCGCCGATCGCGATCATGAGAATCAGGCCACTCGCGACCATGGCGATACGGTATCGGTAGCCGTGACGGGTGTTGTGGAATTCGATGACGACAAGCGGTACGAAAATAAGCAGGAAGACGATCCAAGGGATTGGAATAAGTCTGATGACCGGCGATGAGAATAACCGACCGATTCCGAACGTGAGGAAATTCGGTTCGACCGAGATGAACGGGAACAGTAGCATGGACAGGGAGAATGCGGCGAGGACGCCGGAAACGGATATTCCGATCCAAAGGGCCGTCTTTCGGAGGATGAACTTCCACGAAGCTTCCGGATGGATATCTTCCTTTTTTATCTTCCCGAGTATTTTTCCGGCGATAGTAGCCGACTGTATGTCGTTCATAGTGGTTTAGTTAGTCTGTACGTCAGCTTTTTGCAGATGTTCGTGAAGAATCTTCTTGCCCCTGCTGATAAGTGTCGCTACGGTTCCCTTCGGTATATGGAGAATATCCATGATTTCCTCGTATGATTTTTCTTCAAGAAACCGGAGGACGAGTGCTTCCCGATATGTTTCGGGGAGCGACCTGACGGCGTCCGCTATCGATGCCAAATCGTGCTTTCTCGCCGTCTCGTTTTCGATGTCCGTGGCCGCCCGTAGAAAGTGAATGAGGTCATGTTCATCTATCGAAACGGTTACCCTGGTCTTGTTTTTTCTTGCGTTATCTATGGTTTGATTGTGGACGATGCGATACATCCAGCTTGAGAATTTGGAATCATGATCGAAATCATTGAGATTCCGATACGCTTTTATGAACGACTCCTGAAGAATATCTTCGGCGTCATCATGATCGAACGACGATATCCGATGGATATACCGGAGAAGAGGTGATTCGTATCGCTCCATGAGTACGCCGAAGAAGTCCGCGTTCGATTTTGCGAGTTCTATTATCTCAGCATCCGTTTTCTCCTGATATCCGGGTTCGTTCATGTGCATGTCGTATTCTTCCGACCGGGCCGTCGCTGTCTGATTGCCCCGTGTCGTACTACGGAACAGGAAAGGAAATGTTTGCATCGTGCCTTTATGAAGCCTTATTCTTTTGAATAGAGTACGGTTCCAGTCATGGCGTCCGGGATCGGGAGTCCGAGGAAAGAGAGTACGGTCGGCGCGATATCGGAAAGACCACCATTCTTCACGCTTCCACTCGTCGTCACAATGAAGGGGACAGGATTCGTTGTGTGGGCAGTATGCGCTTCACTTGTTTCCGGATCGATGTTCAATTCGGCATTTCCGTGATCCGCGGTGACGATGGCGATGCCCCCTTTTGCGGAAATTTTCTCCACGACACGGCGCAGTTCGCGGTCGAGGCATTCGACGGCCTCGATAATCTTCGGAACGTTTCCGGTATGCCCGACCATATCCGCGTTGGCGAAATTGATGAACAGGAAATCAGTTCCCCGTTCGAGGGCATCGATGGCCCGATCGGCAATATCATGCGCGCGCATCTCAGGAGCTTCGTCGTGTGTGCGGACATCTTTGCGACTTTCGAGCAGGATATCCTCTTCTCCGTCTTCGGGAAGTTCCCGTCCTCCATTGAGGAAATACGTGGAATGGGCGTATTTTTCAGTCTCGGCGACATGCGTCTGACGAAGTCCGGCCTTCGCGATCTCGTGGCCGAGCGTGGTCGCAGGAAGTGACGGTGGGAATGCGACAATCGCGGGAAGGGTCTCGTCATACTGCGTCAATGTGACGAAACACAGGTTCTTTTCTTTGGCATGCTCGACAATCCGGGCGGAAAGTTGACGTGACCGGTCTGAACGGAAGTTGAAAAACAGGATGCCGTCGTTCTCGCGGATGGAATAGGCTTCCCCGTTTTCATCGAGGAATACGATCGGTTCGAGATGCTCGTCCATGACACCTTCGGCGTAAAGTTCCGACAGAATTTCGGAAGGGCGTCTGTCTTGAACAGTCCGGCCCGCCTTGCCGTGGAAAATCGCGCGCTCGGCTTTCTCGATGCGGTCCCAATTCTTGTCCCGGTCCATCGCATAGAATCGTCCCGAAGCTGTCGCGATGAAACCGATGCCGAGATCGTCTATTATTTCCTCGAGATCGCGCAGATAAGACGACGCGCTTTGTGGCGCCGTGTCCCGTCCGTCCGTAAACGCGTGTATCGCTATTTTGGTGATGCCGGAATCCCTGGCGGCCGTGAGAAAGGCCGTGAGATGATCGCTGTGACTGTGAATGCCCCCATCGGAGATGAGACCTTTCACGTGAAGAACGGAGTCATGCCCGAGAACATGCGCGAAGAGTGTCTGAAATGCTTTGTTTGAAAGGAATTCATTCGAAACGGCCGATGTGGAGATGCGCACGAGGTCGGTATCCATTATGGCGCCAGCACCTATGGTGATGTGACCGACTTCACTGTTGCCCATCTGTCCCTCCGGCAATCCGACGCTCCCTTCACTCGCCCCAAGGAGAGAATGTGGAAAATCACGGAGCAGTGAATCAAAAAAAGGCGTATCCGCGTTTGCGATAGCGTTGTCTTGTGATTCTTCCCGATGCCCCCAGCCGTCGAGAATGATGAGTGCTACGGGATGTTTGTCGGACGTTTCCATAAGGGAACCATATTCGGATAAGTTATCACTGTACTCCTTGTTGTGGCCTCGGGCAAGACGATAAATGAGGTTTTATTTGAAAAAGATATTCAAAAAATCGAAGAAGTCCATTTTTTCAACAGGGGTCAGTACGAGATAGGACACGACGGATTCTTGTATGGACGGTGTCAGCGTCGGACACGCGAGTTTGTATATGCTGATGTCGTCTTTCGTGAGGGCCGGATGGTCCAGGTTTTGTCCGCCCATCATGGCATACATGATCGCCTCCTGACTGTCGGCAACATGTTCTTCGATACCGAGCGCATGTCCGAACTCGTGCGCGAGGACGAGCCGGAGGTCATCCGTGCTTTCGAACTGATAGATCGTTATCGATTTCAGCGGTGATTCATAGAGTCCTTCTATAAACGGCTTCGGTTCCCCGTATTTCAAGTGATACTTCGCGAGATTGTCTCGTGCATCTGCGGTTTCGGAATTGAACTGTCCGGCAGTTGCGTTTACGGTAGACGCCACCTTGTTTAGTCGGTCGGATTCTTTATTGATCGAGGCCTGCTCGTTCTCAAGCGCTTTTCTCTGTTTTTCAAGGGACGCATACTCCTGAGGCTTGGCTCCGCCGGATGCATTGACTCGGCTGACATTGTCCTGATATGAGGTGAAATCCCGTTGAAACGCATCCATTTTCGTATTCAATGCGGCTTGATCGCGTCGAAAACCGGCAAGCAGCGTCTCATAGGATTTCTTGAGCGTCTCGGCCTGTTTCTGATATCGGTCGATGCTTGTTTGAAGTTTTCGCGTGTCATATGTCATCTTCTGACGGTCGTCGAATACGGTCGTCACGGTGAAAGACGCATTCGGATCATAGATGAGCAGTTCTTTGCCGGTCGGTTTTTCCCACAGTCTTTCGGCTTCCAGTGCGGTCCGAAGAAATTGCTGGCGTTCGACGGGGAATCGGGAGTCGACTTCACCAAGCTTCCAATGAACGGGTGTGTCGCAGCCGAGTCTGCCTTCGGGAAGCGTAAAAAGGATCGGCGCATATATGGATACCGTTCCGATCGAACCGATACCCAAAAGAGACAACCAGACGAACCGTGAAAGCTTCCAAATGATATTCTGATTCATACCTGTACTGTATTGCAGAAAGGCTGTTTGTTCAAGGCGGGGTATATTTTGCCGTCATCAGATCACTCTTGTTTCAATCGGACGGCGTCGTCTCGCCGACGTATTGACCCTGTTTTAGGAACACACATTTGGCGGATTGATTAATTCGAATTCTTTCAAATATTCGTTCGGACTTTTCCCGTCCAATCCGCAGTGTTCAAGATCATTGTAGTACATATTCCACCGTC
>CAIOMK010000042.1 GCA_903859375.1 Candidatus Moraniibacteriota bacterium
ATGAATAAGAGAAAGAGTGGTCTGATATGGGCGGATCTACTTGAAATGTCGAACCTATGAAAAAAGAACCACTGATGCCTCAAAGTCAATCGTCAGAGCCGACGAAAATAAATGAGAAGATTGACGATTTTTTTCCCGACTGTTCGGTTCGTAGCGGAGGCGCCTGAAAAATTTCACAATTCATGGTAAAACCGGAGGTGACACATGTTTCGAAGTGAGAGCAATCTTAAGAAAGAACTCTTTCGTTTGAGAGAGGAAAAGCGGGATATCAAAGGACGTATCAGCCAGTCGATGAGCGATACCGGCCAGTATGGCGTGACTGGAACATGCAAGAAACTGCAACAATCGCTTGCACAGATCGTGAAGGTAGAGAAAAGGAAAAAACAGAATCTACGGAGGAGATGAGCGGGAACACGTTCGAGAACTGCGGGAAATTATCCAAAGTCTCATACCCTTGACGATCCGAATGATCGTACAGGGGTTGTTTTTTTATCTATATTATTTAGGCAGGATCGGCGATGTTCCCTTGCCATCGGACAGGATGTGTTTTATGATGGCGTGTCGGTGAATGAGTCGGAAATGGCGGCGCAAACCAAGACAAGGAGGAAGAGATGACAATCGATACGGACCTGAAAAAAGAGACGGAACTGTTCTTGCGGGACATGAGGGTTTTCTACGGACGGCTCGCACTGGAGCTTCTGGAGACGGGGAAGATTGGCGGACGAGGTTGCAGGCTCTTCAATCGGGAAGCGATGACAGGCAGTATCCAGGATATCCTGCGGGATTGCGATACGGCTTTGGAGGCGCTTCGTAAGAGCGACTCATTGGCGGTCGCTGATTTCCTGAAAGGCATGGGTGAAGTCCGGATGATACTTCGTCCGAAATTCGTGGAGAGTTTCATCGTAGGCGCGTGGCACCCGATACGGATCGCCGCGAATAATTTGGAGGCGACGACTATCCGCATGCAGTACATCGAGGTACGACTCCGCGAAGCGGTGGAAGAAGGTGTATAATCGTGACCGATGTGGAATGAAGTGGCGTGACCAACGGTGTCCGCCACTTTTTTATTTACCGGGTCAGCTTGAGTCGCGACGTCGTTACTGTTATCATGCTCATATGAATCCCACGAACAAGAAAAATCTCCCGATACTGCTGTTCGCTTTCGCTTTTGTGACCGTGACGATAGCCGGAGTCTGGTATGTCTCTTCGATCGGCGGGCCGTCTGCCATCCCGAGAAGGTCCCCGTTGAACCAGTTTGGAAAATTTCTTGGGGGAGTATCCATGCTTTCTCTGGTCGCTCTCTATAGTCGGACCGTATTCAAATTACTGTTGATGAAGGGTGATTTGTGGAGCCGGTTGGAACCGCTCGGCGTTGATATTGTCGAGGCGAAGTCCCTTTCGGGAACGGTCTTGTCCTGGTTGAATAAGACGCATCCATACCTCGGCGTGATCGCGCTTTCCTTTGTGTTTCTTCACTGCGTCTTCACGAACAGCCTTCAGGATAATGTGTTCCTGTACGCCATCCTGGCGCTTATCTTCGCGGAGGGGGTCACCGGTATGATCATGGAACTCCACAATATTCCTGTGGGTGTGAAGAAAGGGAATTACCTGCTCCATTCGCAATTCCTTGTCGGGATACTACTGTTGTTCCTCACGCTTGTCGGACATCTTTTGCTGAAATTCTGACCCATATCTTTTGGTGGAATACCCTTTCTTTTTCAACGAATCAGTGCTATGATATGCCAATGTAAAAGCGTATGGGGCTGGCTTTTCATTTTTAACTGTCGCTCGTGGAAATAATGACGATTTGTACTCTGTGACATTTCATGTTGTAATGAATGTTATCGGATAATCGATACGAAGTAAGCGTATATATACATAAGTAGTAAAAGGAGCCTTTATGGTGAATTTCAAGAAAAATATCCGTCCGGCCGTGGCGACCCCTTTGCATAAAGATACGAAAAAGTGGCTCAAGCCGGTGTTGATCGCTCTGGTCGTTGCCATACTTATCGGTGGTATCGTCGTATGGAAAACAGGCGCGCTTCTCAGCCAGATTTCAACGAATGGAAATTTGTTGGGCAGTTTGGGGCGTATGATTCCAGGGGTCAGCAACGAGATAAAGGGTGAGAAAGAGGGTCGCATCAATATCCTCCTGCTCGCGATGCGAGGTGTTGAGGATCCGAATGGCGGTTCCTTGGCGGACAGCAGTATGATCGTGAGTCTGAACCCGACGGACAACAAGGTTTCGTTCGTTTCCATCCCTCGCGACCTGCTGGTGAAGGATATCGAGAATGAATATTCGAGCAAGATAAACGCGATCTATCAACAGGGTGTCGCGAAGGGCGGTATCGCGTTGGGATTGGCGGATGCGGAACAGAAATATGGCGAAGTCTCCGGAGTGCCGATCCATTATACGATAGTCACCAATTACAACGCGTTCAACGACGTCGTGACCGCGGTGGGTGGCGTGCCGATCGACTTGAAACAACCATTCGAAGAGAACACGCAGTTCAATCAGAGCGGTGTGTGTGATGGTATATATTTCACCATACCGACCGGGAAATATGAGACGAAAACGAAGAAGATAGAAGATCCGATCACAGGCAAGGTCGTGCGTACGCGTATCACCGCCCAGTACCCGATCTGTACGCCGGATCCGAGCTCTTTGGAATGCCATGGTAGCTTCAAACTGCCGGCCGGTCCGCAGACGTTGGATGCCGAGACCGCATTGTGTTTCGCCCGGTCACGGGATAATTCCAACGATTTCGCCCGCGCGAAACGACAGCAGATGATTCTGCAGGGACTGAAGACCAAGGCACTTTCGATCGGGACGCTGACTGATTTCAACAAGGTGAACGGGATACTCGCCGGGCTCGGGAAAAATCTCTCGACCGACTTGCAGGCGTGGGAGATGAAGCGTCTCTATGAGGTGTATATGGCGCTCGACAAGAACAATCCACAGGTGATTCATCGCGTGTTGGACGAAGACCCGATTGAAGGATTGCTCTATGGGAAATCGGATCCGACATATGGCGCCGTATTGCTTCCGATAGGGGAAAACTATGACAAGATCAATCAGCTGGTGCAAAATACCTTTACGGCGCCTCTGCAGGCAAATATAGAGGTCATCCAGTAAACGAAGAAATCCGGACGCTGAAAAAAAGACGGACACGTCCGCTTCGGCCGCCCCTGTATCGGGGGCGGTTTTGATTTTTCCGGTATGTCAGTCAATCTCGCCTGCAAACATCGGGATGCCGAGATGTCTGCGGGCGGTCTCGCCTTTGAGCAGATGGCGCATGCGCTTCGGGATGCTTCCTCGCACGCCATCGTGCGCTGTGTGATGATGTGCGTCGAAGGACGGACCGAAATGTATGGTGTGTTTGCCATACTTGGCGCGGACGTGGTCGATGCTTTCGTAGATGCGTCGGAACCCGTCGATGCGTACGGATGCGCCGAAGAGATCCGGCTGTGGGTCGGGTGCGCGAAGCTCAAGGAGCGTTATCATGGTGGCACGATAGAATGTGCCGGGAGAGAAGAGTCTGTCGAATGACGGTTTGATGACCGAGAGAAGTTCGTGCGCGAAATAAGTCGGTCTGGAGAGATCTATCTCGGCGACCCGGTCTTCGAATGATTGTGTACGGAGCAATATGAGTACCTTGCCGGCTTCGAGACCGTACTGGCGTGCCCGCATGCAGGCCGACTCGATATTTTTGGCGAGCTGGGCGAAGACGAAGCGGGAATCATTGGATGCCGGCGTGAATGTTTTCATTTTTTGGATGGAACAGCGTGTGAGACGTGTGTCCGATTGAAACGGCAGGACGCTTTCTCCGCGGAGTTCGGAACGGATTTCCCGAAACGGTTTGGAGAGGAACGGATCGAGTCGGCAATCATCGGAGAGCACGAAATCGAGTGCGGTATGGATGCCGTGTCGGTTGAGAAGATCGGAGGTCCGTGGACCGATGCCCCAGACTGCTTGTATGGGGAGCTGTTCCAGATGGGCATGTATTTCCCGATTCGGAATCATGGTGAGACCGTATGGTTTTTTCCATTTCGATCCCATCTTGGCGAGAACCTTGGTCGAGGCAAGTCCGATGGAGAAGGTGAAACCGAGCTCGCGACGAAGGTCTTCTTGGATCCGCTTCGCGACGCCGTGATAGTCTGTCCGCAGTGGCTTGTGCCAGCCGGTGATGTCGGCGAAGCATTCGTCGATGCTGTATTCTTCCACGTCCGGCGTATAGCGTCGCACGATATCGAAGAATCGTTTTGAGAGAAGAGAATAGGTTTCATAGTCGGATGGGAGGACGATGACATCCGGACAGATTTTTCGAATTTCATGAAGTCGCATAGCCCGGGTGATACCGAGTGCTTTTGCCTCGTAACTCATCGACGAGGCGATGCCTCGCTCGGCTCCGGTCACGACCGGTCTGCCACGGAGTGCCGGGTCCCTCGACTGTTCACATGATGCGAAGAATGCGTCTCCGTCGATATGGAGGATGGCTCTCGGATAGGCGCCTGATGCGAATTGTGCGGACATAATCCATATCAGTATTTGCGGATGACGGCAGTGACGATCGCTTCGATGCGAAGCTCTTCTTTTGGCCAGATCGTTTTGAAGGCCGGATTGGCTGGGATAAGTGAGACGCCCCGGCTGTCTTTTCTGTAGTATTTCATCGTCCATTTTCCGTCGACGCAGGCGATCACGATGTCGTCGTTTTTCGGTTCTTTCCCGCGCTCGACAAGTGCGGTGTCGCCCGGTCGGATACCGGCATCGCGCATCGATTCTCCTTTCACTTCGAGCATGAATGTCGCTTCGCGATTGCCGATCAACCAATCATCAAGGGTCATCGTATCGAGGAGCTCCTCTTCGGCAGGGGAGGGGAAGCCGGCTTCGACATAGCCGAGCTTGCGTACGCCGAAAAAGTTTCTGGTCGGGAGGAGCCTGCCATTCGGGTCACGGTCGAGGAGCCCGTCCTCCACGAGTTTGTCCACGAATTGTTTGGTCTGTTTCATGGAGGCGATGTGGAGAATCCCGTCGCGGATTTCGCGGTACGTTGGCATGCGCTTCTTTTCTTCGAAGAATCGTCTGATTTTTTCGAATGATGCTTCGTATTTCATAAGGGAGAGCGCGGAGAACGAATGATGGCCGACGGGGTAGATGAGAACATCGGAAAGCGTGAACCGACTCGTAGCATTTCTGAACTATTTTCATTCACAGTATAAGGGAACAGATGTTCCCTCGTCAAGAAAGGCCGGGTGAGGCTTTCAATGAAAACTATTTTCCACTGAGACGTACTATCGTTGTATGGTTTGGAACGGGACGCGTTTTTGATGTTGGTCAAAAAAAATATTTGGGCGATGTCTCCGTATCTGGCTCAAGGAAAGAAAAAATGGTATATTGATGGTAGCGAAACGGCCTCTGGTCCGATGGAAGAATTTTTCTCCCGATATTAATACTGATTATCCATAGCCAATATGAAGATGAAACTGAAAAAGTGGCAGATTGCCGCCGTGGTGGTGGTGGTTGCCGGTGGCGGGTATTATTGGTATACCAAGGCGAATCCGACGAATGTCGCGTTACAGTATGACACCACGGCCGCGGAAAAAGGCATATTGACCACGTCCGTCTCGGGAAGCGGGAATGCTGTCGTCGATCAAAGTGTGAACATCGATCCGACGATCACCGGCACGGTGGCCAATCTTTTGGTCAATGTCGGTGACAAGGTGAAGAAAGGTCAGACCTTGTTTACGATCGTGAACGATCAGATGAACGTGACGACTTCCCAATCACAGACCTCGTACTCGCAGTCCCAGAACTCGGTCACCTCGGCCGAGATCAGCCTGAAGCAGGCAAAGGCCATCTATGCGGAAGACAAAAAGAGTGACAGCGGTGTCAGTTCGAGACAAAAAGCCATCGATAAGGCGAAAGTGGCCGCAGCGGAACAGTCTCTTAAGACGGCACAACTCTCGGCGAATACCTCCAATCTCAGTCTGCAATATCAGAAACAAAACGCGGACAAGCGTCTGGTGGTCGCTCCGCTCGACGGGACGGTCAACGCTGTCAATATCAAGAATGGGGACGACCTGAGCAAGCTTTCTTCCGGGAGCTCCCGGACGGTTCCGGTCATCATCGGTAACCTGACCACGATCAAGGCCCAGGTTCAGATAAATGAAGTCGATATCTCGAACGTGCAGATAGGACAGAAAGTGATGATGACTTTTTCGGCGATCGACGGACTGACTGTTTCAGGGAAAGTGGAGAAAATGGATTCCCTCGGCACGGTGACGCAGGGTGTCGTGACCTACAATGCCAAACTCAGCCTCGACTCTTTGGATCCGCGTATCAAACCCGGTATGAGCGTATCCGCGTCCGTCATTACCGGCGTACAGCAGGACGTGATTATCGTTCCGAACAGTGCCATCAAGAAACAGGGGAACAACAACTATGTCCTGGTCCTCAATAGCGGGACGACGCCTGTCCAGAAGAACGTGGAGCTCGGCGCGGTGAACAACACCGAGACTGAAATCAAGAACGGTCTCGTCGTCGGCGACAAGGTGGTGACACGGACCGTCGATCCGAACGCCACGACCACGACAGGCACATCAACCGGCGCAAACCGGGTCAGGATGCCTGGCGGGGGTTTCGGCGGGTAGGACGGTCCGTCATATCTCGTGGTCATACTTTGAGCAAAGACATGATTGAATGTAACAACATCTGTAAGACATATGTGAACGGGGATGTCGAGACGAATGCCGTGTCCGGAATCACTTTTCGAATAGACAAAGGCGATTTCGTCGCGATCATCGGTCCGTCGGGCTCGGGAAAATCGACGTTGATGCACATACTGGGAGCACTCGACACGCCGACATCCGGCACATACCTGCTGGACGGTCAGGATGTTTCGAAGCTTGATGACGATCAACTTTCGGACCTGAGGAGGAACAAGATCGGATTCGTTTTTCAGGCGTTCAACCTGTTGCCGAGGACGACCGTTCTTCGGAACGTCATGCTCCCGCTCCTCTATTCGGACACCACTGAAAAAGAACGTGATCAGAAGGCTCGGAAAAGCCTCGAATACGCAGGTATGGAGGAGGGAAAGTTTATGAACCTCTCGAACCAGCTTTCCGGCGGACAGATGCAACGCGTGGCCATCGCGCGCGCCCTCATCAATGATCCGGCGATTATCTTGGCCGATGAGCCGACAGGAAATCTCGATACGAAAACGAGCAGGATAGTCATGGAAACGTTTCAGGAATTGAACCGCCGGGGACATACCATCATTCTGATCACGCATGAACCGGAAGTGGCTCTGTATGCGAATCGGGTCATCACTGTACGTGACGGTGTCATCGAGAAGGACGTGAAGAATGTACGCTAGATATTGATACGAACACTATGGTCGCTGCAGACTTATTGAAAGAAACGGTATTGTCGCTTTCGAGCAACAAAGTCCGATCAAGCCTTACCGTCTTGGGAATCGTTATCGGCATCGCGTCCGTGATAACCATGGTGGCGATCGGACAAGGGGCGCAGAGCTCCATTTCGGCGCGCATCCAATCGATCGGTTCCAACCTGATCATCATCACTCCCGGAGCGCAACGCACCGGTGGTGTGAGTGCCGGACAAGGGAGTTCCCAGTCGCTCAAAATCGAGGACGCGACCGCGATCGGCAGTGAGGTGCGAAGTATTTCCGGTGTGGCGCCCGAGGATACCCATCGATATCAGGTGACGGCGAAAGGCAACAATACCAATACGCAGATAACGGGTACGGTCCCGTCATATACGGATGTCCGCAATGTGAGTGTCGACACGGGGACGTTCGTCACGGAATACCAGCAACAGACGTCCGCCAAAGTCGCAGTGCTCGGCCCGACGGCGCGCGATGATCTGTTCGGCGTCGGAGCTGATGCCATCGGACAGATGATCCGCATCAAGAATATCGAATTTCAGGTGATCGGCGTGACGCTGTCGAAAGGAGGGAGCGGATTCAACAACGCCGACGACGCGATATATGTCCCGATTACGACGTCACAGCATTATCTTTCCGGCAGTACGTATGTGACGACGGTCAGCGTGTCTGCACAGGATTCGACCATCATACCGACCGTCCAACGGGATGTCACCGATCTTCTTTTGCAGAGGCATGGCATCTCGGATCCGACCGCAGCCGATTTCAGTATCATGAACCAGGCCGATATCATCGCGACTGCGTCCAGCATCACTGGGACGTTCACGATTCTGCTCGCATCGATCGCCGGCATATCGCTCCTCGTCGGCGGAATAGGTATTATGAACATGATGTTGACGACGGTGACGGAACGTACCCGTGAGATAGGACTTCGCAAAGCGGTCGGTATACGCAAGGCGTATATCAATATGCAGTTCCTGATGGAAGCGGTCATGCTGACATTTTTGGGCGGAGCGCTTGGCATCATTCTCGGTTGGGTGGCGTCTGTGCTCGTCTCGAATTTCGCTGGCCTGACGACGCAGGTATCCACGTCCTCTATCTTGCTCGCATTCGGTGTTTCTGCGGCTGTCGGCATACTGTTCGGATTCTATCCGGCGAGAAGGGCGGCGAACCTTTCCCCGATGGAGGCGCTACGGTACGAATAGGGGGACTCACAACTGATAACTGACAATGAAGTCACAAGTCGTCGGGGAAAGAAAGTGCTGACCTATTACGTTCGACTGACAGAGCGAAAGAGGAGTTTTTATTAAATGGTTGATTACACATATGGATAAGAAGTATATCGTCGGAGTAGCCGTGTTGGTCATAGTCGTCGGGGCGGGATCGTTTTATGGCGGGATGAGATACGACCAGAGCCAGCGCACGAATCAGTTCGCGGCCCGTGGAGCGGCTGGAGCCGGCCAGGGTGCCGGAGCGATGGGCCGTACCGGAGGACAGGGCAGTCAGCGCGTCGGAGGCGGACAGGGTGGTGCCATGAATGGTGGCGCAGGTGATTTCGCGGGAGGACAGATCAGCGCAAAGGACGATACCAGTATCACTATCAAGACGCGCAACGGCGGATCGCAGATTGTCTTTTTTGCACCTTCAACGACGATCGACAAGTCAGTTTCAGGTGCATCAGCCGATCTTTCGGTGGGACAGCAGGTTACAGCCAATGGCAAGAGTAATGCTGATGGGTCACTTGCGGCGACGACCATCCAGATCCGACCCGATACTCCGCAGGGTCAGTAGGTCTATCTGAAGATCGAATAAGAAAAACCGCCACGCTCGTACGCTTGGCGGTTTTGTTTCCCTTCGGGTGTGTCCGAATCGGGAATGCCTACTTCTTCGTCGCATCCTCGTGAATCATCTTGAACGCTTCCTGAACCGTGGTCATGAATTGAGCAGGGAAGATGATGGTAGAGTTCTTCTCGACGCTTATCTCGGCCATTGTTTGCAGGGTGCGGAGCTGGAGTGCCACAGGATGACTCGAGATGATGTCGGCGGCCTCGCCAAGCTTGATCGCCGCTTGGAACTCGCCGTCGGCCGCGATGATCTTGGCGCGCTTCTCACGTTCCGCTTCGGCCTCCTTGGCCATCGCTCGTTGCATGTTGTCGGGAAGGGCGATGTCCTTGATTTCTACCGCGGTAACCTGCGCTCCCCAGGGTTCGGTGTGCAGGTCTATGACGTTCTTGATCTGTGCATTGATGTCACCGGTCTGTGAGAGGAGTTGATCGAGACTGAACTGCCCGATCACGTTTCGCACTGTCGTCTGTGAAATCTGGTTCACCGCTTTGTACACGTCTTCGATGGCGACGACCGACTTCATCGGGTCGATGATGTGATAATACGCGACGGCTGCGATGTCGATGGAGACGTTGTCCTTGGTGATGATCCTCTGCGAAGGGATGTCCATGGTGACGGTCCGCAAGACGACGCGTGTCATCGTCTCGAGTATCGGAATCAGGATGATGAGTCCCGGGCCGCGGACTCCCGTATATTTTCCGAGAAAAAAGACGACGCCTCTCTCATACTCGTTGAGTACCCGGAGAGATTTTGCCAACAGAAGTACGACCACGATGAAGAGGAAAAATAATACACTCATATGTTTATACGATTATAATGGTACGACGCCAGTGTACTCTTTATCGGCACATTTTCAATCCTGAC
>CAIOMK010000043.1 GCA_903859375.1 Candidatus Moraniibacteriota bacterium
GCTACGACCCGGCATCCATGGCTTCGTTTCCGGGCCTGTCCCTGTCCCCATGCTTTCGACTTTTCACTTTTCACTTGTGACTATTCTCCCCCCTCCCCGCTCCCTATTGAAAATTGTAAATTGATAATTGTAAATTGCTCCCGCTCCCGCTCCCATCCCCGTCCCCGCTTTTCACTTTCGACTTTTCACTTGTGACTATTCTCCCGCTCCCGCTCCCGCTCCCGCTCCCCATTGGAAATTGTAAATTGATAATTGTAAATTGCTCCCGTCCCCGCTCCCGCTCCCGCTCCCGTTCCCGCTTTTCACTTTTCACTTTTCACTTGTGACTATTCTCCCGTTCCCGCTCCCAATTCGCCTTTCGCCTTCCGCCTTTCGCAATTGTTCCCGCTCCCCGCTCCCGTCCCTCCCTCTGTCATGCCGGGCTACGACCCGGCATCCGCGGCTTCGTTTCCGGGCCTGTCCCTTCCCCATGCTTTCGACTTTTCACTTTCGACTTATGACTACTCTCCGACTTGTGACTATTCTCCCCGTTCCCCGTCCGAGATTCCGAGCACCCCGAACTGCATGAAGAACCGGTCCCACTCCGTCCCCTCCGCCTGCCCGACACTCTCCCCGCGCACGAATTTCTCTCCCTGATATTTCTCCTTCAAAAAGTCATACCTGATGATGAGCCGGCCATCTCCCCCGTACGCGTTGCGATACGTCATACGGAACACCGTCCCCTTCTTCGAAAGAGACTTCAGGTCCGGCTCATAGAGCGCTTTCCCGATAACGACATTCCCATCGACCGTCTTATATTTTGCGAAGAGGACATTGAGCGGGAAGAGCGACAGCTCCGGCCGGCCTGCGATGTCGAGTTTGTACGGGATGAACGCGACGAACGATCCCTTGCTTTGATTGGAGGTGACAGTCATATGTGTACATTTTACCGAATAAAAAAATCTCTCTCCGGGCGAGGAAAGAGATCGACGAACATCTTCCCCCATACGGGGCTGGACGGGGCACCTTGCCGAAGCAGGTTGCCGGTGGGTCATCGAGCCAGAACTCTCGCCACCTCTTGATATCTATTCAGTTGTATCCGCAGTATACCGAAATCCGATCTCCTTGTAAACACCTTTCCCGGCTTATTTCTCACAGTCCTGCACTTGACATTTATCTCTATTAGTGCTACTTTACCACTTCGGTAAACGGATCTTTCACATAACGCAGACTCAACCACAAGGAATGACTCATGGCCACACTGACGACAAAATATGCCGACCTCGGCAATCTCCGGGTCCGCCATTTCTTCCCGACAACGGACGTCCACGACAGGGAGTATTCGATCCACAGCACGGTGTACCTGAATGGGACGAGTTTTCTCATAGCAACACCGGTCGGAGACGTAACGGACACGTATCTCTTCACCATTTCGGAAGGAGAACTCATCGAAAAATACCAATCGGATATCGACAGCCGTCTCGGATATATCCCCGACAGGATCGAACTGCCCGGATCGGAAGAAACGAAGATACGCCACTGCGTCGAATCGATCCGTCGGTTCAGACCGAAACCGGACGTGCATGCATACAAACTCGATGGGAAAATATCGGTTATCGGAAGAACAGGCATCACCTATCGCCTTGTAGCCGAAATCGATGAGGTATATTATCCGCATCAAGTCCTGCTCAACGATTCCGATACCTATCTCCTGCTGACACTCCCAAGCATGGTCGCGTACCTGTCCGGAGCGGTCATGCCCGGGTTGATAGAGGATTCGATACGGATCGAATTAACAAGCGAAGACAGTTTCACCCTGACTGGAGAAATAAAAACCGCCATCAGATCGACACAGGCTCCCGGCGAAGCCAAGCTGTTTGTCCGCACGTAGGTTCGCAACCGAACAAAAACCCTCCATCTCGAAATGGAGGGTTTCTTTTTATACAAGCGGCAATTTTCTCTTACAGCGCCTTCCACACATCCTCGTCCACCCTGATCCCTACCAGACAACTCCCCGGTTTCACCAACTCCTCCGCTCCGCTTTCTCCGATGATCAGGACCGAATCCTCCACACTCGAGACACGAAACGCGACTCTTTCAAATCGGCCGTGCCGAAGCTTTTGTGTGAACACGTCTTCGACGGCCTTCGAGCTGGCGAGGATAAGGAAGATACCCGTCCGGTCGGAAACCGCTGAAATTTTTTCAAAGGCGTCCTCAAAGAATTCCCGGTCGGAAATGATAAGGTCCGAGAACTCGTCCACGATCACGAAAAGTCGCGGGCGACTCCCGACCATTCCCCCGAGTCGGTCCGCATTGTAGACAGCGGTAGACCCTTAGGGCAGCAGTCGAAAGATCCTAATTTTATGCCTAATTTGACTCAAACTAGCTGAAAGAACATAATTTCAATATGGATGGAATTAAAAAAACGACACAAAAAGAAGACATTTTTACAACAAGCCAGGCCATAAAAAAACCTGGTTTTTTGTTGTCTACAGCTGCTTCCCAGCCTTCTTAATCCGTGTTTTCACTGTGCCGATTCCGTCGGCAGGCGGCAGGTTCTCCGGCATGGTTCCACCTAGTTCATGAATGGTCTTCCTCACTTTTTTCCCGACATCAAAATGCGTCTCGTTCGCCTGACGTTTCCCATAGATACCATCACGATGAAGCTTTGCCTCTGTCTGTGTCGCGCGAAAAAGGTTGGCGGCCAGCTCTTCGCTGCCCATATGATCAAGGATCTTCTGTGACTTTTTCAAACCTTTCTTCGTATGGATATCCCGCTGATCAAGTCCATCATACAGACCCATGTAACCGAAGTTCTGAAAAATCGCATAGTCGATCGGATCAACCACTCCGGATTCGTTCGCCGCAACCGCAAGTTTGGCATTGTGTTCCTTCATTTCCTCCCGCAACATGAGGCGACGCTTGTCTTCGAGCAACTGCTCATCGACTTCCCGCTCGCGTGTTTTTATAGCGAAATACGTCTGTGCTTGGGCAATTTCCAACTTTCTTGGATCACCATTCTGAGCGATGAGATAGCACGCGTATCGGGAAAGGATATAGTCTTTCCCTGGTCTTCCGGCTGCTTCGGGAATTTTTGCCGGCGCCGGCAAAAATTCCTCTTCCGCCTTATATCCGGCATTTCTACAAGATTCTTGCGCTCTTTCTATAGATTCCTCGAATCGACGCCACGTGTCATACCCAAGAAGCGACATGAGTTCACGCGCCATCCAAAAATCAGCGCCATACTCAGTAGTGTGTTTTATCGAATCAAATGGCGTCCCGCGCTGTTTCATATATTTTTGTTTACCGTACTTTCATAGTACAGTATACAACGAAATATCAGCCTGTCAAACGGCTGATTCTTCCCCATTTCTCCCGCCTGTCATTCCGAGCAAAGCCCGCAAGCCTGGCGCATGCTGGGGAGGAATCTGCCCTGCATCATTCGGGACAGATCCCTCGATTCGAAGACTCACTCGGGATGACAGATGAAATTGTTTCTGACTTTACGAACCTTACAAACCTTATAACTGTATAAACTCCTCCCGTCCCTTCTGTATCTCTTCGTACGCCTCTTTCAGGAACGCTTCGAAGTCAGTGCCCTTCTCACGATACAGATTGGAAAAAAATTCTGGCGCTGACACGGAACCGATCCGGACATTCTCGTGTATCCCGTAGAAAGTCGCTTCCTGCCCAAGCAATGCCTGGATACGTGGATCATTGAGGATGACGGGCGCGAGGATCTCGCTCAGATGCCACTCGATATGCGGCGACTCGAACTTTTCCGGATCCATATCGGGAAACAGTTGTTTCCATTTCTCAAAATACAGGAAGTGGCACGATTCATGCATGATGACACTCATCGCGAATGGAGTTGTGAAATCGAAATACAGGGAGAAACTCCAATCATCAAGAAATCGCGGACAGATCGGGTTCAGCGAAGCCATAGCCCGGATCGTCTCCCGTTCCGCCGGCCATCGTATCCCTATGATATCCGAAAGCACCAAAAATAATTCGGGGCCGACTTTCTCCCACTCCGTGCGATATGATTCTTGGTTTTGTCGGATCTGCTCCACATTTTTTTCCCGGGCCCCGACAAGATATTCGTTGAGATATGCCATCCGCTCTTCCTCCGTCGGAAGGGAACAGACCCCTTCGATGCCAGGGTGCCGTTCAAGGATCACCGACGCCCACCCCGGCCCTTCCTCGAACAGGAACCCATAAAACAACTCCGTTTCAAGCGGGAGCGGTATCTCGGTAAATTCAACGTTCGGAATATGCATTATATTGATAAACAAAATTGTTCCCGTCCCCGTCCCCGCTCTCGCTCTCGCTTTTCACTTTCGACTTGTGACTTTCGACTTGTGACTATTCTCCCCCATCCCCGCTTTTGACTTGTGACTTTTCACTTGTGACTATTCTCCGGCTTTCGACTTGTAACTTTTCACTTGTGACTATTCTCCGACTTGTGATTATTCCCCCCCTGTCATGCCGGGATACGACCCGGCATCCCTGTTTTCGTTCCCAGTCCTGGACCCCGGGTCAAGTCACGTCGTTCAAGAACGACCGTGACAAGCCCGGGGTGACAAAGAAGAGAGCACAGAATAACACTCTGTCATGCCGGGCTACGACCCGGCATCCATGACTTCCTGGTCACGTCGTTTGCGAACGACTGTGACTGGATTGCCACGGCCTCCGAGGCCTCGCACCCGCCTGACAACGCTTCGCTTTGCAGTGCGGGCAGGAAGACCGACCCCGCTTTCGACTTTCGACTTATGACTTGTGACTACTCTCCGACTTTTCACTTGTGACTATTCTCCGGCTTTCGACTTTTCACTTGTGACTGTATGAACCGTATACCTTTACACTCGTTTACGGACTCAAAAAATCCTTCCCCCTCCGTTTGCGATGATAAGTGATGGCGAAACGATGCGCTTCGGCATTGGCCAACAAAATAGCGCGACGATAGTCCGCGATGGCATCATGATCGCCGATCAGGCGCTCCGGCTGATGTTTCTGATTCTTGACCACGCCGACGATCCGCACCTCGACGAACGCGCTTCCGGCTTCCGCGAAAACACGCTCCGCCGTGCCGTGCTGGAGCATGTTGCCGTCGACGACGACGATATCCGGCGTCGGCCACTCGGAGTGCTTCATCCGCCTTCGGAGCACTTCCTCGAGTGCGGAAAGATCATTGCCGGCATGCCCGCCCCGAAGCAGGAATTTCCGATATGAGTCCTTGTCCGACGTGTTCCCGAAAAAAACCGTCATCACCCCGACGGATGACTTCCCCGCCAGATGGGCGATATCGTACGCCTCGATCCGCACCCCGCTTTTCCCGCCGTCCGCCTCCCCCGCATCACCCGCCAAGAGCGACACGTCATGGATATGCCCGAGTGCAAAAATCGTCCGTTTGATTTCGTCGGCACGTTCGAAAGCGAGTTTGTCGGCGGCAGCCTTCATCTCCCGGGTCAGTTTTCGGACCAGGTTCTCCTTTTTTCCCTGGAAAAAGAGTTCGATATTCCGCACGATTTTCCCGTATTCGCGGGCCGAAATCTCTCCCGTACACACTCCGGGACAGAGTCCTATCTGCCGGTTGAAACACGGCTTTCCTTCCGAAATTTTTAATTTTTCATTTTTAATATTTATATTTTTGACTGTTTGTTTCGAAATTGGAAAGTGGAAATTGGAAAGTGCCGTTCGTGAATCGAACGGAGTGCACTTGTCCCGAAACGGGAATATTTTCCGCACGATCCGTATCGCATCCTTGAGCTGACCGCCATGCGGAAACGGACCATAGAGCGAACGGATAGGCGCGGTGAATTTCCCTTCCGCGAGATCACGGCCGCGGACAAGCAGTATCCGGGGAAAATCCTCATCGGTTATCACGACGTGGTTATAGCTCTTGTCATCCTTCGCGTCGGTATTGTATGGAGGCAAATATTCCCTAATGAGCCGCGATTCGAGTATGAGGGCTTCCAACACCGAGTCACTCTTCTTCCACGCAACCAATCGTGCGAGACCGAGCATCCGCACGATTTTCGGTCCGCGTGTCAGCATGATATCCGACGCGAAATAACTCCGCACCCGATCGCGAAGCGAGGTAGCCTTCCCGATATACAGAATCTGACCGTCCCCATCCAGAAAAAAATACACCCCTGGAATCTCCGGCAGTGTTTTCAATCCGTCCAATCCAGTTTTTCCGTCAAAGGTACATTTTTTCATGACAAGGAAGACAGCATCAAAATTCCTCGCTGATTTCGAGACGGTCGATACCGTTCTCATCGAACTCTTTGCGATATTTCCGATAGTACCATTCCACACGGTCCGGCAGTTTTCCGGTCTTCTCGGCCGTCTCTATTTCCGTATCGTTCCCGTAATAATAAAAGTCCCGTTCGCCGAGCCGGCTTTCGAGCTCGAACCAGAACGTCTCATCGTCATAGTCGGCGACAGCCGTTTCAGTCGCGGAAAGGATTTCCTCCACGATGACAGGCTTCCCATTTTTCTCTTCCGTGATATCTTCGATTCCAGCCTCCCTCGCCACCACAAGCAACGGTTCGATGGCATTCCACAGACGAGTCAGTTCCTCATCCGGCACATCGGATGACCGTTCACGAACGAACCTGCCCAATTCGGCCAGGAAAACGAGATCGCGGAGCTGTTCTTTCGTAAGGGAGATTTCCATAACGGCTGACTCTATGAGGATGACGTGAAGAAATAGGGTACCTCATCATGTACACTTTTGCAATATGTTGATTGTTCCAAACTGTCGGCAATCCTGAACAAGACAGACGATCCACACGCGGAAAACATCCGGAACACTGTCGAAAACGTACTTGCAAAAAGTTTGTTTATGTGCTATAGTACTTCATTGAGAGGCTGATGGTGCGTGGTATGCAGTCACGCGTCGCCGGCTCCCGGTCGTTCACGATATTCTTTCGACGGCGCCCGACGTCCGATGCCCGGACCGGTTCCGACGTCTTCGAAAGATTCCCGGACACATCGCACCCTACCAATCCGGAAAGACCGTGATGTCATCATCATCGTTCATCGTGAAGACCCGTCCGAACACTATCGGCCCGTCTTATGAACATCCTTCACTCGCGGAAATTGCGGATCGCACTTCTGGCTCCCGTCGAGGAGCAGGTTCCACCGAAAAAATACGGTGGAACCGAATTGGTCGTGTACAATCTCGCGAAACGACTCGTGGAAATGGGTCATCATGTGACCCTGTTGGCAAGCGGCGATTCTGTGACGGACGCAAGGCTCATACCGATTTTCCCCGAAGCGATACGGACACTTCCAAAATCGAGAAATCCGGAGATACGGCGGACGCTCACGTTGGTGGGTATCGGTCGCATGCTGGAATATCTCTCCGAACACAGGTTCGACCTGATACACAATCATGTCGGCTGGACCTTCCTTCCGTTCACGGCCGCGCTCCATACGCCGACCGTCACGACCCTGCATGGGTATCTCGGCAATCCCGACGAATCGGAAATGTACCGTCAGTATGCGAAAGAGAACTATGTCAGTATCAGCATGAACCAGCGGATGTCGACACCGCATGCGATCAACTTCGTCGACAACGTCTACAATGGCATAGACGTCTCGCGGTTCGGATTCTTCCCCGAGCCTCGGGAATACTACGCGTTCCTCGCGAGGATGTCCCCCGAAAAAGGTCCGCTGGAAGCGATCGCGATCGCCCGGGCGGCCGGCGTGGACCTGATCATGGCGGGGAAAATCGATCCGACAGAAACCGACTACTTCGAGGAGCGCATCAAACCGCTGATAGACGGGAAACAGATACGGTTCATCGGCGAAATCGGCCACGAGGACAAAGTGAAACTTCTCGGCAATGCAAAGGCACTCATAGCGCCGATCCAATGGGACGAACCGTTCGGGTTGTATTTCATCGAAGCGATGGCGTGTGGCACGCCGGTCATCACGAACCGCCGGGGTTCCGTCCCTGAAATCATCATCGACGGAAAAACCGGGTATATCGTGGAGTCGGTCGAGGAAGCCGCGGCGATGACCCGCGAAATCCGAAAGCTGAACCGCTGGGAATGCCGTGAACACGTCAGAAAGAATTTTTCGGACCGGAGCATGGCCGAAAATTATGTCGCCGCGTATCTGAAAGTGCTGGATATGAAAAGTCATCCCATATCTTCTCCCGCCGACATCATGAGGAAGGCTTCCGAATCGATACGACGGGATTATGTGCCTTCGCCCGCGGGAACCGGCGTGGGATCAGCTTTTCCGGAGCTCCTTGGCGATATGACGGGCTTCGGGAATCGCCTGGGTGACGAGGTTCCAGAAGCGTGACGAATGATTGAACTCCTTGAGATGGCACAGCTCGTGCACCACGATATAATCCGCCATCTGTTCCGGCAGGAGAAGCAGTTTCCAACTAAAAGAAAGGTTTCCTCTCTTGGAACAGCTCCCCCAACGGGTTTTCTGATCTCGGACGGTGACGCGGTCATAAGTGAAACCATAGACGGTATTCCACTGTTCCACTTTTTGTCGCACGAAATGAAGCGCCTCGGCACGCCGCTTCCGATATTCGCGTACGCTCGTCCGTGAAAGCATCGTCTCCTGTCCGGCAAGTCGCTTCGCCTGTCCGAGAACCCATCCGGCATGCTCGGACAAGAACCGCTCCCCCCGCCGGACGGACGCGCGATGCGGTACGGTCAACACCACCCGACCGCCTTCCTCCGGCCCCGGATGGATACGTATCGAGATCTTCTTCGCCCGTGCGGAACGGCAGAGCTCATAGGTCAGGCGCTCCCCGTCAACTTCGATTGTCTTTCGTTCATTTGGCATGCGACAGACCGACAATAAAATGTGAAATGAAAAGAGAACGTTCTTGTAACTCGTTAACCCATTAACAGGATGTAACATATCTCCGTATCGCGGATGCGATTTTGTCGACCGTGTTTTTGAATTTTTTCACGTCCGATTCGAGCAGTGTCATGCGGAATCCCGGCAGGTCGGTGTTGAATCCGGAAAGAGGCACGACGCAGACGCCGGTCGCCGCCATGAGATACAGCACGAACCGCTTGTCCGGAGAGACGCCCGCAACTTCACGCTCTATATATTCCCGAACCGCCGGATCGGAAATCGGCAACGTCTGTTCACCGTTGAGAACCCTGTCTTCGAAGACCACGGAATAATAAAAGGAGCTTTCCGGACACGGGGCGATCACGCCGGGAATCTTGGAGAAGACGGCGCGGGCGGTGTCGGCTTTTTTCCGATACCCTTCGGTACGAAGACGGACATGCCCGGCGAAACGAGGATCGCCGATGATACGGGGCAGGGCCAGCTGTGGCAACGTCGTCGAACAGACCTCGAGCGTCTTCGCATCGACGAGCGTTTTGGCATAGCGCGCGAACATGGGATCGCGGTCCTTGTTGTAGACCTCGATCCATCCGCATCGCGAGCCGGGCCACGGCACCTCCTTGGACAGTCCTCTCATGACGATGGCCGGCACGTCGTCTCCGATCACCTCGTACAGCGGGGTCATCTTCTCGCGACCATAGGACAGCCTGGCATATGTCTCATCGGAAACGAGGAACAGCCCGTATTCCCTGGCTATGGAAACGATTTCCTTGAGCACCCGCTTCGGATAGACCATTCCGGTCGGATTATCGGGATTGATGATGAGGATTCCCGCCACTAGAGGATTATAACGTACCTTGTTACGGATATCTTCCAGATTCGGATACCAATTTTTGAGACATTCGAGCGTATAGGTGATATGCGGGGCGCCGGCATGAGCAGCCTCGGCCGAGGAATGCGTCGGATATGCCGGGCAGGGTCCGATCACCCGCGCCGACCGCCGAAGATAGGTATAGACGATGGAGATGGCGTCACCGAGGCCGTTGAAAAAAAGAATGTCGTCGGGGTCAAGCGTGACATCCGACTCGCGCAACCGTTCGGCCGCGATGAACGCACGTGCAGCGGCGACACCTTTCGTCGGCGAGTACCCAAATGACGCATCATCACGCATCGTTTCGGCAACGATGTCCTTGATCCACTCCGGGACACGTTCCCCTTTCGCGATCGGGTCACCGATATTTTCCCAAACGATGTCGATACCGAGCTCGCGGAGTTTTTCCGCCACCCGGACGATGCCACGGATCTCATACGTCAGTTCGTCGGCCCCTTCATGAACGATATTCGTACGCATAGGATTGAAGTATAATATTCGAAAATCTATCGCGGCATCTCCAGAAAACTTCCGATGACGAAATCCGCTCCGGCGGCTGACAACGCTTCGTGCGACATGGTCGTCGTGATCCCGACCGTCACGCATCCGGCAGCCTTCGCCGAACGGATACCGTTGTCCGCGTCCTCGATGACCAGACATTCGGATGGAGGGATCCCGAGTCGGGACGCCGCCAACAGGTACGGCTCGGGATGGGGCTTGCCATGTGTCACATCGTCCCCCGTCACGATGACGTCGAAGAGTGTCCGCAGACCGAACCGCTCCAGATACGGCAGTTGATACGCGGCCAGTCCGGAAGTGGCGACCGCCAACGGCAATGACCGATCCACACAAGACGAGATGAACGCTTCCGCTCCCGGGATCAGTTTCAATCCGCTGTCGGCGAGTTCGAAATATCGCGCCCGCTTCTCACCGGCGAACACCGCGAGGTCCTCCGTCCCCGTCCCATATCGGCCAAGGATCACGCGGAGACCGTCTTCCGACTTCATGCCGAAGATATCGTTCCATGCGGAAGACGGGATAGAAATCCCATGCCGGATGAACGTTTCCGAATCCGCCTGCAGATGAAGCGGCTCCGAATCGATGATCACCCCGTCCATATCGAAAATGATCGCCCGGACGAGACGATCGGATATGTCGATAACGGAGGGAACATTGACCATACCCGCAGTATATCACGCTCAAAAAAACAGCCCAATACGGGCTGTTCTGGTCTTGCGACGGTTCCTACCGGCCTGTCATGCCCCTGACGCCGTCAGGTATCTGATTCTGGATATTTTTCATCTGATCAAGCGATGCCTTGAGCATCGCGCACTGATCGACGAACGTGATGTCGGACGGGATAGAAAAATCGGGAGACTCGGAGGTCTCGGCACAGGCGATGTCGGGAACGTTCCCAATCGCCGTCTCGGGAGAATCATACGTCTGTGGCACAGGAACGGTCGCCTGATCCGTCTTTGGGAGACTGTCCTTGAGCCCCTTCGCACATTCGATATCCATTTTCATCCCCTGTTTCGTTCCCTTTGTAAAAGTATACATCGCCTTCCCGTCAAAAATCGACACGGTCGTTCCGGTCGGCAGTTCCACCTCGGTACGATAACGGTCCTTATCCGCAAACATGGTCGTCGTCAATGTGTTCCCCTCCCCCATCGCGACGGCGTACGTACAACGCATCTTTTTTCCCGACATGAGACCCGCAACCCAACCGGCACTCCCGCCCGGCTGTTCCGGCTCCCGAACCTCCGTATTCGTCCGTACCGAAACATCCGGCTGATCCACGACAGGTGCGGACGGCTGTGAACACCCGGCCAACAAGATCGATCCGGATACCGCCATGACAACTCCGAAGAAATGTTTCTTCATATGATTGCCGTTCATATTTACCTGCGCATTATACCATTTTTTTAATAACTTGTGAAGAGCACCCCTCTCTAAAGGCTTGCCGGAAGCATAAAATCATGGTATTCTCACGGCACAACGCCCATACGAAACTATGATCATCGAAGAAGAACCCAAAACAAGGACAGCCGACCGCCAAGAGAACCGACTGGAATCGTTCGCGTTCACGGTCATCCGTTCCATCGGGTCGATTCCGTCGCTTTTTGTCCACACAATTTTCTTCGTGGTCGTGTTCGGGTTACAATTTTTCGGATTCACCTTTGACCAGATCATGCTCATCCTGACGACGGTCGTCTCGCTCGAGGCGATTTATCTCTCGATTTTCATCCAGATGTCGGTAAACCGTCAGACGACTCGTATCGAGGAAGTCAGTGAGGACGTCGAAGAAATCAGTGAGGACGTCGAAGAAATTTCCAAGGACATCGACATCATCCAAGAAGACGTCAAAGAGATCAGCGAAGACGTCGAGGAAATCAGCGAGGATGTCGAGGACATCGGCGAAGAACTCGAAAAAGATGACCAGGAGGACAGTGCGGAACGGTCTGAGGACCTGGCCCGACTCGCAAAAATGGAAAGCGCACTCGAGGAGCTCCTCCGTCAGGTCCGCGTCATGGAGAAGAAATAAAGAAGACGGTTTATAAAGGTATAAAGTGGGGGCGGGAACGAGGAAGGGAACAATTTCCACTTTCGACAAAAAAGAACGGCTTGTATGAGCCGTTCTTTTCGTTCTTTTTGAAGTTCGACATCCGCTCACGGCCGTTCCCGTAAAACGCTCCGCCAGCCGGAGGCTCATCACGGGACATGCTTTCGACTACTTCAGAGCCCGTTTCAGATATTGTCCCGTATAGGATGCCGGGATGAGGGCGACTTCCTCGGGCGTTCCGGAGGCGACGATTTTTCCTCCACCCACACCGCCCTCGGGCCCGATGTCGATGACCCAGTCCGCGGATTTCACAAAGTCCATATTGTGTTCGATGACGAGCACCGAGTGACCCTTGTCCACGAGCCGGTTCAGGATCTCGAGCAGTTTCTTCACGTCGTCGTAATGGAGCCCGATAGTCGGCTCGTCGAGGAGATACATCGTGCGTTCCACATGCGGTCGATAGAGCTCGCTCGCGATTTTCACGCGCTGTGCCTCTCCGCCGGAAAGCGTCGTCGCCGCCTGGCCGAGTTGCAGGTACCCGAGTCCCACTTCCTCGAGCGTGCGCAATCGGTCGGCGATTGACGGGATATCCTTGAAGAATTGATGTGCTTCTTCGATGGTCATCGCAAGCACGTCCGCGATGGTCTTTCCCTTGTATTCGATCTCAAGAGTATCTTTGGTGAACCGTTTGCTGTCGCACACATCGCACGGCACGTATACCGTCGGGAGGAAGTGCATTTCGACGGCGATGAACCCGTTCCCTTCGCAGGTCTCACACCGGCCACCCGGACGATTGAAAGAGAAACGTCCGGCCTTCCATCCGCGCACACGGGCCTCTTCGGTCGATGCGAACAGGTCGCGGATATGCGTCCACGCGCCGGTATAGGTCGCCGGATTAGATCGGGGCGTCCGTCCGATGGGACTCTGATCGATCAGCACCGCACGGGAAAGATACTCCGTCCCGAGAAATGACACGCAGTGATCCACCTTGTTGGACCGGTACCGACGATCGAAACGCTTCTGCAGATTTCTCCACAGGATTTCATAAAGGAACGATGATTTACCGGATCCGGACACGCCCGTGATCGCGATGAAACGCCCGAGCGGGATGTCGGCGGAAAGGTTTCGTATATTGAATATCTCGCCACCGCGGATGCGGAGCGTTCCTTTGTCACTGGAACGGCGTTTGGAAGGCACGGCAATCTTTGTCTCGTTCCGCAGATAGGAAAGTGTCAACGAACCGGAGTCGTTCTTCTCGGCCAAGAGCAATTCATCGAGCCAGCCGGAGACGACGATTTCCCCTCCGTGGACACCCGCCCTGGGCCCGAGGTCGACGAGATAATCCGATGCGAAAATGGTATCCTCGTCGTGTTCGACGATGATGATGGTATTGCCGAGATCGCGAAGGTTCCGGAGTGTCCGGATGAGCCGTTCATTGTCCCGGCTGTGCAATCCGATCGTCGGCTCGTCGAGCACATACAGCGCGCCGACGAGGCGGCTCCCGAGCTGTGATGCGAGCCGTATGCGCTGGGCCTCGCCACCGGAAAGCGTATTTGCCCGTCGGTTCAGCGTGAGGTATTCGAGTCCGACATCGAGGAGGAATTCCAACCGGTTCCCTATTTCACGGAACACGACCGCGGCGATCTGACGCTCGCGTTCGGTAAGCGTTATGCCATCGAAAAAATCCGTGGCCTCACGGATCGTCATGCCGGTCAGTTCGATAATGTTCTTGCCTCCGACATAGACATACGATGCCTCTTCGCGAAGCCTTGTACCGTTGCAGACCTCGCACGGTTCGTTTCCGAAGAAATGTTTGGTGCCGAGTCCGTTGCACGCAGGACACGCGCCGTACGGCGAATTGAACGAGAACAGCCGCGGTTCGATCTCCGGATAGGAAAAGCCGTCATACGGGCAGGAATATTTCGACGAAAGCACGCGGTCCTTCCCTCCGATCGTGATACCGATCACACCGTCGGCCTCCTCGAGCGCACGGTCCACCGCCTCACGGAGACGTTCCTCGGACGACTGCGGGAACTGTTCGAATTCACGGAGCGGGATCTCGTCGACGACGAGACTGATATCGTGTTTCTTGTTCTTGGCGATGACGATCTGCTCCCGCAGGCTGTGTCTCGCGCCGTCGATGACCGCTTCGACAAATCCCTTACCGAGCGCGTCGTACAACAGTTGATAGTATTCGCCCTTGCGTCCGTGGACGACCGGTGCGGAAATGAGTATCGTGTCGGATTTCGAGAGCGTTTTCTTGGAAGCGATTTCCGTCTTCGCCATCTCCCCGACCAGACCGAGTATCTCGTCCGGTGCCAATTTCACGATTTCGCGACCGCAGACGAGACACCTCGGCCGGCCAAGCCGGGCGAAGAGCACGCGCATGTAATCGTAGATTTCGGTTATGGTCGCGACCGTCGAGCGCGGGTTCCGGCCGGCCGACTTCTGATCGATCGATATCGCCGGAGAGAGTCCGGTTATTTCGTCCACGTCCGGCTTCTGCATCGTATTCAAAAACTGCCGCGCGTATGCCGACAGGCTCTCAACGTACCGACGTTGCCCTTCCGCGAATATAGTATCGAACGCGAGCGAAGACTTTCCCGATCCGGAAAGTCCGGTGAACGCGATCATCCGGTTGCGTGGCATCGAAACGGACACATTCTTGAGATTGTGCGTCCGTGCACCCGAAACGACGATCCACTCGCTCGGCTTCCCGGCCTCCGGCCTCGTATGGAGAACGATCTCCTTATTCCGCTTCTCCACCTTTGGCGATTTGAGACCGGTTTGACGCCGTGGCTCCGTGATGTTGATTTTTTTTGCAACAGCCAAAACAACCGGATTCGTTTCCGGCTTCTCAGTCCTCTTCATGCGCTTATTTGCAGCTTTATCGGCCGCTGTCTTGTTCTTTGTCATCGAGGCATGATAACACGAAAGCCGGCGGATGGCAAGAATAACGGGTAATGTGTACACACATATGGCGGTTTTTGCTAGGCTCTGGGGTCATCCCTCATCCCAGCCAAATATGTCAATCCATATGTCGGAAACGATACAAGAAGAACGGCTCAGGTGGGTCCTGCCGGTCGCCGGGAGCGAA
>CAIOMK010000044.1 GCA_903859375.1 Candidatus Moraniibacteriota bacterium
CCGTCCCCGTCCCCACTTTCGACTTTTCACTTGTGACTTGTGACTATTCTTCGACTTGTGACTTATGACTATTCTCCGCCTTTCGGCTTTCGTATTTCGCAATTGACACACCCCGTCCCCGTCCCCACTTTCGACTTTTCACTTGTGACTTGTGACTATTCTTCGACTTGTGCCTTGTGACTACTCTCCCCCTTTCCCGTATTCGATCCCTACTTTCGACTTTTGACTTTCGACTTATGACTATTCTCCGCCTTTCGACTACTCTCCGCCTCTTTCCCCGTTCCCGCTCCCCACTTTCGACTTTTAACTTTTCACTTTCGACTATTCTTCCCGTTCTCGCTTTTGACTTTTGACTTTTCACTTTCGACTTGTGCCTTGTGACTACTCTCCCCCGTTCACTCCTTTACCGATCCCGAAACCCGATAAGCGGCTTCGGCCCCTCGGAGTATTTCACCTCACCGAAACCAGACTCATACTGTTTCAAATTTTCCTGCATCGCTGCAAGCATACGTTTATAGTGACCGGGGCTCACGATGATACGTGCGTTCAGCGTTCCGGTCGGCGGAAATATGTTCATGAAATCAAGGACAAATTCCTCTCCGGTATGGAAGATATTCACTGCATTGGCATATTCACCTTTCAAGACCTCATCGCTTGCTTTTATCTCCAGCTTCTGTTGTTGCGGTGTCGTGGTTTTCTTGGTAGTCATACAGGTGGAGGATAATTATATACCGGACGAATACTATCATGGAATCACGGGATTTGCATCACTCCCGACGGTTTCGATCCGTTTCACGTCAGAAAACGACACTTCGAGTCGGAACCGGTGGGTGATGCCGATCGGCCATGCGGTTTGACGAACCGATGCACATGTCCTATCGTACACTCTCAGAAGATGAAAGAAGAAGTTTTCTTAACATAAACGGAGATTGTCATGAACGGACAACCGGTTTTCTCAGAGGGCGAAAACGAGCCCCTCTTTTGGGTCAAGGCATTTATCACCAGAGCCGGCGAATGGATACGGTCTCCGCTCGAGCTCCTCGAAGACATGACCGAGTCCATAAGAGTCGTCCTTTCGGCAGTCATCACTGCTCTGCAAAACGGGGAAGCGGCACTCATCGATATCGCCGGAGACACCATGGTCCGGACAAGCGGAAATGCGACAGAAGTGAAGGATCACGTCGAGCATATCCTTGATGTGATCTCGGACACCGCGTTGGGCATGCTTTTCGTAGCCCTCGAGTTGCTCCTCTCCGGCCTTGAATTGTTCTTTTCTGTTTTTGAAATGTTCGGCATCGACTCACGGGAGTTGTTAGAAGAATTCGAATATGGCAGAGTATGCGTGGGGATGTGACAGAATGCGCACTTTTCCGGCAACACGATAGCGGCTAGGACACATGTCCGGCCGCTTTTCATATGTCTTGTAACATTGACAGAGTGGTATATTTCTGCTATACTATACTATCATCGGAATAACTCCGATGGTCCTTGCTACGAGGGTGTCGTAGAGCGAAAACAGGAGTCTATAATGGACAAAGCACGTCAGGGCGAGATCGCCCTTGAACTGGTCAGATACTTCATCCGCAAACAGGGATTGAAAATCTCAAAAGAAGTTCCCAGAGAAATCGGGAATGTCGCGAAAGACATCGGCATCACGGCATCAGAGTTGATGCGATTTCTCAAACCGCTGGCCCAAGATGCGCTTGATGAGTGCTTCGACGGGAAATAGGCGGAAGAACAACGGAACGCCAGGGTGGAGTCGACTGATTCCTTAAAAGGGTAATTGCACCTCTTCGCATAAGCGGACAAGGACAGAACAAGAACCTCTCCCCGCCTTTCGTACGACCTCACTACTTCAATGTGGTGAGGCGTTTTTTTATCCCGCCCAGTAATTGTTCACGAAAAGGATGATATCGAGCGCGAGAAACAATGTCGACGCGAGCATCCATCCCGCCTGCAACGTCTTATTCTTCACTCCCGCGAGCAGGATGAACAGAGGAAACATCACCAGACTGTACCGTCCGACGCTCATGAGCGTACCGGATGTGAACGCCGCGATAAGTGTGGTGGACATGAATATCGCATACAACGGACACAGCTTCCTCCACACGATGATGACCGCGGTGATGATGAAGATCGCCAGGAAAATATCGATATACATGTTCGTAATCGACGGATGGGAAAAGAAAGAGAAATGTTCCCAGTTGATCGTGAACGCCCTTCCCCAATTGCGCTGGATCTTGAAAAACAGGAGCGGATCACCGAATTTCACGTAATCATACCCAAGAAACAGGAAACTCCCGATCGGCGCGAAGAAAACAGGCAGGAGTCTGCCCCACGTCTTCGGCGAAAGCATATTCTGCCAACCGTTCGCCTCCACTATTTTCCACAGTATCGGCAATGCCAGGAAGACCCCGTTGCTGTGCGTGAGTGCTCCGAGGAACGCGACTCCGCCGGCGATCAGGAAGTTTTTCCGGAATGCATAATAAAATGTCGCGATCGTGAGAAACAGGAATATCGATTCGGTATAGATGGCATTGAAGAAGAATGCCGTGGGGAATATCAGCATCAGCACGATGGGCAACTCCGGATCGATCTCCGGATGGAATTCCTTCACGAACCGATACAGATACGCGCACGAGGCGACGAGGAACGCCATACTCAAGAGCCATCCGGCCAAGACGAAATTCCCCGCGAGTACCGTCCCCACAATCCATATGAGCGCCGGGTAGAGCGGGAAGAACACGACATTCGCCAGAGTGTTGTCGGTTTTCAGATAGTACCCGTTGTGGACGATATCGAGATACCAGTACGAATCCCAGCGGTTGTGCATATCGACCAGACCCGAGGACGTCGGTACCGGGAAATTCTCCGGCCGGATCCACGTGTATGCCGTATCCGGACTCAGGTTGAACCGGTTGAGCGCCACGAACCCGAACACATTGACGACGAACAGCCATACAAGCACCATCAGTATCACTCTTTTCATATTCCGTATCAGATAGTCGATAAATCTTTGACGATAGTCTCCTCTTCCCGCCATTTTAGCACAAGGAACAGGAACCGGCGCAAAAAATTCGGACACGATCCGTCCTAAACGACTCCGTCGTCACGACGCCTTGCAAGGAAAGCGAAGACTCCCCCGCCGATGGCAATCACGATAATCCACATCCGGTCGGAATACAGGAAGCCATCGGTCTCTATTTCCATGCCGAGAACCGCTCCATCCTTTTTGCCTCCTGTTCCTGTCGATTCGTTGTCCGTTCCGGAAACCATATCATCGGTTGCGACCGTGTCGCCGACAACCACGGTATTGGAGATCATCCCCGAACCCGCACCCGCGACGATGTCCTCGCGAACGACTGAATCGCCGTCTTCCTGTATCGGAGCCGGCTCCGAACCGACGGCTACACCGGTCGCGACCCTGCCATAGGTCGGGATGACGATTTTGATCACCTTGGCATCACTGCGGTTCCCGGAAGCGTCTTCGGCCACGACTGTATAATAGTATGTCCCGCCTTCCTTCACGAACCGGTCGACATAGATATCGTCAGTCCTGTCCTGTCTTGCCGAAAGAGAACTCCGGTTCATCGTAGAGTGTCCGGTCGTACCGCGATAAATAAACACCTTGTCGGTGGAGGCGTCTCGCACATGCCAACCGACTTCGACCGTACCGCCTCTGTTCACAGAGGACTTTGCCGTAAGATCTGTCACGGCATCCGGTGCCCGTCTGTCGATTAGTGACCCGAAAGACGTGAAATGATAAGTGAGAATCTTGGTGTCGGTCCCGTTGTCGATCGAGCATTCCCCACCTTTCGGAGCACCTGTCGGGTTCTCATACGTGCCGGTACAGGCATTCGTGATCTCGGTCCACCAATCCGATCCGGACGGACGATACCCGACCGCACCGACCACTCCCGGAAGCGTTATGGCGACCGGTCTGTCAAAGGAGATCGTTCCTTCCGGCGAGCCGAGCGTGATGACCGTGCTCCCGACAAAAAATCCCGCCGGCGATTTCCCTCCGCTTGCCATTCCCGATGTGGGTGCGGAAATCACGCCGTTCCAACCGGTTGGGCCAGTGACTTTCGTACCGCCCGGAATCACCACGTCCGCGATTCCGGAATTGACGGTGATCCGTGGCAGGATACCGACCCCGGAAGCATCGACAAAAGCGCTCACGTCGACACTCGGATCGGTCATACCGTCAGTCACTCCGACTGTCACCGCTTTGTTCGGATCGATAAGCACGACCTGTGTGATACCTCCGAAAAGTATCGCCTCACCGAATCCGTCCGGCATGGTCTGATTGTGATCCGGAACATTGAACCGCGTGAAGTGGGTCGTCTTGAACGTCAGCGTTCCGTTGTCGGCCACATCATACAATACGTCGGTAATCCGTGGATAATTCGGATTGCCGAGAGAAAGAATAGTGTCCGCGTCATCTCGGACGATGATCGGTGTGACGCCGGTATATCCCAACGCGTTCAGTCCGTATATCCTGATTTCCGCACCCGCATTTTTCAATTGCGTCGCAAAGGTCGCGTCGAACCGTATCGAACCAGCACTCATACCCAGATGCGTTCCCAGCTCCCGAAGGAACGTTTTTGTCGCATCATCTGAAAGGTTCAACGGGGTGTTGAAGGTCACTCTGCCGAGCGCATGCCCATCGACCGACGTTTCGAACCGGAGTCCGGAAAAACCGACCACGGTATCCGTCGTGACATCGTTCAGATTATTCGCGATTCCCATCGTCGCCACAGTAGCGGAAATTTCATTGAAGTCTTCTTCGATACGGTCGGTGATCGTGTCCTTCACCGTGCCACTCGCATCGGCATAGTTACCGGTCTCGTCCGTGAACGTCCACCTATCGTATGTCGGGGCGGTAGCCTTTTTGCGGGTCGTTCCGGAGAGATCCAATCCGGACAATGTCTCGCCTTTCGCGCCGATACACGAACCCGACGCGGTATGGTCCGCGTCATCATATGGTACGGAGTATCCGGTGACGGTACAAATGGCGCGGGCTTTTGTGATCGTATCATGCACCGTTCCGTCGGCTGTCTTATAATTGCCGTTTCCCGCGAATCTCCACATGTCAGTCGCATATTCTCCTACAGCGAAGTGAATCGACCCGGTACATGTGAGCAGTCCGCTGAGATCGACCGGAGTCGATTCGATTCCCGTCGCCGTTCCGGTCGCGGTATGTGCATTTCCGTCATACGTGACGGAATACGGTGCGATGACCACCTTCGCATCGGCTTTTTCAATCGAAAAACTCGTGGTGCCACTGCTCGACGAATGGTCGGTGTCACCCCCGTATACATAGCTTGCCGATGCCGTTCCGACAAGCGTATTGGAAGCATACGTCGCGTCAGGCGTGAGATACAGATTGTCCACACCCGTCACAGCGACGGTACAGGGAGTGCGCGCGAAACCGGTATAGGTGACACCGGTCGGACAGGTCACGGTCGTGACGGAAATTGCCTTGGTTATATTCGCCGTAGCGGTCACGGAATCAAGCGTATAGTTATTGACGGAGGCACCACCCAAAGTCACACCCGTCAGGGTCACCGTCTTGCCGTTTCCGACGGCCGAATCGCTGAAAAGTGCGGTCCCGCCGGAAAGGAACAGTTGATCGCCTTGTTCAAGTCCGTCGAGCGTACGATTGTTGGGATAGCTGGCGACAGTGGTTCCGTCATAAGTCTTATTGCTGGCTGTGAATGATCCGGTGATGTGTTTTGACGTGATGACACCGGTCGTCACTGCGAAATCGACCGGCTTGATATAGTGGAGCGCAGCCGAACCGCCAAGTGTATAGACGACCGTGACCGTCTTGCCCGTCCCGACGTTTTTCGTATCATAATTCGCAACCGCTTCGACTGTCACATTACTTTTATCGTCTTCGTCCACGCCGATCAAGACTCCGGCGGTTACCGTCGCGCCGGTATCGGCGTCATACGGCTTGGATATGGTCAGGGAAGGAGCGGCGATCGTCAGTTCACTACCGGTTACCGCATATATAGTGAAATGATCGAGCGTGGCACTGACAGAATCAGTCTTCGTCTTCACAACGGCGCTCGGCACCGTATCGGCGTTCTCCAACCCGGATATATCCTCGGCGAACTTGATGTGCACGTTCTTCCGATCCTTCGGCTTAGGCAAAGTCATCGTATAGGAAAACGTTCCATCGGCCATATCGGACGTGATGTCATATGCCTTGTTCGAAAGCGCGTGCAAAATTGCGACCTGCTCATCGGTCAACGTTATTTCCTCGATGGACAGCATGCCCGCATTTTCCGGAAGTTTCGTAAAAACAATGGTTACCTGATCGTTTTGCGGAGCGACGTATTGTGTGCCGGGTACGACCAGGCTTCCGGTCACCTGTCTCTTGCCACTCGCGACCCATTCAGGAATGGTCTTCCTGATTGAAGCCGTATCAGGAGCCTCCATGGCCGGCTTCGTCGGAAGAGTGAGTATGGGATCGGCATCTTGTACCGGAACGACCGACGGATCCGAAAGAAGATTGACGGTTGAGATCGGCTCAGGCACGGGAACACTCGCCACGGCCGGGACCGCCGGCACAGGCTCGACTGCTGGAGTCGATACAGCCGTCTCAACCGGCTTTGGTGTTCCGACTGCCGGCACGACGAGGGTCGGCGTCTCAGCTTTCGTCTCGACTGCCGGAGTCGGATCGGCTTTCGGCACCTCCACTGCCGACATGGAATTCACGACCACGGCATCCAACACGGTCGTATCTTCGGCGTACACCGTCATCAATCCCACGACCGCGAAGTTCATCCCCGTCATGGAAAAAGCGACGACAGGCACCATGACTCCCGCCAACAACCTTCTTGCCGTCACGACATTTTTTGAAAGAAGCTTCCGCTGAAACACTTCGTTAAAAATTTTCATTTATGTTTTTCTCTATTGATCCGGCATGAATTTTTCACCGATTATAGACCGTCCGGGCATGCATCCCGTAGCGATGCCACCCGCATATCGTCACATTCATTATTAAAATTTCCATTATATTGGAAATGACTTTCACTAGCAAGACATGAAACCGGGCACGGTGACAACGAACTGCCGATTGTCCCCTATTCCGCATCTGATAACCGATACACTCATTCAACATTTTTCTTTCCGTCATTTTAGCACAGGAAACCGGAATCGCTTGTGAAGAGGCATCGGTGAGTGCAAGCGGATATGTTGCTATATGGTTTCTCATACCGCACACATCAAAAAAAGAGCCCCTGTCACGGACTCTTTTCTGAAAATATGTCGGCCCACTCCCCTCCTTATTTGGTGTAGGAGAGATACAATTTATAGCCGCGATAATTCTTATAGGTCTTGAAGTCATTCTGGATCTTCAGACTCAATTTCGCGCGTTCCTTGTCGCTTAATTTCGCGTATTTCGCATATACGGAACTCAGCCTGTTGAATTCTGCGAGATTGGTCTTCTTGAGTCCTTTCACCTGCGTATACGTCGCCTTCTTGGCAGGATTCTTATATTTCTTTCTGTATTCCTTTGTAAGTTTGCATTTCTTTCCACAGGAATGGTCATCCGTAGATGTGGTCACAACTGGCTGCGAGGCATTCGCTCCAGCGGCGATAGTCACATCCGTATCCGGAGAAGCGTTGAATCCGGTCTTGGCAGCGAGGCGGACTTTGTAGTCGCCGGCAGCCAGTCCGGTGGTCTCGGTTGCCGAGGCTGCGACGTATGAAGAATCTGTTGATAATTTATACTCCATCGCGACTGTGGTGCCGGTGATCTTTCCATCACTTGCGCCATAGGTCGACGGGGCGACTCCGGCGAGGCCGGTCGGGGCGGATTGCGAGGCATTCGCTCCAGCGGCGATAGTCACATCCGTATCCGGAGAAGCGTTGAA
>CAIOMK010000045.1 GCA_903859375.1 Candidatus Moraniibacteriota bacterium
CTGTCGGTGTCAGGGTCGAACCCGAAACAGTACAAGCACCTGAATCACGGATATATGTCACCGCACCTCCCGTTGTCCCGCCTGAAATCGTGAGTGAGAGATCAGCACCATACGTTGCCGTTGTGCTTGTGATGGTCAATGTGGATTGGGTGCCGATATTGACAGTGAACGTTTGTGCTGCCGAGGATGCAACGAGATAATTCGCATCAGTCGCTTTTGTCGCCGTGACGGTACATGTACCAGCGGTCGCATATGAAAGCGATGTTCCGCTAATAGAGCATCCGGCCGTTCCTGCATCTGTCAAAGCAAATGTCACAACACCGCCTCCCGATCCACCGGTCGTGGCGAGGGCCGAGAACGATGCGGGTGCGGTCACAGCGTGGGCCGTCGTAACTAAGGCTGCCTGAGTCGCCTTGTCGATCGTGATTTCAGTGGATGCGGACGATACCACATTGTAGTTTGTGTCTGATGCTTTTGTTGCAGTTACTAAGCATGTACCAGCCGAAGTAAATGTAAGAGCACCAGTTCCTGCTACCACAGAACAACCCGATGCTGTTCCGGAAACTACTCCGAAAGTAACTGTTCCAGTTCCATCTCCTCCTGACGTTCCCACTGTCCAACCTGTTGGATATATACCCGACGTATTTGTAACTGTTAGTGAAGATTGGCTGGCTTTGTTGATAATAACAGTATAGGCCGTCGTCTTTCCTCCGACCGTGATCGTCAATGTCTGTCCGACTTCCGGGGAAGAACTGTTGAATCCACTTATATCAGAGAGGATTACGGTTTCAGTTTTTGTGCTCGGATTTCTATAATCGTACGTTCCGGTGACTGTTAAGCCAGTGATATCTAAAGATTCACCAACTGTATATGTAAGCTTGTTTGCTGGATGAGTAATTGCGATGCTACTCAAGGTCGGCACAACAACATTCCAACCGAGTGTTCCTCCTTCTTGCAAACCATTCGCAGTGGCAGTATCGATTCCTAAAGTGTCAGGAGCCTGAGTTCCATTAACAGAAAGACTAACAGTCATTCCTGTTCCAGGATTTGCCTTAAATATCTTAACACTCTCTGGAATATTTGTTGCTATCAAAGAAGCATTTAGAGTGTCTGGTGATTTTACGAAAATATCATAAGAACCGTTTGAGGCTGCTCCTGTTCCTACCGTCAAACCGTCAAGGGTAACCTTTGGAGAACGGTTCACCATAAGTCCTGTGTGTAATGCATTCTTCACTGTCAAATTTTGTAATACAATTTGTGGCCCTGCTTTATACGCTTGAAATGCATTTTTTGCTTTTTTATTTGCATCTACTGTCAAGTTTTTAATAGTTAAAGTTGTCCCATTATCTGAAGTGTCAGATGTTTGAATGACAGATCCAGCAGATCCAGCATTGAATGTCCCGCTTGCTGAGATAGTTTTGTTATTACCATCAATTTCCAGAGTTCTTGCTGTTCCTGAAAAAATTTGTAAGACACTATCAACAGTAAAGTCATTGATTAATTTGATTTTTGATACTTGTACATAATTTATAGCGTTTGTTAATTCAGATGCAGTACTCACTTCTACAGTACCGGTAATAGTGAGCGTCCCATTGCCTGTTGGGAGAGTCTCTCCCCTATATATTCCTGCAATCGTAAGGGTTTTTGCTGCACCAGAAACATCAGAACCAAGAGTGATTGTTCCGTGATTGATAAGAGTTCCAGAAGATGAAATGGTAACCGTCCCTGCCACTGAAAATCCAAAGCCGGAATTATTTGTCAATTCTCCATCAACAACAAGCGTGTCTGTTACTCCGAAATTACTAAGAAGAGAGGCTTTGCTTCCTGAGGGTATATGCATGCCAGACGAGATAATCTCGAGTGATCCATCAGTTGGATTTATCATCCCAGATAGTCCAACGTATGGGATACTGTTATCCGTGACGGAGCCACCGGCGTTAATTACCGTCTTTCCTGTTCCAGAATTAGTTATACTTGAAGGGTTTGTGGATGTTGCAACTCCTCCGTTTTCTATCGTCAACGTTCCTTCATTCAAAACTCCTCCAGTTTTTTGAATGATGAGACTTACTCCATTCGGAACTATCAAATTGTATCCGCTAGGTATCTGTATTGTATCCCCGACCGGAAGTGTCGTCTCTCTGACTGAAAGTGTCAGTGTTGTTCCGACCAACTTAATAGTGTCTGCTCCAGAATTAGCGGAAGCGGATACAATTGCTTCTTCAAGAGTCGCGTAGCAAACAGTACCAATGTCAGCACCAGCATTAGCGCAATCATTCCCTGTTAACAGTGGACTGCTCACCACGAAAATCGTGAAGTGATCTAATCCTGCGCTGACTGAATCGGTCTTGGTTGTCACATCGGCACTCGGCACCGTATCGGCGCTCTCAAGTCCGGCTACGTCCTCGGCAAACTTGATCTGCACCTTCTGCTGATTCTTCGGCTTGGGCAAGGTCATCGTGTATGTGAAAGTTCCATCGGCCATATCAGATGTGATGTCATACGCCTTGTTCGAAAGCGCATGCAGGCTCGCGACCTGCTCGTCCGTCAAAGTGATCTCCTCGATGGAAAGTTTGCCCGGAGTTGTTGGGAGTTTGGTGAAGGTGACCGTCACTTGATCGTTCTGTGGAGCAACATATTTCTTACCGAGCACGACCACATTGCTGGTCGTCTGCTTGTTGCTGTCCGCGACCCATTCGGGAATGGCCCGCTCGATCGTCGCCTCGCCTGCCGCGTCCACAGTCGGCGTCGTCGGCATGTCAGATACCTGAACCGTTGCGGGGGTCGGGTCAACGGCTGGTACCGGTGTCGGGGTCGGGTCGGTCACGGGGGTCGTTTCCAGGTCTGTGGCCTTCGAAGTCAGGTCGACGGCTGGTACCGGTGTCGAGGTCGGGTCGGTCACCGGATCTGCAACTTTCGAAGCCGGGTCAACAGCAGAGGTCGGCACAGGTGCAGGTGTTTCGACTTTCAGCTCGACCGGAGCCGGAGTCGGATCAACTTTCGGCGTATCAATGGCTGGGACCGTCACAGAAGACGGATCGGTGGCGATGACAGGAGTTTCCTGTGCCAAGGCGCGTGGCGTGAACACGATTACCGGAGCGACAAGCTGCAGTATCATCGAAAAAATCACCATCGAGTCAAATATCCGAAACCATGTTCTCACTTTCCCTGACCGTATGCGATTCATAGTCATAGCCGTTCAATCAATGATAAATTATATGATATACAAATAATCCGACGAGAATCACTCAATAAAAAGCGACTGACTTTCGTCGGCTTTCTGACCGTTCACCCGTATTGTACGAAAAAATGCTCCATAGAAATCCAGACGGAAACAACCATACATATATGTCGTGTCAACCGTATCGAAGCTTTATTCGACTGGTTTTTGTAAGAAAGTCACACAGTATCATATGAAGCTTTCCTGCACGAACACCGTTTACACACGTAATAAACAACTTTCGATCAATACGCATCACGAGCATACACGGCATTACCGTATTACTGCGTATATCGTTTTATATGGCACATAAATGACGTAATAATAAATGAATTTCTTGCTACAAAAAGTGAAAACCAAAAACATCGTTTAGCTAAATATTCCTTTCGGCAAGCCACGAGGTATGCCTTCTCGACTTGTCAGCCCTGGCTTGCCACAGTCATTCGCGAACGACGTGGATTGACCAGGGATCCAGTCCCACCTCGCGTGACCTTTCCGTGGCAAGCTACGGCTATTAGACCCGGAAGAAGAGAATAAAAGAAACCCGCGATACAGAATGTTCTGCGCGCGGGTTTGGTACTGCGGTCTTTTCGGGTCGGATTCGGGAGAACTCATATATGAGTCCCCTTCACTCTGGATATGGGAGACGTTGTTCATTCACGATACCTTCGGCAGGCTTGATTTCAGGCTGATCCACGCTGATTTCAGGCTTATCTTTCGATGTCGAGACGATACCGTTTTTTAAAAACAAACGATACAGTGACGCTCTTAGGACAAGCCATGCCGGTATTTCATCGTGTACTGTCTTCATCGTTTCATCCTCCTTTTTTGGTTGAAATATCATACAACCGTTCTCAATCTCCCGTTGAAAACGGTTGCCGGTGCCATCCTTGTCCGTGAGAAACAATATATAAAGAAATGCTACATACCCCGACGATAACAGTCGGATCATGTAAAATACTTATTAATGTTTCTCATACTTTCGGATAGCTGCCTCAAGAAACTCCTTGGCATGTTCGTTGCCGATCGATGGCAGAAGGTACTTTACCAGCCTGATATACAAATTTCTTGCATTGAGACCGTCGATATCCGTGTACGGATTGTCGATAAGCCCTACCCAAAACAAAGATATCTCCATATCTGTTGCTTGTCTTGTTTGTTCACTGTTTCCCATGGTTAAGTGGTTAAAAATGAGCACTGCTAAGATAAGAGCACCGTCACACTATCGTACTGCTCAATTTTAATGATCAATAAAGTCCTACGTTCATTCCCCTCCTTCGGAGGGGCGGGAACCTCTCTCGTGGAGAGAAGCTCCCGCCCCATGACAAGCTTTCACACAAATGAAAACTCATAAGGAAGCGACTACCCGAAACAGATGGTAACCGTCTGATAACCCATATAATAAACCTGTGAAGGAGTATTACACCGCATTACTTTTTACATGACGTACACAAGCCTCGATAATACACTACTGTACATCCTTCGCACACCGGAAACTGTAACTGAAATTACGGAAATCTTTTGGAAATCCGATTCTCGACGCCGGACGATGCTCACTCACGCTGTTATTGAACGCCCCTCCCTTGATGACCTTCATTCCCTTGTTCAACAAGGCGTAAGAATATTTGTCATTACCGGGATACGAGTTGAAGTCATCGCTCACCCATTCGTTCGCATTGCCGGACATATTCAATATGCCATACGGGCTCACTCCTGATTCGGTTCCGACCGGCGCCGCATACTTGAATCCATCGCTCGAATCGGTACCATACAGCTTCCCATCTCCGTGATTGTCCTTGGCGTTGTCCCATGTATTTCCCCACGGATACAACCTGCCGTCCGTACCCCGAGCCGCTTTCTCCCATTCCGCTTCGGTCGGCAACCGTTCCCCTACCCAGGCACAATATGCGTCTGCTTCATTCCAATCGATGCCGACTATCGGCTGGTTTGGCGAATTCAGATCTTGTAATCTCAAACTTTCCGGCAATGACCGGTCGGTCGCTTCCGCGAACATGGCATACTCATCGTTAGACACCTCCTCCCTGTCTATGGAAAACTTCGGCACGAACACTTTTCTTTGCGGATATTCAGCCATATACCGCTCCTTGGGATACACCTCATTGTCAGCCTTATACGCATCGAGTGTCTGTGAGTCGGTACTACCCATCAGGAATTCACCCTCAGGGATAATCGCCATATCCGAAGCCTCGGAAGTCAAGACTGCCCAGGTCTGGGGAAAGAGCGGGTGACGGGTGAGCATGACATACAAAAGAATCGCGATACAGGATCCGACTATGAAAACCACATGTATAAGCATATTCCTCGCGAACCGATTATTCTCGTCGTTCTGGCGGTTATTGGTGACTGGGACAAGAAGAGTTTCCGTTTCAGGCACTGAATCCGGCACCAGATCCGGCACTGCGGGCACTTTCGGATTGACCGGCTCCTCATCGGGTTCGACAGTCCCATCGATAAAGAATTGCTGGTTCTTATACTGGATGACATCGTGTCCGAGGAACTTGTTGATACGGTACCGATACTGCCGGATTGAATTGAGATTGTAGAATCGGTCGCTCTCGAATCCATGGATGAAATCACCGATTTCATCGGTTTGGGCTTTTTCATGTTCACACAAAAACAAAAGCACCAAAATCAACTGCTCGGTGAAAGCAAGCCGTTTATCATTCTCATCAAGGACAATTTTGGACTCGGAATCGAGTCGAAAATATTTGTGTCGGTATCTCATGCAAAACAACGATTATTGAAGGTGCGTTCCAAAAATACAAGATCTCCCGCGACAAAAGAGGAACTCAATCCCCTCGAAGCAAATATTTGATTATGCGACCGCATCGGCATGAACAGCCACAAGGTCGCAAGACGCCTTCTCACACGGTACAGTATAAATGAGTGCGTTGTATTACGGTGTAATACGATATTTATGGCTTATTCAAGTTCATATGATAACGCCTCTATCGGCTGAATCGGGTATCCGAATACATACTTTGAGATAAAAAACAGAAAACCCACGAACAGGTTTTCTGTACGTGGGTTATTTTTCGCGCTTAACGGCTGTTCGACAATATACCGACTTCTCAAATCGCCCCCAAACGATCTGGGAGACGGATATGATGCCGACTGCTCACCCACGATTTACTCTTATATAACAAAGAGTATTACATGATCCGACCACTGGCGTCCGATCGTGTATGCTTTTTATGTGGATCTCTCATGTTATTCAAGATACATTCCTTGAGTATTTGCTTTGAATGTTCATCTTTGAGGAAACCTAAGGCGAGTCTGGCGCCGGTTATGAAACACTGTCTTCTATAGTCGCCGAGAGCATCATTATTCTGCTTTTCGACAAGACCAATCCAGAATAACACTATCTGCATGTCCGTCACTTCCTTTAGCATTTTCGGCCGATGTGCAACATCATCGTCATTTCGTTTGAATATCGGTTGCAAAGGTATCGACGCTCTTTCGGCTTTCTGCTGTTCCATGTTTACCGCCCTTGTTTTATTGTTTGCGACATCCGAAAAAATCATCTTCGAATATCGGTTTATGACGTCTTTTTTAATATTCGTGTGATCGAAGCTTAGCATCGATCCATGAAGGTTCGGGAACTCCCCTTTCAACTTCTTTCAAAGAGAGAAGCTCCCATCCTTCACGGAGAAAACGCAACAGACTGTCTGAAGCAAGACCCATCTGTACGCATCGCCTCAAACAGTATATACCTCCCTCTAGTATTACTGCGTATTACGATATAAATACCTTATTAAAGCCTTTTTATTGTTCAATATTTCAAATTATATACCATCTCAGCTCGTCATTGAGATAAAATACGGTCACTCTGCGACGTGAAATGTCGAGTGCTTCTGATTATCTGTCATCTCGGCCCGGCTCACCTCCGGGAAGCTATCTTCAAAGTCAAAGAAGATGTCACTGCGATCCGCACACTTGCGGAGTGACGTCCTGGAAAGCGCTCCGGAGACTGCTTCGGCACGCGAAGCGCCTCAAGCGAAGAGGAGGTATCTTATCGTCGGTTATCGATTTCGATATCCGACTTTCGCCATGAGACCGGTCCTCTTTATTTTGCGCAACGGAAACCGAAACCGTACCCGCGAAAGTCTTTGGGATATCCGATCCGTGATGCCGGACGATGCTCGCTCGGGCCGTCATCGAATGCTCCGCCCTTCATCACTTTCGCCCCCTTATCAAGCAAGACATACGAATATTTATCATTTCCGGGATAGGTATTGTAATCATCGCTTGTCCACTCGTACGCATTGCCGGACATATTAAGGACACCGTACGGACTGACGCCCAGTTCCGTCGCTACCGGTGCAGTGTAAACAAACCCGTCGCTCTCATCGAGGCGATACATTCCAAGACTTCCGTGATTGTCTTTGCTTGGATCCCACTCGTTCCCCCATGAAAAGATCCTCCCATCGGTTCCACGCGCCGCTTTCTCCCATTCCGCTTCGGTCGGCAACCGTTTCCCGACCCAGGTACAATATGCAGAGGCATCGTCCCAATCGACGCCGACTACCGGCTGATTCGGAGCATTCAAATTCTGGGTTGCCGAAATATCGGGAAGTTTGTACCCCGTGGCAATTGAAAATTTGGTATATTCATCGTTCGAAACCTCTCTCTTGTCTATGGAGTAATCGGGAAGAAATACCGTTCTTTTCGGGTATTCCGCGAGATAGCTCTCTTTTTCGTATATTTCCCCGTTCATCTTGAACGCCTGTAGGGCCTGTTCTTCGGTGCTGCCCATGAAGAAGTTCCCGGCCGGAATAAGTATCATATTCGATTTCGGCCGAGCCAACACGACCGGCTTGTTGACGAACGCATATGCGGAAAGCGATACCGCCGAGACAAGCAGAACCACAACGATCGCCACGATGATTTTTTTCGAAAAAACGGCTTTTAGAACGACCGAGTCTTCCGTCACTGACACAGCCGGAACCGGAGCCTCTTCGCCTTTCATAACTTCACCATCGATAAAAAACCGCTGTTCCTTATAATGGACCACATCATGTCCGAGAAGTTTGTTTATCCAATACTTATACTGACGGATGGCATTGTGATCATACAATCGGTCGCTCTCTTCGCCTCCGATAAGATCACCGAACTCATCGGTGCCGATGTTCGTATATTCGCAGAGGAAGTGGAGCGCTCGAAAGAGATATTCTGTAAACGCCAGCGGTTTGCCGTTTTCATCTGAAACAGTCTTCGCTTCGGTATCCAGAGTAAAATATGTGTGTCGATATATCATGATAATTTTATTATTATCGTCTTTCAACAAAAAAAGGTTGTAA
>CAIOMK010000046.1 GCA_903859375.1 Candidatus Moraniibacteriota bacterium
ACAGTTTTATTCGCCGATCACTGTTCCGACCGGAGTCGTGTCATTGACGGTATTCCATGTTCTTGGGAGCAATGGCTCGCTCATGGTCGATGATTATTCGCTCACACAGTTCATACCCGATCCGATCAACCCGGCAGGGAATCTCGTTTCGAACCCATCCCTTGAGACGCTGAGGGGAAATCTCCCATCAGGCTGGACGAAAGGTCAGTGGGGGAACAACACGACAACATTCTCGTATCCGGTCGCCGGACATACGGGTAATGCCGCGAAAATAACCGTCAGCGCTTATACGGACGGTGACGCGAAATGGCATTTCAAGGATGTCCCGGTGACGGCTGGAAATCTGTATGCCTTCTCGAATTGGTCGAATGCCTCTGCCGATACGGCAGTGACGGCACGAGTCCATATGACAGACGGGACTGATCAATATATCGGACTTGGACGGCTCACCGGTACCAATGCGTGGAAACAGTTCACTGCCTCGTTTACCGCGCCAGTCGGAGCCGCATCCGTATCGATCTTCCATCTTATCTCGGCCAAGGGAACGCTTCTGGTGGATGACTACTCCTTGCTCGACAAGGGAGTGGCGCCGAAGTTCGCCGAAGGGATGATTTCCTTCACCTTTGATGACGGGTACAGGAGCGTCTATACCAATGGCCTCCCGATTCTCGACAAGGCCGGTATCAAGAGCACACAGGCTATCATCACGACCGGGACCTATACCGATCCCGCCTATATGACGAAGGACCAGGTGAAGGCGATGGCTGCGAACGGTCACGAGATTGCTTCGCATTCGAGGACACATCCGGATCTCGTCACGCTTTCTCTGGCGAAGGCGACGACTGAGATCACCGGGTCCAAGAGCGATCTGCTGGGTCTCGGTATCACTACCACCTCGTTCATGTATCCGCTCGGCTCCTACAACGATTCGATCATATCGCTCGTGAAAGGGGCTGGATACAAGGGCGCGCGCTCGACGGATCTGGGGTACAACTCACCTTCATCCGATCCGTATCGTCTGTTGAGTCAGAACGTGAACAGCGATGTGTCCATCGGTACCATCAAGGGATGGATCGACAAGGCCGTCGCGGATAAGACGTGGCTCATCCTCACGCTTCATGAACAGGCGGTGCTCCCGAACATTCCCGACAATCTGTACAGCAATGATCCGGCCATCCTTCAGCAGACCGTCGATTATGTGAAATCGAAGTCTATGAAAACGGTGACCTTCGGCGAGGGTGTATCGATGCTCGTGAAATGATCGGACAACGACGGACAGGATATGAATCTCTCCGCCGGCGCATGCCGTTTAGGGCACGCCGGTGGAGATGGGACCGACAAGGTACTACGGTCAATCCTAATAATTATGTACTGTATGAAAAAGATATGATGCACTCAGTTTTTTCCCGCGTATTGTTTTTGAGCGGGATAGTTCTCGCTATAGCCGTCTTTGCTTCAATAAAGACATCCCACGCCGCCTCGACGAACCTCATCGTGAACCCGTCGCTGGAAACGGCGAACGGAAGTCTCCCCGCGAATTGGTCGCAGGGACAGTGGGGGAGTCTCACGACCGCATTCGAATATCCGGTCGTCGGACATACCGGCAATGCCGCAAAGATTACCGTGAGTTTTCATACTGATGGAGACGCGAAATGGTATTTCGACAACGTCCCGGTGACAGCGGGGACTGTCTATGATTTCTCGGACTGGTCGAATGCTTCGGTCAATACGGATGTCTCGGTCCGCTTCCACATGGCGGACGGTACCGACTCGTATGCCTGGCTC
>CAIOMK010000047.1 GCA_903859375.1 Candidatus Moraniibacteriota bacterium
CGACCCGTTCTTTGATGTGAATCGGGGTTTCCTTGGGCGACGTCTTCGGACGGGTCGAGTGCGGGATGAGCGCATCCCCGCCTCCCTCACGGTATGCCGCGACCCACCGCTCCAGTGTCCGTTTCCCGTATGGACAGACCGTTGCCACGTCACAAAGTTTCAGCTCACCCTCGACGATCGGGAGAACCCACCTCGATCTCTCTTCCTGTATGGTTTCTGACATATGGATGGACATAGGGCCAGGATGAGGGATGACCCCAGAGCCTAGCAAAAACCGCCATATGTGTGTACACATTACCGATGACCCTTGACAGTATAAAGATTATATGTCACTATTAGTTTGGAGTCCGCTCCTTACAAATTATTATTTTTTCGAAACATAAATGGAGAGCCGATGGCAATAGCCCACGTATCAGTATATGGATTCACTTCCGCGGAGGAAGTGGCAAAAAAAACACAAGCAATCAACGAAAGAGGACACAGAGTCGCTGTACAGATAGACGAAACCGTTCAAGACATTTTGAAAGATTATAACGAGACAAGAAATCTACATTGTGCAGTACGGGTGACCATACCGGATGTTGCCGACAAGGAAACGAGTCCTGGAATATGGGAACTTATACGTGATGTCCGCTACGGTTCGGAAATCAGGATATCTCTGTATCACAGGGAAGAGGAAAACACTTTTCGACTGATAGTTACCGGAGATTCCTCTGAGGAGATCAAACGCATACTGAATACATATCTTCCGAATGACGCCCTGACGAGCATGGCAGTCGACTGACCGTATCACGGGCCACACCAAACAAAGACTCCCTTGCGAAGAAGCAGGGGAGTCTTTTATTTTGTCCGGACCCTTATTCCGCGCGGGCGTCAAGAATGGCCCCGTTCAGGAATCTGAACATCAGGTCGGGGAATGATTCCGATGACGGCGCAACCGGCTTCAGTCGCTCGGTGGAAGTGCCGAGGACACGTGGGACGGTATCGGAGAGCGTGACGGCGTACGGCGTGCCGAGGACGATGAATTCGTTGAATGAGAGTCTGTCCGAGTCCGGATCGGCGGTCATGCCCGATGCATACGGGGCGAGTACGATTTCTTTCTGTGCGGATTTTTCAGAGGGTGTGTCGACGGGATCATCCGTCACCGGTATCGACCATACCCAATCGGATTCTTCCCTTTCCATATAGACGGCGTCCTCGACGATATCCTTTTCCATCCTGTACGAGACCGACTGCACCGTTTTGCCGTCCGGTCGGCGGAGTTCGATTGTGGCGTACCGGTTGGGAAGGGTGAATTTCGAATCGTCATGCGTGACGGCGATTTCTTCGCCGGGTCCGAGGGAGCGATCCGTGATGATCACATGGTTCACGAGTGTTTCCTTGTCGGTGCCGGTGGCGATGATCCAGCCGGTGAGATTGATTTTTTTCGTGTCGTCATTTTTGATGCGGATCCATTCGGAACCGGTGTCCGTGCCGGTCGGGTTGGGGCAGAGTTCCGTGAAATGGATATCTTGTCGCGGATATTTCCCGATCCGTACCGTGAACGGTTTCAATGACCGCTCGATGCCGTCGAAGACAGTGAGCGAGCCATGATACGTCCCGATTTTCCCGTAGCGGTGACTCGTATCGTCGAGTGAACTCCTGTGACCGTCGCCGAAGTCCCAGGAATACTTCATATTTTTCTTGTTCCCGTCTGTGGAAAACGTCAGAGACATGTTCACATAGCCCCGCTTCGGAATGGATGATTTCTTCGCTCCCGGTTCCGTGCCGAATATGTTTTTTTCTCCCGGAGTGAGTGTTTTGCTCCATCGGAACCTGCCGGTATCGGACCGCCCGTACGAGGCTTCCTCGATCGTCGCGTCGTATGAGACCGTGTCCGAGACCGTATCATCAGGTGCGGACAGTGTCACGATGCCGTCGGTGTTCCGGAGGGTGAGTTTGGAAAGCGAGCGCGGGATGACCACGAATCCGTTCGCGGGGATTTCACGAAGTGCCGTCGCAAGACTGTCCGACCAGATGAATTTTCCTGATCCCGATCGGAGCTTCCAGCCGGAAAGTGAGACGGTTGCACTGCCCGTATTGTACAATTCGATCCATTCGTTTCCCTCACCTTTCGCTGTCGGGTTCGGGAAAAGTTCGTTGATGCGGATCGTGCCAGCCGGAGGAATGACGGATGTTCCCCCCGCTGTGTCGAATGTGTTTATCGTGCCCGGGGTCGGCATATGTGTGATGATGAACGCGCCCGAATCGGTGCGCGCATATGAGGCGCCTTGTTCACTCCCGTCATATGCAAAGGTATCGGCGATTGTCTTGTCCGGGAAAAGAAGTATGACACTTTCCGGACCAGTATTGTTGAGCGCGATTTTTGAGATGCCCGCATCGATGACGAGATAGCCGTCCGGAGCGATCGTCACGTCCGCCGGGAACGTGTGTCCTGCGCCCATGGACGCATCTTTCAAAATCCATCCGGCAAGCGATACCGGCACGGCACCGGTGTTCCGAAGCTCGATCCACTCAAGAGAGCCTTGCTGTGGAGAAGGGAGGAATTCGTTGATGACGATGGTACCGATCGGAGGAAGGGGTGCCGGAGTCGCTATGATGGGCGCTTCCACTGTTTTTCCTTTGCTGTTCGTCGGCGTCGGGGTATCCGATATCGACCACAGACGTGTTTCCATATCAAGGACGAGGCTTTTGTTCTTCCCAGGATTGTCGCTGACCGTTTCGGAAAACGGGACCGTATGTCCGGAGCCCCATGTGACAGCATCGACGATCGTACCGCCCGGGTCGAACAATGCGAGACTGTTGTCCGCGGAAAGGATCGGAGACGTCTTGTTCGGACTGTGCACGTCGGACAGTGATGTGATCCAGTAGGCTTTGCCATCTTTGTTTGTCCAGAGGAGGAATCCATGGCCGGCGATACTGTCCGTATCCGAGAACGCGTGGAACAGTGAGCCCTTCGCCGTCGCGTCTCCTTTTGTTTTGCGTCGCAATTCGAAATCCTTGAGCGAGACCGCTGTGTCACTTATGTTGTAAAGCTCGACGAAGTCATCGTTTGAGACCTCTCCCTCGATCTGCACTTCCCGTATGATGATTGTCTGAAGGAGGGTATCTCTTGTCGACTCGTCCGCTGAAACGGCCATCATCATGAACATGGGAGTGGGAATCGTATCGGGTGCGGACGGAGGAGTATCGGTATGTGTTTCTTCAACCGGAATCAGCGTTTCAGGCTCTGTTACAGTCTTTTCTAGTATGGTCTCGACGGGTGCATCAGGGCTGTCACCGCTCTTTTCGACGGGTGATGCGTCGGTTTCCGGCACGATGTCGGCCGGACACCCGGAAGACACGTCGACGGATGTTTCTCTTTCCGACGGAGGCGTTTCTTTTTTTGCAATTGGAAAATTTCCGATAGCGGAGTCACCACTCTCGGTCGGAGCATCTATGTTCGGTTCGGATGCCGTCGCTCCCGTGTCCACGTCAGGAATGTCGATCGTGGAAGCGAAAGGCTCGTCCGCAAAAGAGGGAAAAGAGAAAACCAAAAAAGAAAAGATGAGAAGCGTCGGAATGATGGCAGCCGTGCCTCGATCCATAGCCGTTATTTGTGTTTGTTGACGACAGTATATACCAAGGGGAGAATAGTCGAAAGGCGGAGAATAGTCACAAGTCGGAGAATAGTCACAAGTCGGAGAATAGTCGAAAGCTGGAGAATAGTCAGAAGTGGAAAGTTACAAGTCGAAAGTCGGAGAATAGTCACAAGTGAAAAGTCGAAAGTCACAAGCGGGAACGGGGGAGAAGAGTCGAAAGCGAAGATAGGGACAACGATCAATTACCGGTTTGGAAAGAGACGTCCGTCTTCCTGCCCGCACTGCA
>CAIOMK010000048.1 GCA_903859375.1 Candidatus Moraniibacteriota bacterium
TCAGAATAAGGGAAAAGAGCTTCTGCGAATCATTGTATACTTTCCATTTCCTAAACCGGAATTTTTCCATATCATTTACTGACGCGAATCACTCATTCTCTCCCCGTTTCCTGTTCCCCGCTCCTCGTTGTTAGTTGTTAGTTGTTAGTTGTCAGTCCCCTCCCCGCTCCTCGTTGTCAGTTGTTAGTTGTTAGTTGTCAGTCCCCTCCCCGCTCCCCGTTGTTAGTTGTTAGTTGTTAGTTGGCAGCCTCTGCCATGACTTCCTCGATACTTCCCTTCATATAGAATGCCGACTCCGGAATATCATCGAGTTCTCCGGCGAGAATCTTGCCAAAGCCTTCCACGGTCTTCTCACGCGTCACGTACTTACCGGACTTGCCGGTGAACTGTTCCGCGACGAAGAACGGCTGTGAGAGGAATTTCTGCACCTTACGGGCACGGAGGACGGTAAGCTTGTCCTCGTCAGAGAGCTCCTCCATGCCGAGGATGGCGATGATGTCCTGCAGGTCCTTGTACCGCTGGAGTATCCGTTGGACGCCGTGTGCGACCTCGTAGTGCTTCTCACCGACGATTGCCGGGTCAAGGATGGTCGAAGTCGAATCAAGCGGGTCGACGGCCGGGTAAATGCCGAGTTCGGAAATTGCACGGGAGAGCACGACCGTCGAATCGAGGTGGGAAAACGTGGTCGCCGGCGCCGGGTCAGTCAGGTCGTCCGCAGGCACATAGACCGCCTGCACGGATGTGATAGAACCGGATTTCGTCGAGGTGATACGCTCCTGCAACAGTCCCATCTCTTCGGCCAAGGTCGGCTGATATCCCACCGCCGACGGGATGCGACCGAGCAACGCCGAGATTTCCGAGCCTGCCTGCGTGAAACGAAAAATATTGTCGACGAACAGAAGGACGTCGTTCTTGCCACCCTCGTCACGGAAGGCCTCGGCCATCGTGAGTGCGGAGAGCGCGACCCGTGCACGTGCTCCCGGCGGTTCGTTCATCTGTCCGAACACAAGTGCGGTCTTTTCAAGCACGCCAGAGTCTTTCATTTCGTGATAGAGATCGTTTCCTTCGCGGGTCCGCTCGCCGACGCCGGCGAAGACCGAGAATCCTCCGTGTTCCTGCGCGATATTTCGGATGAGTTCCTGGATGACGACCGTCTTGCCGACACCCGCCCCGCCGAAGAGGCCGACTTTGCCACCTTTCATGAACGGGCAGATGAGGTCGATAGCCTTGATACCCGTCTCGAACACTTCCGCTTCGGTCGACTGCTCGTCGAATGCCGGTGCCTCACGATGAATCGGCAGTCTCGTCTTCGTCACGATATCGCTCCCGCCGTCGATCGGATCACCAAACAGGTTCATCATACGCCCGAGTACCGCATGCCCGACCGGTACGGAAATGGCCGCACCCGTCGTATGAGCTTCCATGCCGCGGATCAATCCGTCAGTCGGCCCCATCGCGATCGTACGCACGCGTCCGTCACCGAGATGCTGATGCACCTCGACAACCAGCTTACCGCTCTCGAGCGGGATATCGACGGCCTCGTGTATTCCCGGCAACACTGCTTCACCGTCGCGTACCGAGAAATCGAGGTCCACCACCGGCCCGATAACCTGCAATACTTTTCCATTATTCATAGTTTTTACCTAATTCCAGATTACGTTCATTCTTTTTTTTCACCTGCTCCATCCCATTTTTCTGCCATCCTTCTTTTTTCCGCCCCCTCTCCCTCCGGGAGAGGGCTTTGGTGAGGGGTTCTACATGCACCATTCTTCAATTTTCAAAACGACTCCATCGAGATTCCCGTTTATCTCATTATTCCA
>CAIOMK010000049.1 GCA_903859375.1 Candidatus Moraniibacteriota bacterium
AATGCGTAACTGGGGCTACTGTCAATGTAGGCACGGGTTCTTGCGTCCCATATGCCCATCCTGGTGGAGGATTCGGTTGTGATTCATGGTCTTATTCTGGAGCAGCCTATTATAACGGACTGGGCTTATTTTGCTGGTCTGGGGTTCCAGCTAATCCAAAGTTTACTTATTCTGGGCAGCCCTATTATTATAATTGCATGGCTGATACGCCAGTCAACGGAGGCTGGTCCGGCTGGTCCGGCTGTTCCGCTTCTTGCGGTCCAGGTACTCAGTCTCGGACCTGTTCCAATCCATATCCTGCTAACGGTGGTTCGGCTTGTTCCGGTAACACTTCCCAGTCATGTAACAATGGGGCGTGCACTCCTGCCCCAACCTTCACCCTCACTGCTTCCCCGACATCCGTGACGAGCGGCAATGCCTCGACTATTATCTGGTCCTCGGTCACCAATGCCACGTCTTGTACGGCATCCGGAGGATGGTCCGGATCCAAGACGACGGCCGGCAGCTCAGCCTCGACCGGAGCTCTCTCTACGGCCACGACCTATACCCTCGCCTGTTCTGGCCCGGGAGGAACGACGACGAATAGCGTAACGGTCTCCATAATCCCACCTCCTCCCACCTTCACCCTCACTGCTACTCCGACATCCGTGGTCAGTGGGAGTGCTTCGAAACTTACCTGGACCATACCGACCAATGCGACATCCTGTGCCGCATCCGCAGTTCCCGTATCCTCTGCATGGTCTGCAGCGACTCCGACGAACGCGGCTTTGATCGCGGGAAACCCGACGACCGGAGTCTCGACCGGAGCCCTCTCTGTCGCCACGGCTTATACCCTCGCCTGTTCGAATGCCGGCGGAACGACCACGCACAGCGTATCCATCTCCGTCGTCCCTCCCACTCCCGCTCCCACCCTCTCTTTCTACGCCTCACCCACCTCTATCCAGAAAGGTGCTTCCACCGTCCTCTACTGGTCCACGACCGATGCGACGACCTGTACCGCGTCCGGAGGATGGTCCGGATCACAGCTGCCATCCGGCTCACTCACGATCTCTCCTATCTCCGACACGACCTATACCCTCACCTGTTCCGGCGCCGGAGGATCGACTCCCGCTACCAACGCGACCGTGACGGTGATCCAGCCCGGTGTCTGCGGCAGTGCCAGCGGTTCCAAGACTGATTCCGCTCCTTCGACAAACCTCTGTTCTACCGGCAATTCTTCAGGCGTGGTCGCAAACAGCTCCCATACCTACGGTACCGAAGACTGGACCTGGAACTGCGGATTCTCCGGCGGATCGGCCGCTGCCTGCAATGCACACTGTGACTTCAATTGTCGACCCGATCTCCACTGCGACTCCGAGACCTTCTGGAGAGTCAAAAACAACTGTGGACGGACCGTTGATTGTGCTGTCGGAACGACCACGACTGTGGGAACCCGTACCGGGTGTAATCTCAATCAGGTAGAAGTACAGCCGAGCCTGTGAGAGGGAACTTACAACTTACAACTGATTACTCACAACGAAAGAGGGGGAGTGGACCGTTCATAAAGATCTGAACAGATAACATTAAACAGGGACTGAAGGAGGGGCGTGAAACGTTTGTAACGTCCGCAGTGCTCATTCCCATTCCTCCGATCTAGTGCTATATTATCGACATAAACAGAAAGACCGTCTAACACCAACCCCTATGCGTCGCATCCTCATCGCTTCGCTTCTCGCATCGTTCCTTCTTGTTCCGACGGGCTCTTTTGCCCAGACTCCGACTACTCCTGATCCTTCCATTATCCTCAAGCAAATCCAACAGCTGGATTCTTTCAAGAAACTTACGCCTGATCAGCAGAATCAGATTGAGGATTCGGTTCGGAATACCAAGCCAGAAACAATCTCTACGCTGGGAACATTGCTATGTCCTCAAGGCATCCCAACAGGATTAATAAATCCTGATTTCAAAAAAGATCCTTCAATAGTTAAGGCTAACCTTTGGGACACTAAATTTTCCTTTGACAAAAATGGAAAATCAACTCTTTCGACGTGTCTGATAAACTCAGGCCTCATGCCAATCAAAGACGCTCAACTCGTTCTTTCTCTCCTAGATGCAAAAGGAAATTTAATCAAAGAAGCTTCTTTGGGTGGAGTGGTGGTTGGCTTGCCACTGCTAGCTAAAACCGAATTTGAGACTCAAACCATCTCGCCATCCTTCACCCTGAAAGCAGAACTAAAAAAAGATGGCGCTATCCTTGATTCCAAAGAAACAACCTACAAATGCGAAGATATCAACACCTCGCTTTGTCCTGGCAATGTGAAGTTATTTGTAATGATAAAAGCTTTTTTCTCTCGCTCCTTTATTAAAATTATTCTTGCGATAATCCTGCTAATGCTTTTAGGGATTGGAAGTTGGTTGCTGTGGAAGGGGAGAAGAATTAGTCTGTTCGTGTTGTTTATTATTAGCGCTTCACTAGTTGTAGGAGAGCAAGCGAAGGCTGACTTTGCGGGTGGTGTTAGCGATACTTATTTCGTTCCACCGAATCAGTGGTGTTTTGATTATTCTTTTTGTTTTGGTGGATTTAATCCTCTTCTGATGCCGACTGACAGTGTGGGAGCTAATTGTACCTCTGGCACCGCTTGTTGCACGCTTTTAAATTGTCCATCAGGTCAGACCGGAGGTATTTATGATTGTGGTGCCGCTGGAATCACAAACACCTGTGCTGCCGCATGCGTCTCCACTGGTTGTCCATCTGCTTGTGGCTACGGCGGCGGTCAGGATAACTGCGGCAACGCTTGCGCTGCCACATCAGCTTGTCCTGTCACACCAGTCACTCCCGTCACTCCCGTCATTCCCGTCACACCAGTAAATCCCGTCACTCCCGTCACTCCCGTCACTCCAGTCACTCCCGTCACACCAGTAACACCTATCACACCAACGTGTGACACCTGTGATTGTCCAGGGTACCCGGCGTGCTACACGCCTCCTGTGTATTCCTGCACCGGTTCCAGACCGGCTCATACATCGATGTTCGCCAATGACAATATAAACCTCACCGACAACACCCCGTATTCATACTGGGCGACAGACACTGGTACGAGGTGTCAGTATCACTGTGATACCGGATACGGATGGGATTCCGCTACGTCGACCTGCGAGGTGCCTCAAAACGGTGTCTGCGGTGGCGCTCACATGACCAAGACCAATTCTATTCCGTCGACAGGTCTCTGTTCGACCGGTTCCACCTCGGGATCCTCTTCGACCGGTTCCACCTACGGGGCACATGACTGGGTATGGACCTGCAACGGCATAAACGGAGGACTGTCTCCGAACTGCTATGCGGACTGTACCTTCCAATGCAAACCAGAGCTCCACTGCGACTTCGAGACTTTTTGGAGGGTCAAGAACGCCTGTGGGAAGACGGTCGACTGTAGTGTCGGAACGACCACGACTGCGGGAACCCGTACCGGGTGTAATCTCAATTTCACCGAAGTACAGCCGAGTCTGTGAGAGGGAACTTACAACTTACAACTTACAACTTACAACTGATAACTCACAGCGAAAGAGGGAGGGGACTGTTCATAACGTTTATAAAGACTTGAACGGATAACAGAGAACAGTGAACAGAGTCCGAAGGAGTGGCTGTCAAGTCTATAACGTTGTAACGTTGGAAACATGCTCTGTGATTTCGTACTCGAAATGCTACGGGGCGTGCCACGTGGTTATGGTCCATAACTCTACGGGGTCGGAAACGGAGATGGGAAGGAGTTCTTCATAGTCACTTTCCGTGATTCTTTGGGGTTAAAAGTCGGAACTGGAGTTGGAAAAGAAAATAAGGAGTATAACTTGGTTGTGGTTTTGTAAAAAATGCCTATAAAAAGCCTTTTATTATAGATGGATTCGGTTTGCCAATATCAGGAAAACGCGCTATCATATCGGTGACGGGGTTGGCGTACTGCTGTCGGTTTGATACGCTTCTTTCCTCGGTATTACGAAGGAATACATGGGAGAAAATAGAGGGAACCTATGAAATTCCAGAAACTCCTTATCGGGGTCCGTTTTTTTACCGTTCTTTCGCTGGCTACGTGGATATCGGTGTTCCTACTCGTCGATCCGGATATGGCCGGCATCGTCGGCGTGGCATTGTTTCTCGGAACGATTTTTTCGTTTCTTGCAGGGGCGGTGACGCTCGTACTTGTGGCGTTCGCGAATCGGTTTCTCGGTGAGGCAGGTGCTTCCGCATCATTTCATATGTTGTTCCGGCAGGGGTTCATACTGTCCTCCTACGTCGTGTCTTTGCTTGGCTTGTCCCGGTTCGGGATGCTGGCCTGGTGGAACGTGGCACTCGGGTTCGCGGTAGCGCTCCTCGTCGAAGTGACCGCGCGTCGTCTGTCGGCGCGAAGGGGAGGCGACCTCTGATATCGATAATCAATACTGCGGTGAGGGTCAGGACGGTGGGGGAACGGGTACGCTATAAAACCGACGATATATTACCGCTATGGCAAAGAAAGACGCTGAGAAATCACAATACGGTGCAAAATCAATCCAGGTCCTCGAGGGACTCGATCCGGTGCGGAAGCGCCCGGGTATGTACATCGGTAGCACGTCAATCGAAGGCCTGCATCATCTCATCTGGGAAATCGTGAACAACTCGATCGACGAGGCGATGGCCGGATACTGTACCGAGGTCCTGATCCGACTCCTGCCGGACAATGTCGTCGAAGTTGAGGACAACGGCCGAGGCATCCCGGTAGAGATGCATCCCCAGACCAAGAAATCGACGCTCGAAACGGTACTCACCGTTTTGCATGCCGGTGGCAAATTCGGCGGTGACGGCTACAAGATTTCCGGCGGTCTTCACGGCGTCGGTGTCTCGGTCGTGAACGCGCTTTCCGAGTGGACCCGCGTGACCGTCCGTCGCGAAGGGAAGCTCTGGATGCAGGAATTCAAGCGCGGTATCCCAGTCGGGTCCGTCAAGCCGATAGGCAAGGCGTCCGACACCGGTACGACTATCACGTTCAAAGCCGACTCCGAGATATTCCCGGAGATAGAATACGGGTGGGAGAAAATTCTCGAATACCTCCGCTATCAGGCGTATCTAACGAAGGGTGTCCGTATCCAGATCGAGGATCTTCGCGAAGCGGATGCGCCCGGAAGTGCCCATCTCGCCCGCCAGTACGGGTTCTTCTTCGATTCCGGCATCATTTCCTTTGTCCGGTTCCTCAACCGTCGCAAAGTCGTGCGCAATGAGACTCCGGTCTATATCGAGAAGACAGTGGACGGCGTGTATGTCGAAATTTCAATCCAATACACGGACAGCTTCAAGGAACATCTATTCGCGTTTGCAAACAATATCTACAATCCCGAGGGTGGCATGCATGTCACCGGATTCAAGATGGCACTCACCCGCGTGCTCAACGACTACGCCAAGAAGAACGGCCTGATGAAAGAAAAGGACGGCGCGATGACATCGGACGACCTACGGGAAGGACTCACCGCGGTCATTTCCGTGAAGCTCGCGAATCCGCAGTTCGAGGGACAGACCAAGGCCAAGCTCGGCAACAACGAAGTCCGCGGTATCGTTTCGCAGGTTCTGTCGGAGGGTCTTGCGGAATACCTCGAGACCAGGCCGGCGGACGCCAAAGCGATTCTCGAAAAGTGTCTCCTCACAGTCCGGGCCCGTATCGCGGCACGCGCCGCCAAAGATGCGGTCATCCGCAAGGGCGCCCTCGAAGGCATGACGCTCCCGGGCAAGCTCGCCGACTGCTCGACTAAGGACACTCTGCGCTCCGAGCTCTACATAGTGGAGGGCGACTCGGCAGGTGGCTCGGCGAAACAGGGACGTAACCGCGAATTTCAGGCCATCCTTCCGCTTCGGGGCAAGCTCGTGAACGTGGAGAAGACCACTCTCGACAAAGTCGTGAAATCCGACACCCTGAAGCCGATCATCATCGCGCTCGGGGCCGGTATCGGTGAGACTTTCGACATCACGAGACTCCGGTACGGCAAGCTTATCATCATGGCGGATGCCGACGTCGACGGTTCCCATATCCGGGTGCTTCTCCTTACGTTCTTCTATCGTTACTACGAAGACCTGGTCAGAAACGGCAATATCTATATCGCCCAGCCACCGCTGTATCGGCTCCAGAAAGGCAAGTCTGTACGGTACGCGTACAACGACGAGGAGAAGATGCGTATCCTCGAAGAGATCAAGAAAGAAACCGACGCACGGGCCGAAAAGAAGGGCAAGGTCGCAGCCGCAAAGAAGCTCGAGGCGGGAGAGGAAGAGGTCGATGAGGCTCCTTCGGAAGGGGAGGAGAAAGTCGGAGGCGTTTCCATCCAGCGATACAAAGGTCTCGGAGAAATGAACCCGGATCAGCTCTGGGATACGACCATGAACCCAGCGACCCGACTGATGCTCCAGGTGAAGATAGCGGATGCGGAAGCGGCCGACGAGATGTTCGACGTCCTGATGGGGAGCGATGTCGAGCCGAGACGGAAGTTCATTCAGACAAGCGCGAAGATGGTTCGGAATCTCGATGTCTAGCGTGATGAGCGTTTTCGCGGATGAGGGCTTCGGGCGGGATTGACGGCCGGCCAAGCCCGTGTTATCATCGTGGAACGTTTCGGAGGCTCCGTATCCAACGTTATTTTCAAGGTCATGGGACATTCTCTGGACAACCTCAAGCCGCTTATCCGCTGCCCGGTCTGCCAGAAAAAGTACGATCCATCGAAGGTCGTACTGCTCTCTGAAGATGACCGGAAAACGGTGCTTCATATCGCCTGCGAGTCGTGTGGCATATCCTCGCTTGTCTTCGTTTCCCTCGGGAAGATGGGGGCGGCAAGTTTCGGGATACTCACCGATCTCGGTCGCGAGGAAGTACGGACGTTCTACGGACGTGAGCCGGTTTCGACCGATGACACACTCGCGGTACACCGGTTCCTCAAGGGATTTACCGGAGGAGTACGGGAGTTTTTTCCGGAAAAAAACCGACATTGATTTCTTATAATAGCCACTAAACCGTTATCGTATACAGGTATATGTCCGATGTCATCACACTCAAAGCGACTGTCCGGGAGGCGGGCAAAAAACTGCAGACACTGAGAAACTCGGGATCCATCCCGGCTTCGTTGTTCGGTCGTGGCATCGCGCCGACGAACATCGCTCTCGAAAGTCGTGAGTTCACCCGCGCCTTCAAGGCAGCCGGAGAAAACACGATCATCGTGCTGTCCGTCGAAGGACAGAAGCCTGTGAACGTCCTCGTCAAGGAAACGCAGATGCATCCTTTGACGAACCGTTACACGCATGCCGATTTTTTCCAGGTCCGTATGGACGAGGTCATCGAGGCGACCGTACCGCTCGAGTTTGTCGGAGAGTCCGCAGCTATCACCGAAGGCGGCGGTGTGTTGATCAAGGCGCTCGACGAGGTCGACGTGACGGCACTTCCGGCCAACCTTCCCCATACCTTGAAGATCGATCTGTCTTCGCTGAAGACCTTCGATGACGTCATCAAAGTCGGTGATATCGTCCTTCCGACCGGCGTCACGATCGGAAACGATGTCGAGACGGTCATCGCACTCGTCGAAGCGCCCCGCACCGAAGCCGATATCGCCGCGCTCGATACCAAAGTCGATGCCGATGTGACCAAGGTGGAGAAGTCCGGCAAGCCGGCAGCCGAGGTGACGGAAGAGACCAAGAAATAGGGTTTTCCCTTGACGGATACTTTCCGGCTCGCTACGATACCCAGACAAGACAGAGTGTGAAGGTCGGGAATCTGATTTCCGGCTGGAGGCTGAAAGCCGGCCACCCCTCCTACGCCGGCAGAAGTGAAAACGGATGAAGCGGGCTTGCCCGTGAATCCCGAGCTCCAACCGGAAATCAGGTTCCCGGCATACGTTCTGGAAATACGGACGCCCCGAGTCATCGGGGCGTTTTGTTTTGCGTGGAAACCGATATCTGGTCGCTTTTCTTTGTAACATGTACACTGTGAGAGCTATCTGGGAATGGATCTATGAACTTTTAAAAAAATATACTATGACCAACCGTGTCAAAAGCACCATCAATGCAATGCGGACAAGGGGAGCGGTCGCTCCAAGCTCAAAATTTCTGGTACGGAAGATGCTATCGAAGATAGACTATAGTCACGATCTTGAATTACTGCAACTCGGATTCGGCAGTGGCGTATTCACTCGTGGCATCGTGGAGAAGATGACTCCGGGAAGCACTCTTGTCATATTCGAGGTGGATGGAAAATGTCGGAAACATGAGATAGAGGATGACCGGATCAGATACATCGAGGATTCGGCTGAAAAGATCTCTCACTATTTCGGTGACAGGCAATTCGATCATATAATTTCGACATTGCCGTTCGCGTCCCTGCCAAAACGGGTATCCGATGGGATTCTGCAGGAAATCAGACAACACTTGAAAAAAAATGGCACTTTCCTGCAGTTTCAGTACTCGTTGTTTTCAAAAAAAGACATACGGATGCTGTTTGATGATGGGCCGAGAATCGATTTCGAAATCCTCAATTTCCCGCCCGCCTTCATCTATGAAACGACAAATGTTGGGACCCGTGTCCTGTAAGACGGGACCGTCTGAAGCATTGAAAACGAAAAAGTAAAAAAGCGCCGTATCCTTTGTGAATAGGCGCTTTTCTTTTTTCAGTTACTCCCGCGACGTAATTTTCGGAAAAAGAAACCCGTGCGACTTCACGATTTCGAAGTCGTACTCTTCCGGTGTGGCGACGAGGTCATCCCAGAGTGTTTCGATGAGTCCTTCGGGGATGCCGATGAGCATGCAGTGGTCCTTGGTGGTCAGGACGACGAATTTGTCCTCATCGGTATCGTCGTCGAGCGCTCCGGCTGCCGCGATACGGTAGTGGATACCGGGTCTGATTGCTTCTTCGAAATACCCGCCTTCACCCTTGATGAGCGCGAAGATCTGATCTGTCCGTTTTGACGGATGTATTCCCGTCCGGTCGAGCAGGACG